>DASYGP010000184.1:0-10742 GCA_035999615.1 Mycobacteriales bacterium
CTGGTCCGGCGAGGTCGCCTTCTCCGACGAGCGGCGGCATTACGTGTCGCTCTACCGGGACGCGTTCGTCGACATCTGGCTGCTGTGCTGGACCCGGGCCAGCGATACCGGCTGGCACGACCACGATGTGTCCAGCGGTGCGGTCGCGGTGGTCCAGGGCACTCTCGTGGAGAGCAATCCCCGCTTCGGTGGCGAGCACCTGCAGCGCCGGGTCCCCGCCGGCTCCTCATTCGCCTTCGGTCCCGATCACTTGCACCGGCTGACCGGGGCCACCGACGACACCGTGTCGGTACACGCCTACTCGCCGCCGCTCTGGCGGCTCGGGCAATACACGCTGACCCCCGACGGGGTGCTGCGCAGGATGTCGGTCAGCTACGCCGACGAGTTGCGCCCGCTCGAGGCCGGCTAACCAACCCCGCTCGAAGCCGGCTGCCCCGACACCGTCAGCTGCGCCAACCTGGGCAGCAGTGCGGCGGCAAGCGTCAGGTCCGGGCCCAGCAGCCGGTCCTCGGTCTCGGCCGGCAACTGCGCGGCGCACAGGTCAAACGCTGCGCCGACCGGGGCGTCGAGCAGGCGCTCCGGCGCCGCCCGTAACGCGCGGATCGCCGCGATCAGCTCGGTCGCGAGGACCATCGCGAACAGTTCCGCGGCCCGGACCGCGGCCCGCGCCCCCTGGGTGGAGAAGCTGGCGTGTTCCTCCAAACCGAGGCTGAGTACGGCACTCCCGGCCGTATGCGGAGCCGTCAGTGCACGCAGTTCCGCGAGCAGGTCCTGGCCGATGTACTCCAAGATCATGACGCCGGAACTGCCGGAAGGCCCGGTGGCCAGGAAGGCGGGCAGTCCGCTCAGCTGCGGATCGAGCAGGTCTCCGAGCCGCGCGGTGGACAGCGCGGCTACCGGGAGCAACGCGGCCCGGGCACGGTCCAGCGCGAGGGCCAGCTCGGCGGTGTGAAAGCCGCCGTGGTGGAAGATGTCATCACCGCGCACGAGCGGGTTCTCGACCGCGGCGTTGACCTCGACCTCCACCGAACGCGCGAGGTCGGCGAGCGCGCCGGTGGCGGCGCCGGCGACCTGGGGGACCGCCCGCAGCCCGTAGGGGTCCTGCAGCCGCCGGGCCGGCCGGTGCAGCGCGGGATGACCGAGCAGGGCACGCAGATCGGCGGCGACGGTGAGCGCGCCGGGGTAGGGGCGCGCGTCGTGCACCTGCTCGTCGTAGGCCTCCCATGAACCCTCGAGCGCGCAGAAGGACAGGGCGCCGACGACGGTGGCGGCACGCAGCAGCTCGGCCAGGTCGATGGCGGCTAGCGCGGCGGTGGCGACGGTGAGCGCGTTACTGCTGATCAGGGCCAGCGCGTCACCGCTGTCGAGTACTACGGGGGGCAAACCTCCTGCGGCCCAAGGCAATTCGCCAGCGAGAGTTAAGGCCAGCTCGGCCAGCGACGAGAGGTCACCGGTGCCCACAGCCCCCCACCGGTGCAGGTTCGGTACGGCCCCCTCCCGCAACGCCGCGGCGAGGGCATCGACCACCTCCGGACGTACCCCAGCGCCAGCCGAGAGCAATTGGTTGAGCCGGACAAGCAAAGTCGCTCGTACGGTTGACCGGTCCTCGAGCGGTCCCACACAGGCAGCGTGGCTCCGCAGTAGCCGGCTCCCGTGTTCCCCCAGGTCCGCTTCCGGGACGGCGTCGTGACGCTGCGCGCCGACTCCGGTGGTCCGCCCGTAGACGGGGCGGCGCACCACGGTGAGTTCGACACTGCCGTGCGCGTCGGCGACGCGGACCCGCGCGGCGGGATCGACGCGAACTCCGGCGCCGCGCCGGGCCACCGCATCAATCTGCGCGCAGCGCAGCGTGGCCCCGTCGAGGTGAATCAGCGCCGGTGGGGTGGCACCTGTCACCCGCGACCCCCCGACTGTTGGCCAACATGGTCCGGCCGCCAATCTAACGGCCGCCAAACTATCGTTTGCCTTGACACCTGCTTCAGGCTGTTCGCAGACTGAATCAGTCCATTCAACGGTGAGGCGTGTGCGTGATCGAATTCGAGTCCGTGACTAAGCGCTACTCGGACGGCACCGCGGCGGTCGACAACCTGGACCTGATCGCCCCGGACGGGAAAATCACCGTTCTCGTGGGGCCTTCCGGCTGCGGCAAGACCACGTCGTTGCGCATGATTAACCGGATGATCGAACCGACCGCCGGCCGGATCCTGGTGGATGGCAACGACGTCAGCAAGGTCAACCTGGTCAAGCTGCGCCTCGGCATCGGCTACGTCATTCAGCAGGCTGGCCTGTTCCCGCATCGCACCGTGCTGGACAACATCGCGACCGTGCCGGACCTGCTCGGCTGGGACCGCAAGCGTTCCCGGGCGGTGGCCGCCGAACTGCTCGAACGCGTCGGGTTGCCGGCGAACTTCGCCGGCCGCTACCCGGTGCAGCTCTCCGGCGGTCAGCAGCAGCGGGTCGGGGTGGCCCGGGCGCTGGCGGCCGACCCGCCCCTGCTGCTGATGGACGAGCCGTTCAGCGCCGTCGACCCGATCGTGCGGGCCAGCCTGCAGGATGAATTCCTGCGCCTGCAGGGTGATCTCGGCAAGACCATCGTGTTCGTCACCCACGACATCGACGAGGCCATCAAGCTCGGCGATTACGTGGCGATCCTGCGGGCCGGCGGCCGGCTGGCCCAGCTGGCCCCGCCGCAGGAGTTGCTGGCCGAGCCGGCCGACGACTTCGTCGCCGATTTCGTCGGCCGCGACCGGGGCATCCGCGGCCTGTCGTTCCTGTCCTCCTCCGGCCTGCCGATCGACGCGGAGCCGGTGGTGGCCGCCGGCTCCCCGCTGGCCGCGGCCCGCGACGGTGCCGGCGCCGGAGCCGGAGCCGGCGCCGGAGCCGGCCCGCTGGTGCTGGTCGTCGACGAGGCCGGCCGGCCACTGGGCTGGCTGGACGGCGAGGTGGCCGGCAACGGCGCCGGCACGGTGCCGGCCGACGGCCTGCACCGGCTCGGCGGGACGGTGTCGCCCGACGGTTCGATGCGGCGCGCGTTGGATCTGGCGTTGACCAGTCCTGCCGGTCGGGCCGTCCTGGTGGACGGCGAGGGGGTGGTCACCGGGTCGGTCACCCACGAGGCCATCGCGCGGCACCTGACCGAGCAGCTGCGCGCCGGCCGTACCAACGATTTGAGTCGGTCCCCCCGGTGAACTGGGGCTGGATCTCCGACAATCGCGACATGATCATCATGTTGGCGCGCCAGCATGTGTACCTGGCGCTGGTCCCGGTGGCCGTCGGGCTGCTGGTGGCGCTGCCACTCGGTTACCTCGCGGCCCGCTGGCGCCGGTTCTACCCGCCGCTGCTCGCGGTCAGCGGGATCTTGTATTCGATCCCGTCGCTGGCCATGTTCGTCGCGCTCCCCGGGCTGCTCGGCACCAAGATCCTGGACCCGCTGAACATCGTCGTCGCGTTGAGCATCTACACGGTGGCGCTGCTGGCCCGGACCGTCGTCGACGGGCTGGCCTCGGTACCCGAGCATGTGCTGCAGGCGGCCACCGCGATGGGCTTCGGCCGGATCCGGCGACTGATCAAGGTCGAGCTGCCGATCGCCGTCCCCGTCGTGGTCGCCGGTCTGCGGGTGGCGGCCGTCGCCAACATCAGCCTGGTCAGCGTCGGAGCGGTCATCGGCGTCGGCGGGTTGGGGCAGCTGTTCACCAGCGGATTCCAGCTGGACTTCCTCACCCCGATCTATGTGGGCGTCGGTCTGCTGGTCCTGCTCGCCCTGGTCGTCGACACCCTGCTGGTGCTCGGCCAACGGCTGCTCACCCCCTGGGTCCGGGCGGGGCGGGCCCGATGACCTTCCTGCGTGGGCTGTTTCACTATCTGAGCACCGGGGCCAACTGGACCGGCAGCTTCGGTATCCCGCACCGGCTGCTCGAGCACCTGCACTACATCGGTCTGGCGCTGGTCATCGCCGCCGCCCTGGCCATCCCGCTGGGGTTGCTGATCGGGCACACCGGGCGGGGCGCGTTCCTTGCCATCAACCTGGGCAACGCTGCCCGCGCGCTGCCCACCCTCGGGCTGCTGACGATCGTGGTCCTGCTGATCGGCATCGGGTTGACGCCGGTCCTGGTCGCCCTCGTGGTGCTGGCCGTCCCGCCGCTGCTGACCAGCACCTACGCCGGGATCCAGGCGGTGGACCCGATGGTCACCGATGCGGCCCGGTGCATGGGGATGACCGAGTGGCGGATCCTGCGGCGCGTGGAGGTGCCGCTGGCCCTGCCGTTGATCATGGCGGGTTTGCGCAGCGCCGTGCTGCAAGTCGTCGCGACCGCTACCATCGCCGCTTATGTCGCGCTGGGGGGTCTCGGCCGGTTGCTCATCGATGGGCTGGCCAACCAGGACTACAACGAGGTGGCGGCGGGAGCCGTCCTGGTCGCCGCGCTCGCGATCATCCTCGACCTGGTTTTGCTCGGGGTGCAGCGCATGATTGTCTCTCCCGGGATCTCCGGGCGTTTGTCGACGGCCGCCTCCTCGGCTGCCTCCGCGGACGCGCCAGCTTCGTCGGTGTCCGCGCCTTCGTCCGCCCGTTCCGACCGTTCTCAGGAAGGCCTCGCATGATCGGCAAGCTCTCGTGTTTGGTAACCGCCGCGGCCAGCGTGCTCGCGCTCACCGCCTGCGGTTCCTCGAGCAGCCCACTGGCCGGCGGCAGCTCCGCCGCCACGTCCGCGGCGGGCGGGTCGTCCTCGGCCGCCTCGGCCGGCAGCATCACGGTGGGCTCGGCGAACTTCCCGGAGAACGTGCTCCTCGCCGAGATCTACGCCGGCGCGCTGAAGGCCAAGGGGGTGAACGTCACCGAGAAGTTGAACATCGGCAGCCGCGAGGTGTACATCCCGGCGCTGAAGGACGGCTCGATCGACCTCATCCCCGAGTACAACGGCACGCTGCTCAGCTATTTCGACAAGGGCAGCTCGACCGCGTCCAGCCCGGACGCCGTTTACGCCGCGCTCAAGGCCGCCCTTCCGCAGGGCTTGACCCTGCTCACCCAGTCCACGGCGGAGGACAAGGACACGATCGCCGTCACCAAGGCAACCGCCGCGAAATATCACCTGACCTCGATCGCTGACCTCGCGCCGGTCGCGGGCCAGCTCAGCGTCGGCGCCGGCCCCGAGTTCAAGAGCCGGCAGACCGGTCTGGTCGGCCTGAAGTCGGTCTACAACGTGGTCTTCAAGACGTTCAAGCCGCTGGACTCCGGCGGTGTGCTGACCGTCCGGGCCCTGTCCGATGGCACCGTCGACGCCGCGAACATCTTCTCCACGGACAGCTCGATCAAGACCAAGGGCTTCGTGGTGCTGACCGACCCGAAGAACCTGTTCTTGGCCGAAAACGTCGTCCCGGTGCTGACCGCGTCCAAGGCGACGCCGACCGTCACGGCCGCGCTCAACGCCGTGTCGGCCAAGCTGACCACCGCGATCCTGACCGACCTGGTGAGCAAGGTGCAGGTCGACAAGCAGGACTCGGTAAAGGTGGCCGCCGGCTTCCTCAGCGCCAACGGACTGGCCTAGCTTGCCGCGGCCGGCCGGCGCGCCGGGGCCGGTCGACAGGTTCGCCGCATTCCACCGGATGTGGGGTGAGCTGCTCCCGATCGGCCGGCACCCCAACACGGGGGGCTACCGCCGCTCGGCGTGGAGCGACGCCGACCTGGCCTGCCGGGAGTGGTTCCGGGCCGCGGCGCAGGATCTCGGGCTTGCCGTCGAGACCGACCGCAACGGCAACCTGTGGGCGTGGTGGGGGACCCCTGGCCCCGACGCGTTCGTGACCGGATCACATCTGGATTCGGTGCCGGACGGCGGCCCGTACGACGGTCCGTTGGGTGTGGTCAGCGCGCTGGCCGCGGTCGGGCTGCTGCAAGACGCCGGTGTCACCCCGGCCCGGCCGGTCGCGGTGTGCTGTTTCACCGACGAGGAGGGGGCCCGGTTCGGGGTGGCCTGCATCGGTTCCCGGCTGTCCGCAGGGCTGCTGGCGCCCGATGCGGCCCGCGGGTTGCGCGACGCCGACGGCACCAGCCTCGCCGAGGCGATGGCCGCCGCCGGCCACGACCCGGCGGGGCTGGGGCGCGATGACGCCGCGCTCGCCCGGATCGGGGTGTTCGTCGAATTGCACATCGAGCAGGGCCGAGAGCTGATCACCCGCGCAGCGCCGCTGGGCCTGGCGAGCTTCATCTGGCCGCATGGCCGGTGGCGGTTCACCTTCACCGGGGCGGCCAACCACGCGGGGACGACCCAGTGGGCGGACCGGCACGACCCGATGCTCACCTACGCGGCGACGGTGCTCGCCGCCCGCGAAAGCGCCCGGGCGGCGGGCGCGCTGGCCACGTTCGGCAAGGTCGCGGTCTTCCCCAACGGCACCAATGCCATCCCGTCCCGGGTCGAGGGCTGGCTCGACGCGCGGGCCGCGGATCAGGCCGGTCTCGACACGGTGCTGGCCGAGCTGCGCGAGCGGGCCGACCGGGCCGCCGCCGCGGACGGCACCGCCGTGGAGGTCACCGCCGAGTCGCTGACGCCGCTGGTCTCGTTCCCGGCCGAACCGGTGCGGCGGCTGGCCGGGGTGCTGGGGGAGTTGCCGCAGCTGGCCACCGGCGCCGGGCACGACGCCGGCATCCTGTCCGCCCGGGTGCCAACCGCGATGCTGTTCGTGCGGAATCCGACCGGGGTGTCCCACGCGCCGGGGGAGTTCGCCGAGCCGGGTGACTGCGAGGCGGGGGTGCTGGCGCTGGCCGCGGCGATGACCGACTGGGTCACCGGGTGAGCGGGGCGAGCTGGTGGTGTGAGCACGCCTGGCTCGGTGCGGCCGTGCAGCGCGGCGTGCTGGTCGGCGTCGACGCCGGCCGGATCCAGTCCCTGCAGGCCGGCGTCGACGCACCGCCGCGCTCGGCGCAGGTGCTGCGCGGGTTGGTGCTGCCCGGCCTGGCGAACACCCATTCGCATGCCTTTCACCGCGCGCTACGGGGCCGCACCCAGCGGGGACGGGGCAGTTTCTGGACCTGGCGGGAGCAGATGTACGAGCTGGCCGGCCGGCTCGACCCGGACTCGTTGGGGCTGCTGGCGACGGCGGTGTTCGCCGAGATGGCGCTCGCCGGCGTGACGGCCGTGGGCGAGTTCCATTACGTGCACCATCACCCCAACGGCCAGCGATACGACGATCCCAACGCGATGAGCACCGCGTTGATCCAGGCGGCCCAGGCCGCGGGAGTTCGGATCACCCTGCTGGACACCTGCTATCTGGCGGGCGGCTTCGGGCAGCCGGCGGCAGGGGTGCAGGCCCGGTTCAGCGATGGGGACGCGGCCGGTTGGGCGGAGCGGGTGAATGCGTTGCAGCGCACCCACGCGGCGGCCGCCGGGGTGCGCGTGGGCGCGGCGATCCATTCGGTGCGGGCGGTCCCGGCAGATCAGATCGGGACCGTCGCCCGTTGGGCGGCCGACCACGAGGCACCGCTGCACGTGCACCTGTCCGAGCAGCAGGCCGAGAACGCCGACTGCCTGGCGCACTACGGGCGGACCCCGACGCAGGTGCTGCATGCCGCCGGCGCGCTCGGCCCCCGGACCACCGCGGTGCACGCCACCCACCTCACCGGCGCCGACATCGAGCTGCTGGGCGGCGCGGGCTGCGGGGTGTGCCTGTGCCCCACCACCGAGCGGGACCTCGCCGACGGGATCGGTCCGGCCCGCCGGCTGTTCGAGGCCGGCGCGTCGCTGTCGCTGGGCTCGGACGGGCATTTCACGATTGACCTGTTCGAGGAGGCGCGGGCCACCGAACTCGACGAACGGCTGGCCACCGAAGCGCGGGGGCACTGGAGCGCGGCCGAACTGCTCACCGCCGCCAGCGCGGCGGGTCAGGCGAGCCTCGGCTGGCCGGACGCCGGGGAACTCCGGGTCGGGGCGCGCGCTGACCTGGTGGCGCTCCGGCTGGACTCGGTGCGTACCGCGGGCTGCGGCGCCAGCGCCGAAACCGCCGTGTTCGCGGGGAGTTCCGCCGACGTAACCGACGTGGTCCGGGACGGGGTTGCGGTGGTCACCGGCGGGCGGCACCTGACCCTCGGCGACGTGGCCGGCCGGCTCACCGAGGCGGTCGGGCGGCTCGTCCGGTGAGCAGCACGCTGCTCACCGGACTCGCCGAGCTGGTCACCAACGATCCGGCGGTCGGGGACGGCAGCCCGTTGGGACTGATCGCGGACGCGGCGATCGTCCTCGAGGGGGACGTGGTCCGCTGGGTGGGCGAGCGCCGCGCGGCGCCGGCCGCCGACGCGCGGGTGGAGCTCGCCGGCCGGGCGGCGATCCCGGGATTCGTCGATGCGCACAGCCATCTGGTGTTCGCGGGGGACCGCTCGACGGAGTTCGCCGCCCGGATGGCGGGGCGGCCGTACGCGGCGGGCGGGATCGCCACGACCGTCGCCGCGACCCGGGCGGCCAGCGATCAGCACCTGCTCGCCGCCGCAACCGACCTGGTCGACGAGATGCTCCGGCAAGGCACCACGACGGTGGAGATCAAAAGTGGCTACGGGCTGACGGTCGTGGACGAGGCCCGGTCGTTGCGCGCCGCGGCATCCCTGACGGCCGAGACCACCTTCCTCGGGGCCCACGTCGTGCCGCCGGACTACGCCGGCCGCCGGTCGGCCTATCTGGATCTCGTGCTGGGTCCGATGCTGGACGCCTGCGCGCCGCACGCCCGCTGGGTGGACGTGTTCTGTGACCGGGGTGCTTTCGACGCCGATGAGACCCGGGCCGTGCTGGCCGCGGGGATGGCGCGCGGGCTGCTCCCGCGGCTGCACGGCAATCAGCTGCAGCCCGGTCCCGGGGTGCAGATCGCGGTCGAGGTGGAGGCCGCCAGCGTCGATCATTGCACCTACCTCACCGAGGCGGATGTGGCGGCGTTGGCCGGTTCGCGCACCGTGGCGACGCTGCTTCCGGGCGCGGAGTTCTCCACCCGGGCGCGCTACCCGGATGCCCGCCGGCTCCTCGCGGCCGGAGTCACGGTCGCCCTCGCGACGGACTGCAACCCGGGCTCGTCGTACACATCGTCGATGCCCTTCTGCCTCGCGATCGCCGTACGCGACATGTTCCTGACCCCCGCCGAGGCCCTGTGGGCGGCCACCGCCGGGGGAGCGAAGGCGCTGCGGCGCAGCGATATCGGCGCGCTGCGGGTGGGCTCGCGCGCGGACCTTGTGGTGCTGGCTGCCCCGTCCTACGTGCACCTTGCCTATCGGCCCGGGGTGCCGCTGGTGCACGCGGTCTGGCAGCGCGGCCGCCGCGTGGTCTGACTCAGCCGCCCCCGCCGCGCGTCCTCCACCCGGCCCCGCCGCCCCCGCCGCCGCCCCGTCGGCGACCGGCCACGCCGCCCGTCCGCCACCCGTCTGCCGCCCGGCCACGCCCGCCCAGCCGCGGCCCGGCCACTCCACCCCAGCCGTTGGCTGCCTGAGGTGGCGCTGGAGCGCCACGTCGAGCAGCCACTGCCCACCCTGCCCACCCGGCCCGCCTCGCCGCCGGGCCGCCCCGTCGCCCGCAGCCCCCTCCGCTGGCCGTTGGCTGCCTGAGGTGGCGCTGGAGCGCCACGTCGAGCAGCCAATGGCCACCCGCCGCCGCCCGAGCAGCTAGCCGGTGCCGGTCGCGTACTGCAGCAGCAGGCTGGTCACCCCGACCGCGACCCAGAGGATGCCGCCGAGCAGCAACGGGCGCGGACCGGTCTTCTTCAGGATCCCGAAGTCCGTGGACAGCCCGATCCCGACCAAGGCAGCGGTGATCAGAAAAAGCCCGACCGTGCTCAGCGTGGGATGCCACCCGGCGGGAATCGCGCCGGCGGTGTCCAGGGCGCTGGCGACGAGGAAGCCCAGGATGAACAGCGGGAAGATGGCTCGCCAGGGCAGCTGCCGGGGGGAGGGGCCGGACACGGTGCGGCCCGACCGAGCATGCAGGTAGGCGACCCCCATGCTGATTGGGATGATCATGAGGCTGCGGGTGAGTTTCACCACGACGCCATAGGCGCCGGCCGCCGGCCCGTAGGTGTACGCGGCGGCGACAACCGAGGAGGTGTCGTTGATCGCGGTCCCCGACCACAAGCCGAAGGCGTGCTGCGACAGTCCCAGCAGATGCCCCAGCGCCGGATAGAGCAGCACGGCGGCGACGTTGAAGGTGAAGATCGTGCCGATCGCGTAGGCGACGTCGGCCTCCGCCGCGCCCAGCACTGCGGTCACCGCGGCGATCGCCGAGGCGCCGCAAATCCCGGTCCCCACGCCGATCAGCGTGCGGACGTCCCCGGTGACGCCGAGCAGGCGACCGATGAGCAGTCCGCCGCCGAGCGCCACGGCGAGCGTGCCGAACAGCACCGGCAGCGACGAGCCGCCGGAGTGCACCACCTGCGACAACGACAGGCCGGTGCCGAGCACCACGATGCTGATTTGCAGGACCTGCTTGCCGGCGAAAGCGACCCCTGGGGCCAGCTTCGCCCCGGGGTGGAACACCGCGGTGGTGATCACACCAAGGACGATCCCGAACACCGGAGCTCCCACCACGGGCGCCAGCCGGCCCAGTCCGGTGGCAGCCGCCGCGATCACGAGTACGAGCGCCAGTCCAGGCCCGAGCTGCGCGGCCCGCGGCCCGATGCGGGACCGGCGGGTCCGCACCGTCGAGGCCGACCTCGAGCCCACGGGCGCCGCGGCTACCGGCAGCGCGTTCGAGCTCATCGGTTACCTCCAGGTGTCCCTGGCTCTA
>DASYGP010000012.1:0-5722 GCA_035999615.1 Mycobacteriales bacterium
GTGCGCCGCGTGCACCCAGTAGCCGATCTCCAGGGCGCCGTCCCCTATCCGCCGCATCAAGCCGCAGGAGCCGACGACGGCGTCGTCGCCGGGGCGGCGCATCGCGAACTGGAACGCCTCGCCGGCCGCCCACTGCTGTTCGCAGCCCCGCAGGAACGGCAGCGTGGAGTCTTCGCTGGGCATTTCCTGCGCCCATGGCATCCATGGCCGCAGGTGGTCGAAGGACGCCGCCGACGCCGCGACCAGCTCCGCGAGGTTGGCCGTTCGCCACCGCTGCAGGCGCAGTGCCGAGCAGTCGATCTGGTCGGGTGGGGAATCCATCAGGGCATCCTCCAGGGTCCCCCGCATTGGCCGCCAACAGATTGCGCTACGCCCGTGGACCCGCTGAGCCGGCCCTGATTGGGATGCGGGCCGCACCTCGCTGGGCCGGCCCGGATCCGCGGGTGTCCCGGGGCCGAGCCCACCTCGCTGGACCGGCCCGGATCCGTGGGTGTCCCGGGGCCGAGCCCACCTAGCCGGGCTGGCCCGGATCCGCGGGTGCCTGGTGGCCGAGCAGCCCGCCCAGTAGGGGTGGCAGCCCGCCCAGGATCGGCGGGAGCAGTCCGCCCAGGATCGGCGGTAACAGCCCGCCCAGGATCGGCGGCACCGGTACGGGCGGCAGCGACGGGACCGGGGGGACCGGTGGGAGCGGCGGCAGCGGCGGCAGCGGCGGGACGGGTGGGAGCGACGGAAGCGGCGGCACGCTCACCGGCACCGGTGGCAGGGGTGGCAGCGGCAGGCCACTCAGGGGCGGCACCGGCACTTGGATCGGCGGCGGCGGCAGCGGGACGCCAGCAGGCGCAGGCGGGAGGGTCGGACCGGACGGCGCTGCCGGCGGGGGCGCGATCACGCCGCGCGTCGGGCTGCCACCCGACCCGCTGCCACCAGCCGGGCTGCCACCCGACCCGCTGCCACCAGCCGGGCTGCCACCCGACCCGCCGCCACTCACCGGGCTGCCACCTGATCCGCCGCCACTCACCGGGCTGCCACCCCCCGCCGCTGGAGGCGACCCCCCAGGAACGCTCGTGCCCGGACCGCTCCCGGCGGGAGCCCCGGCACCGGGGGCCGGTTGCTGCCCCAGCCGAGAGCCACCGGCCGATCCCCCGGGTGAGCGCAGGCTGGCGGCGCGCGCGACCTGGCCGGCGACGTACGGCACTCCCCCGGCCGAGCCGGTCAACGTGGCGGCCCCGGTACTCGCTCCAGCCGACCCAGCGCCGCTCGCAGGGGGTGCGGCCGCGATCGCCGCGGCCGGGGCACCCGCGCTGAGGGTCACCGCACCGGCGATCGCGGCACTGGCGGCGACGCCACCGATCTGGCTGGCCGTGCTGCTGATGAAGGTGGTGGTGTTTACCCCGAGCAGCGGCAGCTCGGCCAGCCAGGCGACCGGGCCGGCGGCCCACAGCAGCTTCCGGCCGGGGATGGCGACCATGGCCCGCACGACCCGCGGATCGAACTGCGATCCGGCGCACCGGACGAGTTCGCGCAACGCAGCGTCCTTGCGTACCGGCCGCTTGTAGGAACGGGCGGAGGTCATGACCTCGAAAGCGTCTGCCACCTGGACGATCCGGGAACCTTCGCTGAGGTCCTGACCGCCCGTCCCGGTCGGGTAGCCGGTCCCGTCCCAGCGCTCATGGTGCTCGACGATGACCAGGTCCATCGGCTTGAGCCACTCCAGCAGCGGCCCGGCGATCTCCGCGCCGGCGCGGGGATGGTCGCGCAGGACCGCCCACTCGTCCGTGTCCGGCTTGCCGGCCTTGTTCAGCAGGGCCGCTGGGACGTGCAACTTGCCGATGTCGTGCATGAGGGCGGCCCAACGCAGCCGGTCCCGGTCCCGGTCGGGCAGCCCCATGGATGCGGCGATCAGCTCGGCGTACGCCCGGACCCGTTCGGCGTGGCCGCGGGTCTTTCGGTCGTGCGTGCCGAGGGCGGTGATCAGCGTCAGCATGCGCTCGGCGGCCTGCTGGGTGGACTCGTTCGCCGGTGCGGTGAGCAGCGTCGCGAGCT
Source organism: Mycobacteriales bacterium (assembly GCA_035999615.1). Taxonomy (GTDB): domain Bacteria; phylum Actinomycetota; class Actinomycetes; order Mycobacteriales; family CAJCIY01; genus DASYGP01. The sequence goes on from DASYGP010000012.1 coordinate 2,044, forward strand.
GCGGGGCGCTGCCGCTGCGCTGGGCCAGCCGCAACCGGGAGGGCGCGGTCTGCGGGAAGCACAGCGACATCTCCAGCAAAGCGGCCAGCGGAAGGACCCGCTGCAGCACCCGGTGCGCGCACCAGGCCACCGCCCAGCTGACGGCAAGGAACGCCGCGAGCCGGCCTAGCTGAGCCGGGAGGCTGACCGGCCGGGGCACCACGGTCGCCGCGCCCAGGATCGCGGCTGCCGCGAGGGCCACCGGCACCAGGAACGTGGTGGCGCGGACCGCTGCCGCCAGCGCCGGGCGCGCTGACCATCCGGTGTTCTCGGTAACCCTGTCCGTGCTCACGACTGCCCCCGTCGAGCCACGAGTCTGTTTGCATCCGGCATCGGCAGATATCGGCGCGAATGCGCCCGAGCTCAATAGCCTGAACGGCGGCGTAGGGGCCTCGCCCGGCCGCCACGCCCGCGCCGGCCGGGCGTCTGCCCAGCTCGGCGCGGCCCAGCACCTGGCGAGTCCCCCCGTAACAGCCGTGTTTTGGGCCTCGGCCCCCCCTATGTGCGCGGCGTCATCACCACTCCCGCCACACTGGTCACTCGGGCACCAGCCAGGAGGTCACCGACCCCCGCCGGCCGCGCGTAGTGGAGCAATATTGTCGTTAGATGATCTCCACGGTCACGATATCGCTCCACTCGCGCGCGATATCGCTCCATTGCGCGCGGTTCGGTGCGCGGCGCAGCAGTTACCGTTGCTGGCGGAGAACCGAAACCGGAGTCGTCCGTGATGAAAAGGCCCGCAGCCAAGAGGGGAGCTCGCAGCCGAGTGACGACAGGTCCCGGAGCAAGCCAGACGAGCGCGAACACCCGCCCGGCGAACACCGATCCGGCGAGCTCCAGCCCATCAAGCACCGCCGGATCCCCGCTCTCCCCGGCCCACCCGGAGGGCGCCGAGGAGCTGCCGGCGCACGCCTCGGCGCACCTGCTGTCGACGTCAGTCAACGGGTTGAACCGGTTGCGGGCCGGGGTCTTGGGCTGCAACGACGGGATGACCAGTACGGCCGGCCTCGTGGTCGGCGTCGCCGCCGCCACCTCCAGCACGACCGGGCTGGTGTTGGCGGGGTTGTCCGGCCTGGTGGCCGGGGCGCTGTCGATGGGTGGCGGGGAATACAGCTCGGTGCAGGCGCAGCGCGACAGCCAGGAGGCGCTGCTGCGTATCCAGCGGGCCGAGCTCGAGACGATTCCGCACGAGGAGCTTGATGAGCTCGCGCACCTGTACATGCAACGGGGCCTGTCGCTGCGGGTGGCGCGGGAGGTGGCCATCGAGTTGACCGCCCAAGACGCGCTCGCCGCGCACGCCGAGGCCGAGCTGGGCATCGACATCAGCGACCTGGTCAGCCCGTGGGAGGCCTCGCTGGCATCCGCGCTGTCCTACCTGGCCGGGGGAGCGTTGGCGTTGCTCGCCATCTTGCTGCCCCCGACGCAGGTACGCATCGCCGTCTGCGTCGCCGTCGTCCTGCTCGGCCTGGCTTTCACCGGCTATCTGGCGGCCCGGCTCGGATCGGCGCCGAAGGGCCGGGCGACGCTGCGCAACCTGCTGGTGGGCGGCACCACGATGGCGGTGACCTACGTGCTCGGCACGGTGGCGCACAGCCTCACCTGAGCGATCGAGCGATCGACCGCCTGAGCGCCCGCCCCGCGCCAGGCCGGCCCCCCGGATCTCCCGACCGGTAGCGTGGCCGGGTGTTGTACCGGGCCACTGAACTGATCGCCTACCCGGCGGTGCGCGGGTATTTCCGCCCCGAAGTGACCGGCCTGGAGCAGCTGCCCCGCACCGGCGCGGCGATTCTGGCGGCTAATCACCTGTCGGCGGCCGATGAGGTCTTCACCCCGATCTCGGCGCGGCGGCAGGTGATCTACTTCGCCAAGTCGGACTACTTCACCCAGTCCGGGCTGTGGGGCCGGTTCCAGGCGCGGATGTTCCGGGAGTTCGGCCACGTGCCGGTGGACCGCGACGTTCCGCACGCCGCGGCGGCCACGATCGTGACCGGGGTGCAGCTGCTCGCCGCCGGTCAGGTGCTGGGCATCTATCCCGAGGGCACCCGCTCCCCGGATGGCCGGCTGCACAAGTTCCGTACCGGAGTGGCCCGGCTGGCGTTGCGCTCCGGGGCGCCCGTCATCCCGGTCGGGCTGATCGGCACGGACCACGTACTGCGTCCCGGTGATCGGCGCTGGCACCGCGCCAAGGTCGCCGTCCACTTCGGCGCCCCGCTGGACTTCTCCGGTCGCCGGGAGGAGGAGCGTTCGGCGCGGGCCCTGCGTGAGGTGACCGAGGGGATTCGGGCGGCGGTGCAGCACCTGTCCGGGCAGGAGTACGTCAACAGCTACGCCCGCGCGCCCAACGGCGAGGATCGCTAGCCGGCGCGTCAGTTCGGCCGGTGCAGATCCCGCAAGAGCCGCGCCGGCCGCCGGAGGGCCAGCGACCGTGCCGCCAGCGTGGCGACGAGCCAGTAGCCGATGCCCCAGGCGAGGCTGAGCAGGGCGTACTGCGCGGGATGGTGCAGGCGCCCGCCGTGAGCGAAGGCGCGTACGGGTATCGACAGCAAACCGATCACCGCATATAGGGCGTAGGGAATGAGCAGGCAGCTGCCCCACCGCAGCCAGGTCCGGCGAAGCCGCCACCGTTCCGCGAAAGGGATCGGCCGGTAGGGGAGCAGCACCGACACGATGTTGCCCAGTCCCAACCAGACAAGCAAAACATGAAGATCGATGAGTACGGCATCGTGCAGCTGACGCCATTGCCCAACCCAAGCCGTTGCCACCAGGGATACCGGGAGGGTAATCATCAGGAGCAGCAGGCCGAGCCCCAGGTTCTTGACGAGCAGGATCCGGCCGATCCCGACCTCGCCAGTGATGGCCGCCGCGACCCGTTCGCCCTCCCCGCCGAACTGGTTGGTGGTGATCGGGTCGGCCAGCACCCACGCGGACAGGGAAGCCCCGATGTAGGCCAAGCCGTGGTCGGGGAAGTGAGCGGTCGACCGGTAATAGCCCAGGTAGGCCGCGGCGAGCACGAAATTGAAGCCGATACCGGCCAGCCAGCCGGGCCGGCCGCGTAGGTTCCAGCGCAGTTCCTGCCCGACCTCGGCGAAAAGCGGCCCCTCGCCGAGGGGGGCTCGGAGGGGCCGCGCGCTCCGCACGGTCGTCAAGGGGCGCAGCCTACAAGCGGCGCTCCGTCCGGGCCGATAAATTTCCCGGGTGCCCGCTGAGCGCGAGACCGGCGCGGGGAGGCCGCGGTGAGCGGCCTCGCGCCCCTGGCCGCCGAGGATTACCGCTGCCCGTCCTGCGCGCTAGCCTATCCGGACATCACCGTCGCCCGCGCCAGCGAGGTGATCCGGGGCCTGCCCGCGGCCGTCCGCGCCGCGGTGGAGGAGATCTCGCCGCCGGCCCGCCGGCGCCGGCCCAGCCCCGAGGTCTGGTCCGTGGCCGAATACGGCTGCCACCTTCGCGACGTGTACGTGACCTACACGATCCGGTTGCACCGAACCGGACCGAGCACCGGCCGGTGCTCGAGCCGATGCTCAATGACCTGCGGGCGCGGCGCTTTCGCTACAACGACTGCGACCTCGCGGCCGTCCTGGACGAGCTGGACGTGGCCGCCGCCGGCTTCCTCTCCGAGGTCGATCACACCGGGGTCGATCAC
>DASYGP010000187.1:0-86741 GCA_035999615.1 Mycobacteriales bacterium
TTCACGGTGGTGCCGGCGTCCGGTGTTTGCGCGAAGACGCGGTTGCCGCCTCCGAGCAGGTCAAATTCGTTCGTCTTGAGGCCGGCCTGATCGAGAAGTGCCCGGGCCTCGTCCGCCTTCTTCCCTTGCACATTGGGCACCGCGACCATCTGCGGACCCTTGCTGAGCACCAGGGAGATGGTGTCGCCGTGATGCACCGTCCCACCGCCCGGCGGGTTCTGGCTGATCACGCTGCCGGCCGGCACCGTGTCGGAGAACGCCTCAGTGGTGGTGACCTTCAGGCCGAGCCCGCGCAGCGTGCCGGTCGCTTCCCCGCTGCTCTTGCCGGTCTCGTTGGGAAGGCTCACCGGCGTCGGGCCGTCGCTGACGGTCAGCGCGATCGCGGTGTCGTGCCGGACCCGGGTCCCCGGCGGGGGTTTGCTCGACAGGACCTGGCCGGCCTGGTGCGCGTCGTCATAGACATGGGTCAGGGTGCCTACGCTCAACCCGGCTGCCGCCAACGCGGTTCGGGCCGCGTCCAGCGGTCGCCCTGAGACCGAGGGCACCACCCGCTCCAGCACGCCGCGGGACACGTCCAGCCGGACCGTTCGGCCGCGCTGCAAGCGGGCCCCGGGGCCGGGCTTGGTGGCGACCACCAGTCCGGCGGCGATGGTGTCCGAGTACACCGATGGCCCGGTCTGCGCCACCAGGTGGGCGTCCTTGAGCCGCTGCACTGCGTTTGCCGGGGCCATCCCGACCACACCCGGAACGTGCACGTACCGACCGCTCCCCAGCCACCAGCCGGTCAGCGCGGCGCCGGTGGAGAGCAGCAACAAGATCAACAGCCCGATCAGCCATCGGCGCGGGTGCCGCCGACGCGGACGGTTCGTCGCGTCCGGGGTAGACGGACGGCTCGGCGGCCTGGCGTCGGTGTTCGGAGCACGGCGCAGCGCCTGAGTCAGGTGTTCGGTGAGCGGGAGGGCGACGGTGTCACCGGATCTGCCCGGCGACGTCGTGAGCGTTCGCCGCGCCTGGGTCGCGGCGACGAGGAAGGCGCCCGCGTTGGCATAGCGATCATCCGGCTCGGGCTCGGTCGCCCGGGTGACCAGCGTGTCCAGGGCAGCCGGAACGCCGGGCGTGCGCTGCGAGGGGGGCGGCACCCGCTGATGGACATGCTGGTAGGCGACGGCCATCGGGGTGTCGGCCGTATACGGCACGGCGCCCGTCAGCATTTCCGACAGCACGATCCCCGCCGCGTAGACGTCGGTACGCGCGTCGGCCACGCCGCGGCTGACCTGCTCGGGGGCGAGGTAGGCGACAGTGCCCAGCAGCAGGCCGCCGTGCACGGTGAGGGCGCTGGCCTCGATCGCCCGGGCCAGACCGAAGTCGGTGACCTTCACGCTCCCGTCCTGCCCGAGCAAGACGTTTTCCGGTTTGACGTCGCGGTGCACCAGGCCGGCGGCGTGCGCGGCGGCGAGGGCGGCCAATACCGGCTCGAGGACCTCCAAGGCTTGCCTCGCGGGTAATCGACCCCGTTCGGCCAGCACATCGCGCAGGGTGGGGCCGCGGACCAGTTCCATGACCAGGTACACGACGCGATCGGCGCCGCTGCCGTCCTGCCCGGTGTCACTGACCCCCACTACGTTCGGGTGGTTGATCCGCGCGGCCGCCTTGGCCTCACGCTCGAACCGCGCGACGAAATCCGGGTCGTGCGCGAGCGCGGGGTGCATCACTTTGAGCGCAACGTCGCGCTCCAATCGGGTGTCCAGCGCGACGTACACCGTCGCCATTCCACCGCGGGCCAGTGGCCTTAGCACCCGATAGCGGCCGTCGAGCAGCCGACCGGTGAGCGCTTCGCCTCGGCCCTCGGGGTCCGGAGGGGACTGCGGCGGCTCGGCGGTCGGCAGCGCGCGGGTGTATCCGTCCATCACGGCAAGTCTAGGTCGGGACCCGGACCGCACCCCGACGGCGCGCGCAGCCGCCAGCTGCGGGTAGACCTAGCGGAATTGCCGCTGCAGCGCCGTGACGCTCTGGACGTAGGACCGGGTGTCGCTGAACATCCCGCGGGCCCGGACGCTGGCCAGCCCTTGGTAGTAGCTGGCGATGGTGTCCGAGACGCTGGCCTGCGCGCTGAGCAGTCGCAGCAACGTGACGCCGCCCCGGATGTTGTCGGCGACGTTGTAACGATCGAGCGTGGTCCCGGTGTAGGCGGCGAGCCAGGACGAGGTGTAGGGCTCGAGTTGCATGACCCCCACGGCGTCCGTCCCGCTCACCATGCGCTGGGAAAAGCCGGATTCTTGATCGGCCACGGCCAGGGCCAGGGACGGATCCACGCCTTGGCGGCCGGCCTCGGCAGCGATCATCTGCCGGATGCGGCTGCTGCCCGGATCGCTGCGGGTCGCGAGCGTCCGGGCACTGGCGCTGATCGCCGGGGCGTACTGGGGGCTGCTGGGCGCTGCGGCAAACACCCCCTCCGGAGCGGCCGGCAGGCGCAGCTTTTGACCGATGTAGATCGTGAGGTCACCCGTGAGGTGATTGAGCCGGGCGATTGCGCCGAGGTCGGTGCCGGCCGCCTGGGCCACGCCGGTCAGCGTGTCCCCTGCGCGCACGGTGTAGGCCCGGCCCTTCGAGCTCGCGCCGCCTGAGCCCGCATCGGCCGTCGCCGGCACGCCGTTGCCGGGCACGTCCAGCCGCTGACCCACGTAAATCAGGTCCCCGGACAGCCCGTTGGAGCGCTGCAGTTGAGTGACCGACGTGTGATGTGTCCGGGCCAGGCCCCACAACGTGTCACCGGCTTGCACCACGTACGGGGACCAGCCCGGGGCGGCGGCGGTGGCTAGGGCGATCAGGGCAGCCGCGGCGATCAGCAGCTTGGGCAAGCGGGGCATAGGAGGGTCCTCGGCACGTGGGGGAAGTTACTGGAGTGCATCGTGGTGCGTATGGGGCGGATGTGACAAGTCCTTGGGCGCGCCGACTTGACGTGAGGCGGTGCTGCGGGGCCGGTTTCGGCCGGCCGGGCGTAGGGTCCCGGCCCGTGCAGCGCGTGGTCGTCGTGGGCGGTGGTCTCGCCGGCGGGAGAGTCTGCGAAGCGCTGCGTCAGCAGGGATTCGCCGGCGAGTTGACGCTGGTCGGCGACGAGGATCGCCCACCGTACGATCGACCGCCGTTGTCGAAAGCGGTCCTCACCGGCGATCTCACCGACACCACGCTGCCGCTGCAGCTCCCCGACGTGGAGATCCTGCGCCCGGTCCGGGCCGAGCGGGTGGACGGCTCGGTCCTGCGCACCGATGCCGGCGACCTACCCTTCGACGCCCTGGTCGTGGCTACCGGGGCGACCCCGGTGCGTCTGCCCGGGGAAGGGACGTTGCTGCTCCGCACCATCGGCGACGCGCTCGCCCTCCGGGCGCGGCTTCGCCCTGGACTCCGGCTGGTGATCGTCGGCGCGGGGTGGATCGGCGCCGAGGTGGCGACGGCTGCCGCAACCGCCGGTTGTCAGGTGACGGTCGTCGACGAGATCCCGGTGCCGCTGGGCGTCGCGCTCGGCCCCGAGGTGGCCGCCGTGCTGCTGCCCTGGTGGCAGCAGGCGGGCATCCGGCTGGAACTTGGTGTCGCCGTCCAGCGCGCAGACGGCGACCGGGTTCTGCTCGCCGACGGTCGGCTGCTGCGCGCGGACCTGGTGCTGGTAGCGGTTGGTGTCCGCGCCGCCACCGACTGGCTGATCGGGTCTGGGGTGGACCTGGACCGAGGCGTGATCACCGACGAGCGGTGCCGATCGGTCAGCCGACCCGACGTCTTGGCGGTCGGTGATGCGGCCGCGTGGCGCTCGCGTCGATACGGCCGGTTGATGCGGCTGCACCATTGGGATGACGCCCTGAAGGCTCCTGACACGATCGCCGCCGTGCTCACCGGGGATCGGGATGCGGTGCATGATCCGGTCCCCTACGTCTGGTCCGATCAGTTCGGGCGCACGATCCAGCTGGTCGGCCAGCACGACCCGACCGATCGGCTGATCTGGCGGGGTGAGGTGCGCGCCGACGACTGGACCGCGTGCTGGGTGGACGACCGCCGCCGGCTCCGTGGCCTGGCCACGGTCGGCCGACCGCGTGACTTCGTGTCCGGTCGCCGCCGGATCCGCACCGGCGAGCCCTGCGATCTGGCGACGCTCGCGGCTGAGCAACCCTCGCTGCAACACGCATGATCCGGCCGGTATCGCTGGGGTTCCTGGGCGCCGGGATGGTCGCGAGAATGGCCCTGGCCCCGGCGGCCCGCTCGCTGCCCGCCGTTCGGTTGGCGGCCGTGGCGGCCCGGGACCTCCAGCGGGCCGAGGCGCTCGGCCCGGAGCGCGCCTACCGCTCGTATCAGGAGCTGCTGGACGACGCCGACGTCGAGGCGGTCTATGTGGCGCTCGCGAACGATGCGCACCTGCCGTGGGCCCTGGCCGCGTTGCGGGCCGGCAAGCACGTGCTTTGTGAAAAACCGCTCGCGCTCGACGTGGCCGAAGTTGAGCTCATGCAGGCCGAGGCGCAGGCGGCCGGCCGCCTCCTCGTCGAGGCGTCGTGGTACCAGTGGCATCCCCGGACGGCGCGGGCTCGGGCCCTGCTCGCCGCGGGCGCCATCGGGGACGTACGCCATGTCGAGGGCGGCTTCAGCTTTGCCGGCGTCGGGGCCGGCAACTACCGGTTGGACCCGAGCAAGGGCGGCGGAGCCGCCTACGACGTGGGCTGCTACCCGGTGTCCGCGGTGCTCTGGTCGGCCCCCGAGGTGCAGGTGGTGGCGGCGCGCGCCCGGCTCGGGCCGACCGGGGTGGACCTGTCGACGGACCTGCTGCTGGACCTGGCGGGCGGCGCGACCGCGGGGGTGCACTGCTCGATCGACGCACCGGAACGGCAATGGCTGCGCATCACGGGCAGCACCGGCGAGATTGAGCTTGCGGGAAGCTCGTTCACGTCGCATCACCGCTCGTCGGAGTTGCTGTTCTCCGACGGGCACGACACGGCGCGCGAAACGTTTGCGGCCTGCGATCCGTACGCCCTGATGCTGGCGTCGTTCTGCGCGGCCGTCCGCGGCGAGGACGCGTGGCTGCCGCCGCCCGCCCAGTCGCGGGCGTGCGCCGCGGTCTTGCAGGCGGCGCGCGTGTCGGCGGACTCCGGCGGGCGCCCGGTGGCTCTCCCGTAGGGTCGGGTGCCGTGAACGACCCGGAGTTACTTCCCGTCCCCGACGTCGCCGAGCTGCTCGGGAGCGACGTCCTGCAGGTCCGTCAGCTGTTGCGTGATGGCCGGCTTCTTGCCGTCCGAGGAGCCGACGGCGTGCTGCGCATCCCCGCGGATTTCATCCAAGACGGCCACGTGGTGAAGGGCCTGCCCGGCGTGCTGACGCTGCTGCGGGACAACCAGTACGACGATGATGCTGCGCTGGGCTGGCTGTTCACCGAGGACGCCACGTTGCCGGGCACGCCCTTGACGGCGCTGCGCGAGAACCGCGGCACGGAGGTCAAGCGCCGCGCGCAGGCACTGGCCTGATCCGGTGAGGGCGTTCTACCTGCTGGTGCTGCTGGCCTGTTTCCTCGGCACGCTGCCGCTCGAGCTGCTGCTGCGGACCCGGGTCTACCACCGGCCACGGCGCCTGGTGCTGACGCTGATCCCCGTGGTCGTGTTGTTCAGCGCCTGGGATGTGTACGCCATTGCCTCCCGGCATTGGGCCTACGACCCGCGCCAGCTCAGCGGTGTGCGGATCGGCAACCTGCCGCTGGAAGAGCTGCTGTTCTTCCTGGTGATCCCGACCTGCGCCATCTTGACCTTCGAGGCGGTCCGGGCCGTGCGCGGCTGGCCCGCGGGCGACGAGTGAGCTACACGGCGCTGGCCATCGTGGGCGTCGCGCTCACGGTTGTCTTGGACTGGTACCTGTTGCGGACCCGGTTGCTCGGCCGCCGGCTTTTTTGGGTCTCCTACGCGATCGTGCTGTCCTTTCAGCTCGTGGTCAACGGGATCCTGACCGGCCACCGGGTCGTGACCTACAACCCCGCCGACGTCGTCGGTGGGGCAACCCCGACCCTGTTCGGCTCCGGCCGCGTCATCTACGCCCCGATCGAGGACCTGCTGTTCGGATTCGCCCTCGTCGGGCAGACGCTCGCGTGGTGGGTGTGGTGGGGGCGGCGCGAGCCATAGCCAACTTCTATCCCCCCGCACTGCGCAGCGGCAGTGGCGCCCGCCGGGCGCGCCAGGCCCGGTAGAGCCCCGGACCGGCGACCGCAGCCCGCCTGGGTGCCGAAACCCGGACCCGACGGTCGAGCACTCGATAATCGGCGGCCTCCACCGCATCCAGAATGCCGGCGTAGAGGGTCAGTGCGGTCGCGACACAGTCCCGGCTGGTGGGGTCCAAGAGCCGTACGCCCGGAGCGGCCCGGCGAAACACCTCCCGGGCGCGGGCGATCTCATGGGCCAGCAGCCGCCGCACCGGAGCGTCGACCACGCCCCGCTGCAGGTGCTCGCGGGTCACCCCGAACAGGGCGAGGCTTTCCTGCGGCAGGTAGATCCGGCCCCGGCGAAGGTCCTCGCCGACATCGCGCAGGAAGTTCGCCAGCTGGAATGCCGTGCCCAGGTCCCGCGCGTACGGGGCAACGACGTCATACGGCACCCCGCCGTGCCCCAGCACCGGAAGCATCTGCAGACCGATAACGGCCGCGCTGCCGTAGACGTAGGCGGCCAGTTCCTCGTGGGTGGCGTACTCGCGGATCGTCAGGTCCATCCGCATGCTGGCAAGAAAGGCCTCAAACAGCGCGTGCGGAATCTCGTACCGGCCGATCGTGTCGCGCAGGGCGGCGGTGACGGGGTCGGCGGCCGGGCTGCGGCCGAGGATGCGCTCGCCCCAGCTGGCGAGAAGCTCAGCTTTCTCCGTTCCGGTCAAGCTCGAACCCAGGTCATCGACGATCTCGTCTGCCGAGCGGGCGAAGCCATAGAGGGCGTGGACCGCGGGTCGTTTCGCCGGCGGCAGCAGCAGCGTGGCCAGGTAGTAGGTCTGGCCATGATCGGCGTTGAGCCGGCGGCAGGCCTCGTAGGAGGCGCGCAGCGCCGGCCCGGTGATGCCCGCGGCATCCAGTTCGCGCGCGCTCACCTCGTGATTCTCGCAGCCCCACCGAGGATCATCGCCCTCAGCGCGTCGCGCGCGACCGGTAACCGCGGTCCGGGCCGAGAATGCGTTCCGCCGCGAGCCGCCCGCTGATCAGCACCATCGGGATGCCTACCCCGGGCTGGGTCCCCGAGCCGGCGAAGATCACGCCATCCACCTTCGGGGCCAGGTTGGCCGCCCGGAACGGGCCGGTCTGCCGGAAGGTGTGCGCCGCGGCGAACGGGGCGCCGGCTTCCATCCCCCGGGCTGCCCAGTCGGCGGGGGTTGTCACATGCTGGACCTCGATCCCCGCCTCGAAGCCCAGGTAGCCGCGCGACTCCAGCATGGCGACGACCTCGTCCCGGTAGCGTCGCCCCACCTGTCCCCAGTCGAGCCCGGCCCGCTGATTCGGGGTGGGCACAAGGACGTAGTAGGTCTCCCGCCCGGGCGGTGCGAGTGAGCGGTCGGAACGGCTGGGATTGGTGACCAAAACTGAAGGGTCACTCATCAGTTCCTGACGCTTGATCAGCTCGTCGAACACGCCGCGCCACGATCGCCCGAAATGAATGTTGTGGTGCGCCAGCTTGCGATACCCCTGGCGGGAACCAACCAGCAGCAGGAAGCAGGAGGGGCTGTATGCCTGGCGATGCACCCGGCGCGGGGTGATCGGTGCCGGTAACAGTTCTCGGTAAGCCACCGGCAGGTCAGGATTGAGGATGAAGACATCGCCGGCGATCCGCTCGCCGTTGTCGGTGATCGCCGCAATGGCCCGACCGGCGGAAACCTCCAACCGGGAGACGTTTGTGCCGTAGCGGATATCGACCCCATGCCGTTGGGCGGCTTCGGCGAGGGCGCGGGGGACCGCGTGCATGCCCCCCCGCGGGAAGTAGACGCCGGCCACCGAATCCATGTAGGCGATGACCGCGTACATGGCCAGCGCGTCGTACGGCGAGAGGCCCGCGTACATGGACTGAAAGGAAAAAATCCGCGCCGTACGCGGATCCTTCAGGTACTGGCCCACCTTGGGGGCGAGCCGCCGAAACCCGCCGAGCGCGGCGAGCCGGGCCAGGTTGGGGGTGAGCAGGTCGAACGGGGAATCGATGTTCCGGTCGATGAAATCGCGCATCTCGTAGCGGTAGAGCTTCGACACGAAATCGACGTAGCGCCGGTAACCGGTCGCCTCGGCCGGTCCGCAGACCCGCTCGATTTCGGCCGCCATCGCATCCGGGTCCGCGTGCACGTCGAGCGTCGAACCGTCGGGGTAGAACGCCCGGTAGAGCGGGGAGATCGGGTCAAGGGTGAGCACGTCTTCCAGCCGCTCACCGACGCAGTCCAGCGCATCCGCGATCAGGTCGGGCATGGTCAACACCGTGGGGCCGGTATCGAAGGTGTAGCCCGCATCGTGCAGGACTCCGGCCCGGCCGCCCGGAACGGTCTCTCGCTCGAGCACGGTGACGCGGCGTCCCGCGCCGGCCAGCCGCAGGGCGGCGGACAGGCCGGCGAGGCCCGCGCCGACGATGACCACGTGGTCGGTCCGGCCATTGATCATCCGCACGAGGCTGAGCCTAGGTCGAGCCGGGGTCGGGCCGGGGTCGGGCCAGGGTCGGGTCGGGTCCGGTCGGGTCGGGCCGGGCCCGGGGTCGGGGCGCCGCCGGGGCGCGGTCAGCCGTCCCGGCTGGTAGCCGCGATCGCCAGCTCGCCCAGCACCTGCCGAGCCCTCGGGGTGACCCGTGCGGTCAGCAAACCGTCCCGGCAGCGGCGCAGCGCGTCGTCGATCATCGCCTCCACGGTGGTCACGGCACCGGTTTCCACAAGCACCTCACGCAGCTCGATGATCCCGGCGGCGTCCAGATGCGGGTCACCGAGGTGGCGGCGGAGCGCCTCCTGCTGTCGCGGAGTTCCTCGTTCTGTCGCGAGAGCGACGAGCACCGTGCGCTTACCCTCCCGCAGATCGTCCCCGGCGGGTTTGCCGGTGCACTCCGGGTCACCGAAGACTCCGAGCACGTCATCGCGCAGCTGGAATGCTTCCCCCAACGGGAGGCCGTATGCGCTGTAGGCCGCGAGCAGGTCTGGCCCAGCACCCGCCAGCGCCGCGCCAAGGTGCAACGGCCCTTCCACGGTGTACTTGGCGGACTTGAAGCGGATCACCCGCCTGGCCCGGGAGACCGAACCACCGCCGCGGGCCTGCTCCAGCAGATCGAGGTACTGGCCGGCCATCAGCTCGGTACGCATCCGGTCGAACACGGGGCGTGCCGCGGTCAACGCCTGGGGGCTCAGCCCGCTCCCGGACAGCAGCTGATCGGCCCAGGTGAGGCACAGGTCGCCGAGCAGGACGGCGGCGCCGTTGCCGAAATCGGCGGGATCGCCGCGCAGCCCCGCTGATCGATGCAGCGTCATGAACCGGCGGTGGACCGCGGGCTGACCCCGGCGGGTGTCGCTGTTGTCCATCACGTCGTCGTGCACGATCGCACCGGCCTGCAGCAGTTCCAACGACGCGGCTGCCGTGACGATCGCGTCACTCTCATCGCCACCGGCACCCCGCCAGCCCCAGTAGCAGAACGCGGGACGCAGCCGTTTGCCGGAGGAGGTCAGCGCGGACAGGGCATCCATCATGGGGCCGAGCTCGTCGCCGACAGCGTCCAGCACCGGTGCCTGGGCCGACAGGAAGCCCGCTAGAGCCTTCCCCACCCGGGCGTACAGATCGTCGACGTCCAGGGGTCCGGGCACGCGTTCAGCGTACGGGCGGGCGGCGCCGGTGCCGCGCCCTGGCGTGGCTGGTACCGCTGCCGACCGGTGCGGCGCGGGCAGTGGAGCGATATCGTCGTTTGTTGATCTCCAACGCCACGATTTCGCTCCACTGCGCCGCGATTTCGCTCCACCCGCGCGCCGGCTCACCGCATCAGCGCCGGCCCACCCGATCAAAGCGGCGGCTCACCCCATCGGCGCGCCGGCTCACCCCATCGGCGCGCTGCCTCACCCCATCGGCGCGCCGGCTCACGCCATCGGCGCGCTGCCTCACCCCCACCTGCGGCCGTACGCGCTTGAGCGAGGACCGCGTCCGAGGACCGGCTCGTGGGGCGTGCACGGCGTGACGGTGGTTCTGCGTCGGCTGCTGTTCTTCTACGCTGCCCAGATGGGTGCAGAGGTGACCGTGTTACCAGGCCGCACGCGGACGGTCCGTGAGCTGCTGGCCGGCGGCGGCGGTCCGGTGTTTTCTTTCGAGTTCTTCCCCCCGAAGACCGACGAGGGCGAGGCGGCCCTGTGGTTGGCCATCCGCCAGTTGGAAGCGTTGCGCCCCGCCTTCGTGAGTGTCACCTACGGCGCCGGCGGCTCTACCCGCGACCGGACGGTCCGGGTCACCGAACGGATCGCCAGCGAGACGACCTTGACGCCGGTAGCGCACCTGACCGCGGTCGATCACAGCGTTGCGGACTTGCGGCGGATTGTCGGGCAATACGCCGGCGCCGGGATCCGCAACATCCTTGCCCTTCGCGGTGACCCACCGGGCGATCCGCAAGCGAACTGGGTCGCGCATGCGGACGGCCTGTCCTATGCCTGCGAATTGGTCGAATTGGTCTGCCGACTCGGTGAGTTCTGCGTGGGCGTGGCCGCCTTCCCGGACAAGCACCCACGCTCACCTGACCTTGATCATGATGCCCGGATCCTGGCCAAGAAGGCCGCTGCGGGCGCGGACTACGCGATCACCCAATTCTTCTTCGACGCCGACGACTTCTTTCGGCTCCGCGACCGCGCCGCCGCTTACGGCGCGGATTTTCCCATCCTGCCGGGGGTCATGCCGGTGACGAGCGTCAGCCAGATCCAGCGGATGGCCGTCCTGTCCGGCGCCGCCTTCCCCGGGTGGCTCGCCGACCGGCTCACCGCGGTGGCCGAGGACGCCGACGCTGTCCGTGAGGTCGGGATCGAGGTCGCCACCGCGCTGTCCTCGAGGTTGCTGGCCGGGGGAGCCCCCGGGATTCACCTGATCACCTTGAACCGCTCGACCTCGTCGCGGGCGGTGCACAACAACCTCGTGGGTCAGCCCGTCAGGACCTCGTCGTCCCCGTCGTCGTAGGCCTCGAACACGCACAGCAGGTGCTCGTCGCGAAGGGGTGACTCCCGCACCAGGCTCAATCCGCGCAGGTTCGCCTCCTCCACCACGGCGGCCAGCAGGCTGAGATCAAGCTGAGCGAACACCGGCGTGATCCGCACGGCGACCAGGACCTGATCGCGGCCTTCCACGAACAGGTCGTCGGGCGTGAAGTCATCCGGGGTGTCGATAACAAACGGACCTGCGGACACGGGTGGCTCCTCGCGGGAACGGGTCGGCGGTGCCGAACCTCGTGGCCCTGAACTTAGTGGCTAGCCTGCCTGCCGTGGACACGGGCACGGCCCCCGGGTGACCGGGGCGCTGATCGCGCTCGCCGCCGGTGGGCTGCTGCTGATGGTGCTCGTGGTGGCTACCGCGCAGCCGCCGAGCTCAGTGCTGCCGGACCGGGAGGCCTACCTCACCCGTTGGTCGCAGTTGCACGGCGGCATCACGCCCAGCCGCGGGCCCACGCGATGGTGGCTGGGCCTGGTCTATGTCGTGGCGGGCCCGTTGGCGCGCCGCGGTTGGCAGCCGAACGCGGTCACCCTGCTCGGACTGTGGGCGTTTTCCGCCTTGCTCCCGCCGGCTTACGCCGCAGGCCGATGGCCACTGCTCGGCGCCCCGATCGTGGCGTTCGCCGGGCTGATGGACGGCCTGGACGGGGGCGTGGCCGTCCTGACCGGTCGCGCGACGACATTCGGGTATGTCCTGGATTCGGTCGTGGATCGCCTTGCCGAGGTCCTGGCGTTGGTCGCCCTGTTCGCGCTGGGTGCCGCCACCGGACTTGTCGTCGCGGCCGGCGGCGCGGCGGCGCTGCTCGAGTACACCAGGGCCCGGGCGTCCGGCGCGGGCCGGGGCGAAATCGGCCGATTGACGCCGGGGGAACGGCCGACCCGGTTGGTGCTCATCGGGGCCGGGATGCTCGGGGCCGGTGTGTTCCCCGCGCACGCCCGGCTGGCGGTTTCGCTCGCCGCGGGCATGATGTTGGCGATCTGCGGCCTGTCATTCGCGTGGCTGTTGGCGGACCTCAGCCGGCGCCTGAGTCGATCATCCGACTGACTATTTGGGCGGACCGCAGTACGAGGGGCAGCCCCCCGCCCGGGTGACTGGAACCGCCGACCAGGTACAGACCCGGAATCGGCCCGCGGTTACGCGGTCGCAGGAACGCGGCCCGCAACCCGTTGCTGGAGCTGCCGTAGATCGATCCACCGGGGGCCCTGGTCGCCTGCTGCAGATCGGCCGGGGTGCGCATCGTGCACGAGGCCAACCGGTCGCGCAGGTCCAGTCCCCGAGTGGCCAACCGGTCCAGGAGCCGGGCTGCGTACTCGTGGCTCCACTCTGCGGTCCACTCACATTGATCTTGCCGGGGGGCGTTGACCAGGAGAAACATCGGCAGCAGGCCTGCGGGCGCCAGCGCTGCATCGACCGGCGCCGAGAGGTAGATGGCGGGTTCGGCGACCGGGCGCCCGGCGGCAAGGTCGTCGAACTCGGCGGGATAGTCCGCCGGGAACAGCACCGTGTGGTGCGCAAGATCGGCCGGCCGTGAGCCGCGAATCGCCAACAGCAAGGCGAACCCGGAGTAGGAGGGTGAGACACGGCTCAGCTGCTGCCGGCCGGCCCGGCCGATCGACCCCGGCAACAGCTCGGCATACAGCTGCGCAGCGTCCGCGTTGCACACCACGGCATCGGCCCCGAGGCGCTCGCCGGAGGAAAGGTGCACACCACCGGCCCGCTCACCAGCCGTGACGACGCCGATCACCTCGGTCCCGAGCCGGATCTCGGCGCCGAGATCGATCGCCCGGGCGGCGAGTTCCGCGGCGATCAGCCGCAGGCCGCCCCGGACATACCAGCCACCGTAATGCTGCTCGGCGAAGGCGATGGTGGCGAGGGCAGCCGGAACCCGGCGCGGGTCGGAGCCGGTATAGGTGGCATAACGCCACAGAAACGCGCGCAATCGTGGGTCGCGCAGATACCGTTGCCCCAGGTCGGCCAGGGTGCGCCAGGGGGCAATCGTGGCGAGGTCGCGCGGCCGCCGGAGTGCCAACTCGACCAGGGTCGAGGGGCCGCGCAGCTCTGACTCCAGGAACGGTCCGCGCACCGCCTGCCACAGCCGGCTCGCGTGGGACATGAAGCGGCGCCAATCGTGACCGCTTCCCGGTGCCCACGCGTCCAGCGCCGCGCAGAACGTGTCCAGATCGCTACTGACATCGAACCCGGAACCATCCGCGAAGCGATACCGGGCAATCGGTTCCAGCCGCTGCAGGACAAGGGACTCTGGCCATCCGCCAGCTTGTTCGAAGACTTCGCGCAGAATGTGCGGCAGGGTGAGCAGCGACGGACCGGTGTCGAATCCGACACCGTCGATTTCCCGCCACCCCAGCTTGCCTCCCACCGCCGGTGCCTGCTCGCAGACCGTCACCTCGTGGCCCTTGCCGGCGAGGAGGCAGGCCGCGGCGAGGCCGCCGACGCCAGCCCCGATCACCGCGATCCTCACAGCGCCCGGCCCTTCCAGGTCAATCCGCCGCAGGCGTGCAGCCACCACGAGCGTGCCGTCAGCCAAGCCAACGCCAGCACCGACAGCGGGTGGGCAACGCTGTCCGGCCACACGCGTCCGCCTACCCGGTGCGCTACCACGGCCCGCCCGACGATGCCGGACGCCGTGCCCAGGGCCGCCACCGTGTCCCGCGGCCGGGACAGCCACGCCAGGGGCGGGAGCAGGTACACGGTCGCGAGAAAAGACACGCTCATGACCGCGCCGACGGGGGAGCCGAACGCGGCCCACAACGACTTCGCGTACCCCTCGCGAAGATCGGACCAGCCGTGGTACATGCGGCAACATGCCAGGTCAGTGCCGTCGGTGACGCTGCCGTGGAATCCGTGGCGTTTGAGGCACTTCAACAGTTCCAGGTCTTCCAAGACGTGCCCGCGCACACTGCCATGACCACCGACGTGGCGATAGGCGGAGGCGTCCACCGCGAACAGCTGGCCGTTGGCGGCTCCCAGCGCCGGGCGGTTCGAACGTTCGGCAACACGCAGCGGTAACAACGTCAACCAGGACCACTGCAGCAGCGGCTGGACCAGGCGTTCGGCCGCGGTCTCGGCCACCTGACGGGGATACGGCGAAACCTGCGCCAGGCCGGTCCCGCGAATGAGTCGTTCGATTCGGCGCAGCGCGTCGACGGCGAGTTCGACGTCAGCGTCGATAAACACCAGCAGCGTGCTGTCGTCGTCCGCCGCGTCGGCTGCCTGCTGGCAGGCGTGCGATTTGCCGAGCCAACCGGTCGGCAATCGCTCGCCGCTGATCAACCGGACCCGCGGGTCCGCAGCGATGACCGCCCGCACGACGTCGGTCGTGCCGTCGGTGGAGCAGTCGTCGACGATGATCAGCTCCGCACGGCCGTGCGCCGTCAACGCGGATTGCACGGCCTCGATGCATCGTTGGGCCTGGCTGGCCTCGTTGCGCAAGGGCAGCAGGACGGTGACGAGCTCCCGTCCGGGACCGTCCGCCGGGGGGGCTACCCGCAGCAGCCGCAGATTGACCAGCGCGTGGGCGGTCAAACCGAGCGCGGTGAAAGCGCCGATGTGGGCAAGTCTGACGACCCGGCTCACCGGGCAGTGATCGGTGTGCGCTGGGTCGCCTGCTGGCGGCTCCGCAACGTTCCTGCGAGCGGCACCGCAATCACGCCCATCGTCACCCCCCCGATCAGCGCGACCAGCGGACGCCCGAAAAAGAACACGTTGCCGATCACCGACCCGATCCACGTCCACAGGTAAAGGCAGATGGGCACGGCGTCGCTCACCGACGGCTGCCGAGGTAGCGCGCGGTCGAGGGCGGCTATCAAAAGCACGGCCGTGGCCAGCCACCCGAGATCGTTAGTCAACGGAATGCCTTGTACGGCAGGTCCTTTCGTCTGCCAGACCCAGTTGCCTGCCGCCACCATTTGGGGGTCAAGAAACAGGTCCCAACTGGCTAGGGCGAGACCGCCGACCAGCGCCGTCCGCACCGGACCGTGGACCAGGCGGCGGGTGGCCACCAACGCCGGCCACGACATCATCGTCCAGGCCAACGGGATGATCAGCGGAACGGATGCCAGCTCCGGGCCGAGACGATGGGTGTAGGAGTAAGACCCGAACGGGAAGCCGGTGTGTACCCCGAGGAGTTCCACCGCAAAACCGGTGCCGCCCGCGATGGCGAGCAGGGTGGCGGCCGCCCGGTGGCCGCGCTCACTTCCCACCTGGAGCAAGCTCGCCGCAGCGAAGCCGCCGACGGTGAGAATGGTGAGGCCGCCCCGCGCCGGCCCGGGCACCAGGGGGTAGCTGACTTGAAGGAGCACGACGTATCCGACGAAGAACCAAGCCACCTGCCGCGGCAGGGGTCGGTCCAGCGGGGGAACCACCGGGTCAGCCTACGAGGGGGGCGCCGGCTCGCCTGCCGGCAGAACCTTGCCGAGGATCGCATACGGGGTGGGGGAGCCCGGGAAGCGGAACTGGCTCAGCAACGGGTGGAATCCCTCACTGGCATACAACCGGCGGGCCCGACTCTCCGGCAGCTCCAACGCGGACAAGAGGCAGGTACGTTCGGGCACCCCCGTGAGCGCTCCTCGCAGAAGTTGTCGGCCCAAGCCCGCTCCCTGCGCCGCTGGAAGAACGTGCAGTTCCACCACCTCGCGGCAGTCGCCCAGCCACTCCTGCGCCTCGGTCGGCCCGAGCGCCTCGACGATCACATCGTGCCACCACTGACCCCTGTGCCCGTGATAGCTGTAGCAGAACCCCTGCAGCTGGCCGTCGCGATCCGTCGCGGTCACGAGCCGCAGCCCGGGGCGCTGGGCATGCTGTCGCATCAGCCCGCTGCGCTCGGCGGCAGCCCGCGCCGGGTCGGGTTCGTGGATTTCTAAGAATGCGGCCCGGTAGACCTCCAGCAGCTCCGGCAGGCGAACGGAGAACGCCGCCGCGTCCTGCACCTGCAACCCGGTCATGTCGGGAGCGTAGGCCCGGTCCCGGTGTCTGGTAGGGGGTTGTGGCCGTCAAATGTGCCGTCGACACGCTCGACGCTGAACCGGGCGAAGAGCTCCTCGGTGTACCAGTTCTCCGCGAGGGTCTGGGCCATGGCACGGCGGTGCGGGCTCCCGCGATGCGCGAAGTCGGTGAGGGCCGCGGCGGAGGTCCAAACGCTGAATGTGCCCTGCAGCCCGA
Source organism: Mycobacteriales bacterium (assembly GCA_035999615.1). Classification (GTDB taxonomy): domain Bacteria; phylum Actinomycetota; class Actinomycetes; order Mycobacteriales; family CAJCIY01; genus DASYGP01. The sequence continues at coordinate 16,364 of DASYGP010000187.1, forward strand.
CGGGCGCTTCCCCGATCCCCAGCCGCAGCAGGAGTCCGGGACGGTCATGCAGATCCGCCGCGACCGGGGGCACGGCTCGCCAGAAGGCGGCCAGCTTTCGTGGGGCAATTCGGGCGCGGGTGACCGCGGCCACCACGCCGGTGGCGGGCCTGGAGCGGCCGGTGATGAACGGCTGTTGGCCGGACCAGCGACCGCGGCTAGCCAGGGGCACCAGGTCGAAGCGGCAGCGTTCGGTAGCGATCCGGTCCCAGCCCCGCACCGTCGGTGAGTTCTCGAACGCGTGGGCGTCGGCGGCCTGGGGCCAGCAGGCGAGAAGGGCCCAGCGGCGCAGATCGACGTCCCGGGCCGCGAACGTGTCGCCCCCGTTGGTGCCCAGCAGCTTGGCAAAATGCAGGTGGTGGACCGCAGCTCGGTCGGTGGCCATCCGAGAAAGCGCTCGGGGGACAGCGCCGGTCGGGACTCGCCACACGTGCACGGTGACGAGCATCAGGCGACGACAGCGGGGGATCCCCGGGTCAGCCGGAGCAATTCGGAGTAGCTCGTCGGGAACACCGATTGGGGGATACCTGCTGCGGCCCACACCATCGCGTACTCGTCGAGAGCTTGATCTACCAGGGTGCGTACCGGCGCCGGGTGCCCAACCGGGGCCACTCCGCCGATGGGCTGTCCGGTGGCTGCCCGTACCGCGTCCGCATCGGCTCGAGCAATCTTCACGCCCAACGCGGCGCCCACGAGAGCGGTGTCTACCCGGTGTGCACCGGAGGTGAGGACAAGCAGCGGAATACCGTCGGCCAGGAACACCAGGGAGTTGGCGATCTGTCCGACGCCCACGCCTAGCTGAGCTGCGGCGCTGGCTGCGGTGGGGGCCGCCTCCGGCAATAGCACGATCTGTGCTGGGCAACCGCCGGCGCGCAAGGCTGCCTGCACCCGGATCACGTTGGGATGCTGCTCCACGCACGGGAGCGTACGGGCCGGCTTATAGACGGCAGGGGCCGACCTGGAGCGATCCAGGTCGGCCCCTGCCAATGCGCCGTCCTCAACTCACCGGGCGCAGGGCATCGCTTCGCGCAGGCTCAGTGCCGAAAGACGTCCTTCACCTTTTCGCCAGCCTGCTTGAGGTTGCCCTTCGCCTTGTCGGCCTTGCCCTCGTTCTCGAGGTCCTTGTTGCCGGTGGCGGCGCCGGTCGTCTCCTTGATCCCACCCTTGGCCTGTTCGGCCTTGTCGCGGGCCTTATCTACGAACTCGCTCATCGTTGGACTCCGTTCGGTCGGTCACGCGTGGTCACCCGTGATCTACCCGCGATGGCGCAATCGACTCCCCAAGACCGGTCACTGTGGCACCCGGGTCAGGCGGCCGGGTCAGACGGCCGGGTCAGGAGATCAGCCGGACTTACGGCGAAAGGTGCGGCTCGTCTTGGCGTTGCTGCGCGGAGTGACGGTTCGACCTGGTTCGTGCGGTTGCGATCCGGTTCCCGCGTGGCCCTGCTTGCGGGCCAACGCTTCGGCGAACCGCCGCTGCTGCTCGGATTGGGCGGGGGTCTGCTGCGGCGTATCGGCCATGCCGGGAGTATGCGCCGTCCGGCAAATTAGTTCTTCCAACTTCGCGCCACCCAGCTGCGGCGATGTGAACCCACGTGGCGACGTGAACCCACCGAGGGAGGACCGCTCAGGGGCGGTCGAGGGCGTGAGCGGCCCCACCGGATGGGGAGAGGCAGTTGACGTCTTGTCGGACCCTCGGTTTACTCTCTTCTTAGTTCGAACACGCGTTCGATGACTGCCTCCAGCAGTTAGCCAACGCGGGCCCGAACCGCCCCGTCCGGTCTCGGGCCCCGACCCCCCGGAACCGGACGGGGTAGCCACCGGCTCCGGGTGGGGTGTGGGGAAGCACCCCGTCCGGAGCCGGCCCCGCCGCCTTCCCCCGGCGTGCCGGGCCCGTCCTGGGCCCGGTCCGACGCGAGAAGGGGACGGTCATGAGCCGCTGCTACGCCGACCCGGTTCAGGTACTGCGCCGGGACGGAACGCCTGAGCAGTTCCTCTGGAGCTCCCGCCTGTATCTCGTGCGAGCTGTGCTTGCCGAGTGGGTGGAAAGCGCGGTGTGGTGGCGTACCCCCACTGCTACTGCGTTGCATACCGGGGAGCGCACCGAGGAGATCGGGCTGCCGGAAGGGGACCGGCAACTGTGGCGAGTCCAGGCCGGCACCGGCCGAGGCGCCCCGACCGGGGTTTTCGATCTCACCTACCTCGAGGCCGATGACCGCTGGTTCCTCACCCGGGTGCATGACTGATGCGGGCGCACAGCAGCACCCTCGCCCCGGGCCGGGAACCGGTCCCGGGCCGGGAACCGTGTGCCTATCCCACCGTCCAGGTTCGCGCCACCGCCCTCCGCAACGCCCCCGCCCTCCGCAACGCCCCCGCCCTCCGCACCACCGCCGCACCCCTCCCACGGAGCGTTACCGTGCCTGCTGCCGCCCTCCCTCGCCGCCCTGCGGCCGCCCTGCTGGCTACGGCCCGGGCCGGGTTGGCCGAAGCTTCGGTTACCCGCGGCTGCGCTGATCGGTATGTGCTGGCTCACTTGGCCGCGCTGCGCTGCGCCGCCGCGGTCCTCGCTGCCCGGGCGCGTCCCGGTAGCAGCCGCCGCGGCCCGACCAGCGCCTGGGCCCTCCTGGCCGCAGTCGCCCCCGAGTTGGGGGAATGGGCCACGTTCTTCGCGGCCGGGGCAGCCAAGAGGTCGGCCGCCGAGTCCGGGCAGGTGGGTGCCGTCACCGCCCGGGAAGCCGATGACCTGGTGCGCGATGCCGAGACCTTCTTGGGTCTGGTCGAAACCACCTTGGGTGTGCCCTCCCAGCCGCCGTTACCTTCCCTCGGTTAAGCGGGCCGCATGTCTGATCCCTTCGTTCACCTTCAGGTCGCTTCGGGGTATTCGCTGCGTTACGGCGCCGCGCACCCCCGCGATCTGGTGGTGCGGGCCGCCGACCATGGCATGGACACCCTCGCGCTTACCGATCGGGACGGGCTTTATGGCGCGATCCGGTTCGTGCAGGCGTGCGCCGCGGCCGGACTGCGTCCCGTGCTCGGGGTGGATTTCGCGGTGCGCCCCCTCCAGGTCGATGCCGCATATCCCCGGCCGCCGAGCCGGGATCGACCGAGAACCCCGGTGCGCGGTGGCGCATACGTGGAGGATCCGCTCACCCCACGCGTCACTGTGCTGGGCGTGGGCCGGTCCGGATACGGCCGGCTCTGCCGCCTGGTCAGTGCCACCCATCTGCTGGGCGAGCGTGGCCAACCGGTGACCACCTTGGAGTTGATCGCCGAGCACGCGGGCGGCGGGGATCTGGTGGTGCTGCTCGGGCCGGCTTCCGAGCTGGGCCGGGCCGTGGCCAGGAGCAGGCCGGATCTGGCTCGAACCCACCTGATGCGCTGGCGAGCCGTGCTGCCCGCCGGCGATCTGCAACTCGCGGTCGTGCACCACCGTGGTCAGGGGCACGCCGCGTTCGTCGGTCGGTTCACCGCCTTCGCCCACGCCGAGCAGGTCCCGGTCGTGCTCACCAACGCGGTGCGCTACCTCGACTCCGCGGACGCCCCCATCGCCGATGTCCTCGATGCGGCGCGCCGGCTGGTGCCCCTCGATCCCCGTCACATGGAACGCACCAACGCCCAGGCGTACCTGAAATCCGGCAAACAGATGATGCTCCTCGCCGAGGAGGTGACCCGGCACGCCGGAGGCCCCCACGACGCACGGCATCTGCTGGCCCGTACCCGCCTTCTTGCCGATCGGTGCGCGCTTGATCCGCGGGCCGATCTGGGGATCGGCGAGCTGCACTTCCCCGAGTTGGACGTCACCGTTCGGGAGCGGAACGGCACTCCAGCCAACGCCGGAGCCGATGCGGTACTGCGGGCCCGTTGCGAGGCCGGGCTTGGCCATCGCGGCTTGCCGGCGACCGCCTCTACCCTCACCCGGCTCGACGATGAGCTGGCCATGATCCGCCAGCTCGGTTACGCCTCGTACTTCCTCACCGTCGCGGATGTCACCACCATGATCCACGAGTTGGGGGTGCGTTGTGCCGCCCGGGGCTCGGGCGCCGGCAGCCTGGTTACCTACCTCACTGGTGTCTCGGATGTGGACCCGATCCGATACGGCTTGCTCGTCGAACGATTCCTGTCACCGCTGCGCCATGAGCTGCCCGATGTGGATCTGGATGTTGAGTCCGCTCGCCGCACCGAGGTCTACGAACAGATTCTGGCCCGCTACGGCGGGGAACGCGTTGCCTGCGTGGCCATGATGGACACCTACCGGGCCCGCCACGCCCTGCGGGACACCGGCGCCGCCCTGGGCCTGCCGCCGGGCGAAATCGACACCATTGCCAAGGCTTTTCCGCATATTCGGGCCGGCCAGATCCGGGCAGCGCTTCGTGAATTGCCCGAGCTGCGGGCCAGCGGACTCAGCGGCCCCCGGCTCGATCTGCTGTTCCGGCTCGCGGAACGGCTCGATGGATTGCCCCGGCATATCGCGCTGCACCCGTGTGGCGTGCTGCTGTCGGACCGCACCCTGCTCGACCGCAGCCCGGTGGAGGCGAGTTTCCTCGGCTTTCCGATGAGTCAATACGACAAGGACGACGTCGAGGCCCTCGGCTTGCTCAAGTTGGACGTGCTGGGTATCCGGATGCAGTCGGCGATCAGCCACGCGTTGGGTGAGGTGGCGCGGCTGGAAGGGACCCGTCCGGACATCGACGCCGTACCCCGAGATGATCCGGCCACCTTCGCCTTGGTGCAGTCCACCAAGACTCTTGGCTGCTTTCAGATCGAGTCACCGGGTCAGCGTGAGCTGGTCGGCAAGTTCGCGCCGGAAACCTTCGAGGACCTCATCATCGATATCAGCCTGTTCCGGCCCGGCCCAGTCAAAAGCGACATGGTCCGACCGTTTCTGGCGGCTCGCCAAGGCTGGACCACCCCGACCTATCCCCATCCCGACCTCACCGAGGTGCTGGAAGAGACCTATGGCGTCGTGGTTTTCCATGAACAGGTGCTGCGAATCTTGGCGCGGATGACCGGATGCTCCCTGGCCGAAGCGGACGAGGCGCGGCGGGCGCTCGGCGACGCGGCCCGGGTGACGGATGTCCGCACCTGGTTCATGCCGGCCGCCCTGGGCCGCGGATACGAGCTGCCCATCGTGGACAGGGTGTGGGAGATCCTGCGTGCTTTTGGTTCCTTCGGGTTCTGCAAGGCGCATGCGGCGGCGTTCGCGTTGCCGACCTATCAGTCGGCGTGGCTCAAGGCACACCACACCGCTGCCTTTCTGGCCGGGGTGCTCACTCACGACCCAGGCATGTACCCCAAGCGGTTGATCTTGGATGACGCCCGCCAGTTTGGTATCGCGATCCTGCCCCTTGATGTCAACGTCTCCGACGAGGCGTATCGGGTGGAACGGGTAAGTGCACTGGACGAACCGCCGCCGGAGATCCTCGATCAGGTAGGCGATCCCCACCGCCGCCTCGCCCACGCCCCGCGTGAACGCCCCGACGATCTCCTGCTGCCCGACGCTCGTGGGTACGGCATTCGGCTGGGCCTTGCGGACGTTAAGGGGATCAGCGCCGCCGAGACCGCCCGGCTGGTGGGCGGCCGTCCGTATGCGTCGTTGTCGGACTGTTGGTATCGCGCCGCTCCTTCCCAGCCGATCGCCGAGCGGCTTGTGCTCGCCGGCGCGTTCGACAGCATTTACGGCTTGGGCTTTACGACCCCGATCCGTCGGCGCGGGCAGGTCACGCGCCGAGATTTGCTGTTGCAGATCGGTGAGCTGGATCGCAGCGCACGGGCAGCGACCCGGACCCGGGCGACCCGCGCTCCCCGGGGGGCGCTCCAGGCCACCTCCCGTCCGCTGGACACCCGGCAGGCGGCGGCGGCCCAGTCCCAGGCCGCCGCGCCGCCAAGGCCGGTGCATGTTCAGCTTGCGCTTGATCTCGGCGATGGCCCGGGGGAGGTGACCCTCAGCGGGCTACCGGAGATGACCGGCGCCGAACGGGTACGCGCCGAGTTGGACGTTCTCGGCCTGGATGCCAGCGCGCACGTGCTGGCGAACTACACCGATTTCCTGGACGCGCTCGGGGTGACCCGTGCCCGAGATCTGCTGCAGCATCGCAACCATGCCGAGCTGCTGGTGGCCGGGGTCAAGGTTGCCACCCAGACGCCGCCGATCCGGTCCGGGCGCCGGGTGGTGTTCCTCACCCTCGACGATGCCACCGGACCGGTAGACGCCACCCTGTTCGAAGACGCGCTCGCCGGGTACGCAGCGACAGTTTTCCACTCCTGGCTGCTGGTGGTCCGTGGCCGGCTGCGCCGGACCGGGCCGCGGGGCAAGAGCTTGTTGGCGTTGGGTTGCTGGGAACTGCCTCTGCTGCACGCGGCGTGGAGCCGGGGTGGCCTGCCGGCCGTGCACGCAGAGATGACATCCGTCTCCGGTTGGGGACCGGCCGATGAGCAGTCCTTGCATGGCGTTGCGGACAGCCGCTCCACCCGTCCCGTGCCCGTGGAATACCCGACCGGCTTCCGGCAGCATCCGTACTCGGACATTCGTCCGTCCGGCACCGACCCCAAATCATCGCCGCGCAAGTTGTGGCATGCCAGCCCGGGCAGCGCGGGCCGATGACCCTCATCCGCGCCGATGCCACCGCGCCGAGGACGGGCCCGCCGCACACCCGCGTGTGCGAGGCTGGCTGGCGACCGCGACAGCAGGCAGGGGGAAGGCAGGGCCGATGGCGGGGCTGGGTAGCCGGGTTTCTCCAGCGGGCTGGACCTCGGTCCGGACCGCCGTCGTCGGTGACCTGCTGGCCGCCGCCCTGGCTGAGCTCAGCGCAGGTCCGCTCCGGGTCGTCGACGCAGGTGGCGGCACCGGCGGCTTCGCGGTTCCGTTGGCGGCCGCCGGTCACCACGTCACCGTCGTCGATCCCAGTCCCGATGCCATGGCTGCACTGCGCCGCCGCGCGGAGGAACGAGGGGTCACCGGCGCGATCGAGGCCGTACAAGGCGATCTTGCCGGCCTGCTGGAGGTGGTCGCCCCGGGCAGTGCCGACGTCGTGCTCTGCCACAACGTCCTCGAAGTTGTCGACGACGCAGCGACGGCGCTCGCCGCGATCCGCGCCGCGCTGCGCCCCGGCGGCCTGGTCAGTGTGCTGGTCGTCGGCCGCGGTGCCGCGGTGCTCAGCCGGGCTCTGGCCGGCCGCTTTGCCGAAGCGGCGACCTTGCTGGCCGGCGGCCAGTCCACCCCCGGACCGCGTCGCTACGACGTGCCCACGCTGCATACGGCGCTGCTTGCGGCGGGCCTGCGCCCGGAGCGAACCCACGGCATCCGGGTGTTCAGCGACCTGGTACCCGGGGCCTTACTCGACGCCGACCCCGGGGCGACCGAGGCGTTGCTGGCGCTGGAACGGGCCGCCTCCGAACGCCCCGAATACGTGGCACTCGCCGCGCAGCTGCACGTGCTGGCCCGCCGACCCGCGGACTGATGCGGTGCCCAGCTCGAAGCGGCGCCGATGAGCCGCGGCCGGCTCCCGCCGGGCGGCCGGCCGACCGGCCCGCCCGGCGATGACACCGGGTGCACCGTGCTGCACGTCGACATGGACGCGTTCTATGCCTCGGTGGAACTACGCCGGCGCCCGGAGCTGATCGGCCGGCCCGTCATCGTCGGCGGCGGCGACACCCGCGGGGTTGTGCTCTCCGCCACCTACGAGGCGCGGGCTCACGGCGTGCATGCCGCGATGCCGATGAGCCGCGCCCGGCGGCTGTCCCCCCAGTCGGTCGTCCTCCCACCCGACTACGCGGCCTACGCCGCCTCAAGCGCCGGGGTGATGGAGGTGTTTCGCTCCATCACCCCCCTGGTCGAGCCGTTGTCGCTGGACGAGGCCTTCCTGGACATCGCCGGCAGCACCCGGACCCTCGGTGCGCCGCACCAGATCGGGGAGCAGATCCGGGCCAGGGTCCACGACGAGCAAGGGATCACCTGCTCGGTGGGAGTCGCCGCCACGAAATTCCTCGCCAAGTTGGCCAGCACCCGCAGCAAACCCGACGGCCTGCTCGTCGTACCGCGGGACGCGGCCGTGGCCTTCTTGCATCCGTTACCGGTCAGCGCGTTGTGGGGAGTCGGCGAGCGCACCGAGCAGACCCTGACCCGGCTCGGCCTGCACACGGTCGGGGACATTGCCGCCACCCCGCTGAGCACCTTGCAGCGCGCGCTCGGGGCAGGGGCCGGCGGCCACCTCCACGAGCTCGCGTGGGGGCGGGATGAGCGGAAGGTCATCCCGCAGGAACCGGATAAGAGCATCGGCGCCGAGCAGACCTTCGCCCGTGACGTCGATGATCCGGCCGCGGTCCGACGTGAGCTGCTGCGGCTGGCGGAGAAGGTCGCCGCGCGACTGCGCGCCCAGGGTTGGGCCGGCCGGACGATCTCGGTCAAGATCCGTTTCGCGGACTTCACGACCATCACGCGGGCGCGGACGGTGGGAGAAGCCACCGACGTCGGACAGGTGATCTACGGCGTGGCGATCGGGCTGTATGACGCCCTCGGCCTGCAGCGGGCCCGGTTGCGGCTGGTCGGGGTCCGGGTGGAGCAGCTGGTGCGTGCGGACGCGACGCCGCATCAGCTAGCCCTCGACGAGCGCGAGCACGGCTGGCGGGCAGCCGAGCAGGCATCGGATCGCGCCGCGCACCGCTTCGGTCCAGGCGTCGTACGCCCCGCCACCCTGCTTGACCCACCGGTTTCACCATGATGCTTTGCCGTCTGCCTTTCGCGCAGCCCCGGGCGGACCTATGCTCAGGGTGCACGGCAGCCGCCGTTTATCAGTCCGTCGTGGGAGGATCGAGTGCCTCTCTCCGAGCATGAGCAGCGCCAGCTCGAGGCCATCGAGCGCGCGCTGTATGCCGACGATCCGAAGTTCGCGCACACGGTGCGGTTTACCAACCCCCGCGCGCAGGGGCGCCGCAAGATCGTCGGCGGCGGGCTGCTGGTTGCGCTCGGACTTGCGCTCCTGCTCGGCGGAGCGGTGCTGTCCGTCTGGTACATCGGAGTGCTTGGGTTCGTGATCATGCTGGCCGGCGCCACGCGCGCCTACGGTGGGGTGCGCCGGATCGCCGGCAAGCTGGAGCGCCCCGGGACGCCGCAGACCCGCGCACCTGATCCCCGCCGAGGTGCTGACCACAGCGGGTTCTTCGAGCGTTTTGAGCAGCGCTGGCGTCGTCGTTTCGACGATTCCTGAGCCGGGGCGGGCTGCCGCGCGGCGAACGTCCACCGCCGCTCGTTGCTAGGGACTCACCGGCCGGCGGCGCAGCATCTGCCCGGTGCGGATCAGCCCGCCAACGCTGACATCCATCGCCGTGAGCAGCGCGCGGCCGGAGTCCCGTACCGGATTGCGCAACCGTCGCAGCGAACTGGGCGGCAGCAGCGCCACCTGCCACCGTCGCCCCCAGGGGAGCGTCGTCGACAGGCCGCGGCGTACGCGTCCCACCGCGACCCGCAGCTCGGCGGAGCTGGGCAACTCCGCCCCGGGTGGGGCGTATCGAGCCTGCTCCACGGCAGCGACGAGCGTGGCAAGCGCGGTTCGGGACGGCTGGTCCGGCAGCCGTCCGGTGAGGTAGCGCCCCGCCTGGCGTGGGCTGGCCGAGGAAGTCACCGGCCGCCCCAGGTCGGCCGCGTCCTCGATCAGTTGCTGCCACGCCGCTGAGGCCGCCTGCTCCGCGCCGTTGCCGCCGGCGAACCGGCGCCGCCGCACCGCCAACCGCACGAGTGCCGGGGCGGCCGCAGCCAGCAGCAACAGGACGGTCAGTGCGAGCTCGACGGCCAGCCGCCCGCTGTCCCGGGGCCCTGCGGCCGGCAGCGCCGACGGCGTCGCGGAGCCGGCGAGCCGGTCGAGCTTGCTCGGGGGCGACGGCCCCGCGGTGGGGTTCGGGGCGCCCGTGCTCGGCGGGGCCGGAGCCGTCGACGGCGTGCCCCCGGGTGCGTTTCCGGCGGCGCCTCCCGGGGCGTAGGCCGGCGCGATCGCGTTGCCGTTGGACAGGGGCGTCGGCTCGAATCGAATCCAACCCGCCGTCGCGAACCACACCTCCGGCCAGGTATGCGCATCCTTGTTGGTGATCAGGTAGCTGCCGTCGGCCTGGCGGGCGCCCTCGGTGAAGCCGATGGCCACCCGCGCGGGGATGCCGAGGGTGCGCAGCATCGCCACCATCGTGGCGGCGAACTGCTCGCAGTAGCCGACTCGCTCGGACAGGAACTGGGAGAAGCCCTCCGGCCCGGCCGGGATGGACACGTCGAGGGAATAGGTGAAGCCAGGCCCGGCGAGCCGGTCCTGGATGGTCTGGGCGATGTCGTAGGTGGTCCGGGCACGGCCCGCGTTCACCCAGCCGCGCGCGGTTTGGACCACCACGGCCGGCAAGGTGGCGGGTACCTGAAGGTCAATAGCAAGATCGGAGGAGTACGGCGTGGCTGGTCGGGTCGGCGTCCCAGCCGCGCGCAGCGTCGCCGCCGTCGGGTTGGGGAGCTGCGCTGTAGCGGTCCAGCTGGCACCGCGAGTGTTGGTACGGCTGGAGAAGATCGTCGCCGTGGGCTCGGCCAGCCGCCAGTCTCCGGCCACGGAGACCTTGGTCGTGGCGGGTGGTACCGGCAGGAAGGGTTCGGCCAAGCGGGGATCCGCCTGCACCTTCTCCACGAGCGCCCGGGTGGGGATCGGACCGGAGCCAGTGTTGGGGGTGGGCAGGCCCTTGCTCACCTTCGCGTGGCTGTCAGCGGTCAGCGGGCGCAGAGCGAACCCGGCGTCGGTGAACTGCTCGAGCGCGGTGAGCCGTTGATAGGTGGGGATCGGGGTGCGCACCCGCAGCAGCGGTGTCGTGGCCTGATCGTGCAGTTGCGAGGCGACCTGCACGAACGGATTGATCACCGTCCGGGATGAGTTGCCGCCGCTGCCGCTGCCGCCGCCGCTTCCGGTGGCGAACACGTTGCGGCCGGCGCCCGGGATCGCCAGCGGCGCGATCAAGGCGGCGCTGAGCGCGAGCGCGCCGATCCGCCACCCGGTGGCTCCGCCGGCCCCCTCCGCCGCCAACGATTCGCGCGGGGGGCCGGCCAACGCCCGACCCCAACGCCTGGTTCGATCGCCGGCTTCGAGGGCCAGTAACGCCAGGTATCCGGTCGCCGTCAGCAAGAAAGGGGCGATCCCGATGCCGCCGGTGCGAACCGCCGCGGGGACCGCGAGCAGCAGCAGCAGGGGAAGCCCGGCGAGCGTCGGTCGTTCACCGACCACCGCGAGGAGATCCACGGCCACGGCCACCAAGCCGACCCCCAGCACCGTGAGCACCATCAGGTTCGGGCTGGGATAGACCGGCGGGGCGAAGACCTTGATGTCGGCGAACCCGAAACCGATCAGCCGCCGAAGGTCGGTCAATGAGGTGAGGGTGGGCACCACCCCGGCAAAGGCATGTTGCCGGGTGTACAGGACGGTGACCAGGATCGTGAGCCCCAGCAGGCCGAGGATGGGGCTGGTCAGCGCCGAACCGACGAGGGTCCGGCCGGCCGTACCGGCCAGGGCCACCACCAGCACGGCGGCGGTGACTGGCCAGAACCAGCTAGCACCAGCGAGCACCGCATGCAGCCCCGAGCAGGTGGCCAGCACGGCGAGCGCCGACACCACCGTCGCGCGTCCCTGCCCGCCGTGGGGAGCGCTCACCCCACGTCTCCGACTCCCGCACCGGCCGCGGCCGCCGCGGGGGCGCGCCACGAGCCGGCGTAAGCCGAGCTGTCCGAGGGCCGGTGGGCGGCCTCGGGCCACAGGTCGGCGATGGCGTCGCCGTGCCGGGCGACCAGCACCCGCCAGCCGGCAACGCTGAGGGCGTCGTGGGCGTAGCCCAGCGTCGCGGCGGCGGCCGCTCGGTTGCGGGGGGTGGTCCCCGCCCAGGCGGCGGCGTCAACCAAGATCAGTACCGCGGCGCTCGCCGCGGCCGGCACCCGGGCCAGCTGCCCGACGGTCCGCTCATCGGTGATCCCCACCACGGCGACGACGAGGCCGCCCCCGCCGTGCCCGACGACGCCCCGCAGTGCTTCGTCGATCACCTGCTCCGACCCGGCCTGCACGATGGACAGGCTGTCCAAAAGCACGCCTTCGGCGAGCGATGGGCTGGAGGCGCTGACCATCAGCCCGCCGGTGCTGGCCAACCGCAGGGTGTAACCGCGTCGGGTGAGCCAGACCCCCACCGAGGCCAATGCCGAGACCGACCACTCGAAGCTGGCGCCGGGACCGTCGCCCCGGTGCGCCGTCCGTCGGGTGTCGAGGAGCAGCGTGGCCCGGTTTTGCCGCGGCTGCTCGTCGCGCCGGACCATCAGTTCGCCGCGCTTGGCGGTAGAGCGCCAATGCACCTTGCGCAGGTCATCGCCGCGGCGGTATTCCCGGGTCGCGACGTCCGCCTCACCGGTGATCGCCACCTGGCTCGAGCGGCCCTCCCCGCCGCCGTACCAGTCGCCGCCCAGGCGCACCGAGGGAAGCGCGAACACCTTGGGCGTCACCGTCAACGTCTCGCGTGAGGTGAACGATCGGGACAGCTCGACGCACCCGAACGGGTCGGTGAGCCGGACGGTCAGCGGCCCGATTTCATACCGGCCGCGGACCTCGCACCGCACCGAGTAGGTCGCCTCCCGCACCCCCGACGGCTCAATCTGCCGTAACACGAAACGGGGCCTGCCGCCGAGGGCGTACGGCAGCACGTCTTCCATCAGCAGCACGTTGCTGGGCAGCCGCGAGACGTTCTCCATGTGCAGCAGAACGCGCGCCGAGGTGCCGGCTTCGACCCGCGCGGGGGTAAGGGTGCGCACCAGGCGAAGCCGGTAGCGGGTGCGCGTCACGATGACCAGGGCGATGATTGGCAACGAGAAAAGCAATGCGGAGACGCGCAGCAGATCGCGCTCGCCAAGGGCCTGTGCCGCGATCAGGCAGGCCACGCCGGCCAGGGCAAAGGCCCGGCCGCGCCGGGTAATTGAGCGCCACAGCTCCCGCGCCCGGGCGGTGGGTCGCACGTTAGAGGCCTTGCCGCCGGGTGGTGGTGTAGCCACCGCCTCGCGCGGAGGGCAGCGGCACCGAGCCGACCAGCTCGCTGACGATCTGCTCGGCGCTCTTGCGGGCGATCTGCGCCTCCGGGGTGAGCAGCAGACGGTGCGCCAGCACCGGAACCGCCAGCTCTTGCACATCGTCGGGGAGCACGTAGGCCCGACCGGCGATCGCGGCCACGGCCCGGGCCGCGCGGATCAGGTGCAAGGTCGCCCGCGGGGACCCGCCGAGGCGAAGGTCCCGGCTGACGCGGGTGGCTCCGACCAGACTCACCACGTAACGTCGCACCTCATCGCTGACGTGCACTCCGCGGACGACCTCGATCAGTTTGGCCACGGTCGGGGCGTCGGTGACCGGCTCCAGGTCGGCGAGCGGCGATCCGGCGCCGTGCCGCTCCACCATGTCCAGCTCGGCCTCCGCCGACGGATATCCCATCGAGACGCGCGCGGTGAACCGGTCTCGCTGGGCCTCGGGCAGCGGGTAGGTGCCCTCCATCTCGATCGGGTTCTGCGTCGCCACAACGAGGAATGGCGCAGCCAGCTCGTAGGTGATCCCGTCGTTGGTCACCTGGCGCTCTTCCATGCACTCCAGCAGTGCCGATTGGGTTTTGGGGGAGGCCCGGTTGATCTCATCGCCGACGACGACGTGCGCGAACACGGCACCCGGCTTGAACTCGAACTCGCGCAGATCCTGGTTGTAGATCGACACGCCCGTGATGTCGCTGGGAAGCAGATCGGGGGTGAACTGGATCCGCCGTACCTCGGCGTCCATCGATCGGGCTAGCGCCTTGGCCAGCATCGTCTTGCCGACGCCGGGGACGTCTTCGATCAGCAGGTGCCCTTCGGCGAGCAGGACGGCGAGCGAGGTGCGCACAACCTCGCGCTTGCCGTCGATGACCCGTTCGATGCTCGCGGCCATCGCGGTCGACACGTCCAGCACCATTTCCAGATCCGCGCTTCCTCGCGCGCTTTCGCTTCCTGCCGCCACGTGCGCCTCCGAGGCCGTTGTCCGGTGCCTCCCAGCATTGCAGAGTGCTCGACTGATGGGAGCACGTCGCAGGTCACGCTTTTGACGCGACCGGTGAGGAATCGGTCGCGTCGATCCGCGACGCGTCACGAAGGAGTGCCCGAATGGCCGACGACCTTGCCGTCAACAAGATCTTTCACGATCACGAGTGTGCCTACTACGACGAGCGGTTCGTGATCGTCCACGATCAACGGTCCGCGCTTCGGGCCGTGCGGGACACCGAAGACCTCCTCTCCCGGCCGCTGCGCCCAGGGGAGCGGGTCCTCGATGTGGGCTGCGGGACCGGGTGGCTGGCGGCGGGATTGGTCCGGGCCCGGCCGGATCTGCGGCTGCTGGGGATGGACCTGTCCGCGGGAATGCTGTCCCGCGCGCGGGCGGCCGGGGCGTGGCCGTTGGTGCAGGCCGACGCGGCGCACCTTCCGCTGCCGGACTCTTGCCTGGATCTGATCGTCGCCCGGGGCGTGCTCCATCACCTCGGCGACGTCGGCGCTGCCCTGGCCGAGTGGCGCCGGGTGCTGCTGCCGGCCGGTGCTGTCGTGCTGACCAGTGAGCCGACGCCGGCCGTGGACCGGCACGCCGGTCGCCTGGTGCCCGTCCTGCTGGCGCTCGTGCGCCGTCCGCTGTCGGCCGAGGAGGACTTCTGGGAGGTGGCGTCGATGGCCGCCAACCTGCACGTGTTCACCCCAGCTCAGCTCAGCGGTCTGGCCCACACGGCCGGTTTCGGGACGGCCCGGCTCGCCGGCGCTGGCTGGCTGTCAACCCTGCTGCTGACGACCTCATACGTGCTGCACGGGCGCCGGCGCGGACTGGCCCGACGCATCCCGTGGCGTTCGCTCGAACGGGTCGCCGCCGCCTTCGACCGCCTGGTCACCGCGCGGTTGGTCCCGGAGCGGCTGCGGCACACCGTCGTCGGCGTGCTCCGGCCCTAGCCCGGCGATCCGTTAGCGCTCCGGTCCGTTAGCGCTGCGACCCGTCGGCTCGCGGCCTCGGCTGGGGGGAGCGCCGGAGGCGTGTCGGCGAGGAAAACCCTTCGTGTGGGGAGAAGTGGAGTAAGGTGGAGATCGATGGAGTGAGGTAGGGGCCTGGAGGGGGTGGCGGGGTGTTCTTGGGGACGCATCCGCTACGCCTGGATGAGAAGGGTCGGCTGTTCCTGCCCGCCAAGTGGCGTCCGGAGCTCGCGGAGGGGCTGGTGCTGACCAAGGGCCAGGAACGCTGCCTGTACGTGTTCCCGCATGACGAGTTCACCCGGATGAGCGAATCGATGCGGCAGGCGCCCGTCACCGCGAAAGCGCTCCGCGATTATGCCCGCGTTTTCTTCTCCTCCGGGTCGGACGAGTCACCCGACAAGCAGGGTCGGGTGACGGTTCCCCCCGCGTTGCGCACCTACGCGGGACTGGAACGCGAGTGCGTTGTCATCGGCGCGGGTACCCGCGCCGAGATCTGGGATGCGGCTGCGTGGGACGCCTATCTGACCGGCAGTGAATCCACGTTCGCCGAATTGAGCGAGGAGGTCCTTCCCGGCGTGTTGTGACGGCCATTTCGTGATCTGCCCTCCCGCTTCGCCCTGACGCACCTTCCCCGGCGCCAGGTCGCAGCGGGGGCGCAGATGACGGCATGGCTCCGACCGCACGTGCCATCCCGCAATTCCGCTCGCAGGTACGACCCGGATCAGGAAGGCCCCATGACTCACGTTCCCGTGCTTCGCGAGCGGGTGGTCGCCCTGCTCGGCCCCGCCATCGACGCCGACGGTTCGGTCGTGGTGGACGCCACCGTCGGACTTGGTGGACACGCTGAAGCACTCCTGCAGGCGGCGCCGCGCAGCCGGCTGGTCGGCTTGGACCGAGATTCCACGGCGCTGGCCCTGTCCCGGGTCCGCCTGGCCCCCTACGCGGATCGCATCACGCTCGTGCATGCCGTCTACGACGAACTACCATCGGTGCTCGAGACGCTGGGAATGCCTGCGGTGCAGGGAATCCTGTTCGACCTTGGGGTGTCGTCCCTGCAGCTCGATCAGGACGATCGAGGCTTCTCCTATCGCCGGGATGCACCGCTGGATATGCGGATGGATCCCAGTCAGGGCACGACCGCCGCTGACGTGGTGAACGGCTACGAGGTTCGGGATCTGGCCCGAGTGCTGCGCGACTACGGCGAGGAGCGTTTCGCCCTGCGAATCGCCCGGGCCATCGTCCGAGCGCGGCCCGTCCACAGCACCGTCCAGCTCGCCGAAACGGTCCGCACGGCAATCCCGGCGGCCACCAGGCGCACCGGCGGCCATCCGGCGAAGCGGACTTTTCAGGCCCTACGGATCGAGGTGAATGCCGAGATCACGGTTCTCGCCCGGGCGCTGCCCGCCGCTGTCGACGCGCTCGCCGTGGGTGGCCGGCTGGTCGTGCTCGCCTACCACTCGCTGGAGGATCGGCTGGCCAAGCAAACCATCGCCGGCGGCACGCGGGTGGATGTCCCGCTCGACCTGCCGATTCCCGCGAAGGATCTCCAGCCGATGTTGCGCTCGCTCACCCGCGGCGCGGAATTGGCCTCGGCGGAGGAAATAGCCGCCAACCCCCGCGCGGCGAGCGTCCGCCTCCGCGGGTGCGAGCGCCTGCGAGCCGTCGCGTGAGCGTCGCGCCGGTTGCCCGTAAAACCGCCCCCAGCGCGGGAGGGAGGGTCCCGTTCCCGCGCCGGCCCATGCTCCGGCTGGCGCCCGCCCCGACCCGCAGCGCCCCGCGCGCCCCGTTCCTGATACTGGTGTTCCTGCTTCTTGGTGGCGGACTGGTCGGCTTGCTCCTGCTGAACACGACGCGGGCCCAGGACGCGTTCACCCTCGCCCGGTTGCAAAACGCCAATGCGATTTTGGTGGACCGCGAACAAGCCCTGCGCCAGGTAGTCCAAGGCGACCAGGACCCGGCGCGCCTCGCGGCCCGGGCCAAAGCCCTCGGCATGGTGCCCGGTCGCGGCCCGGCGTTCGTCGACGCGCACGGCAAGGTGGTCGGGGCTGCGCCGCCCGGCGCTCCCACCCCCGGGCCGAACAGTTTGGTGCAACAAGGTGTTCTCGTCGCCCTCCCGGCCCCGCCGCAGCCGAGCATCGCGCCGTCGACCGGGCGTCGCACCCAACCGGCGGCGGCCCCGCCGCTGGCGCCGGCGTCGGCCAAGCCGGCGGTCCCGAAGCCGGCGGCTACCAAGCCCGTCGCGGCCACGCCCACCCCCGGGGCATCCGGGCCGGGGCGCCACGGAACCCCGACGCCGGCCCCCACCGCTCACCCGACCAGCCACCCGCCGGTGCCCCGATGAGCGTCCGGAACGGGCCCGGCGCCGGGCGTCCACCCGCGGGTCGGCTCCGGTCCAGCAGACCGGCCGGGACTGCCGCCCATGGCCCGCGGCTCCGCGCCAGCGCAATGCTCATCGCCCTCGCCCTGGCCGGACTCGGGGCGCGGCTGGTGTGGCTGCAAGGGATCTCCGCCACCGCCTACGCCGCCCAGGCCGAGAAGCAACGGCTACGCACGACCACGGTCGCGGCAACCCGCGGCAAGATCCTGGACCGAAACGGGCGGGTCCTGGCGCAGGACGTGGATGCCCGCGCCGTGTACGTCGACCCCAAACTGGTCAGCAACGCCCCCGCCGAGGCGGCGGCTCTGGCGCCGGTCGTGGGCGCGCCCAAGGTCCGCCTGGCGGCGCTGATGACCAAGCCGGAACGCTTCGTCTACCTTGCGCATGGCTTGACCCCCGCGCAGGGTCGGGTGGTCGCCGCCATGCGCATGCCCGGGGTTGGCGTGCTGCCTGAGACCCGGCGCACCTATCCCGGCGGACCGTTAGCCGCAAATGTCGTGGGGTTCACCAACAGCGACGGCATCGGGCTCGCCGGGATCGAGCATTCGCAGCAGAACCTGCTGATGGGTGCCCCCGGTAAGGAGACGGTCGAGGTCGATCCCGGGGGCAGAGAGATCCCCGGGGGCCTGCGCCGGGTCGTGCCGGCCCATCCCGGCGAGAACGTCGTGCTCACCCTGGACGCCGACATTCAATGGGAAGCGCAGCAGGCCATCGCCGCCCAGGTCGCCGCTACGCATTCCCGCAGCGGGACGGTGATCGTGCTGGACGCGAAGAACGGCCAGGTGCTCGCCGACGCCACCGCCCCCAGTTTCGACGCGGCCAATCCTGGGGCAGGCAACCCCTCGGACACCGGGAACCGGACGATCACCGATAGCTACGAGCCGGGCAGCGTGAACAAGGTCATCGTCGCCGCGGCGGCGCTGCAGACGGGTGCGCTCAAACCCGACGATGTGCTGGCCATCCCCCCCACGCTGAAGGTCGCGGACGCCACGTTCCACGATGCGGAAGCCCATGGCGCCGAGCGGCTCACGTTCACCGGGGTGCTCGCCAAGTCCAGCAACATCGGTGCCATCGAGATCGCGCAGCGGCTCGGAAACGCCACGGTGGACGAGTTTCTCAAGCGCTTCGGGTTCGGTGTCCCCACTGGCATTGGACTTCCGGGGGAGAGCGCTGGGGTGCTTCCCCCCGTCGACAGCTGGCGGCCGACGACGGCCGCGACGATCCCCTTCGGTCAAGGCATGGATGTGACGTCGATGCAGGTGGCTGCCGCCTATCAGGCGGTCGCCAACGACGGCGTCTACATCGCTCCCCGCGTTGTCGCCGGAACCAGCGATGCCGCCGGACATTTGGTGGCCGCCCCGGCCCCGACCACCCGGCGGGTCATCGACGCGTCGACAGCCCAGACGCTTCGCACGATGATCGAACAGGTGACCACCGACAACGGGACCGCGCCTGAAGCGCGCATCCCGGGCTACCGGGTGGCCGGCAAGACCGGTACGGCGCAGGCCGTCGGGGCCAACGGCCGCTACGACGGCGGGTACATCTCCTCGTTCGTGGGGATGGCTCCGGCCGAGGCGCCGCGCCTGGTGGTGGAGGTCTCGCTGGATCACCCGACCGGCGGTTACTTCGGCGGAACCGTCGCCGCGCCGGTGTTTCGGGACGTGATGGGTTTCGCGCTGCAGACGCTGCGGGTCCCACCCAGCCTGACGCCGGCGCCGGTGATGCGCCTGCTGGGTTAGCGTCCGGACTGTGTCCGCGCCCCGCCCGACCGGCCTGCCGGCGCAGTCGCTGCGCGCCCTCGCGGCGCTGGTGGGCCTGCCCGCCCCGCAGCGGGACGCCCAGGTCACCGGCGCGACACTTGATTCGCGTGCGGTGCGGCCAGGGGACCTGTTCGCGGCGCTCCCCGGGGAGCACGCGCACGGTGCCCGCTTCGCTGCCGCCGCCGCGCGCGCCGGCGCCGCGGCCATCCTCACCGATGAGCAGGGAGCGGCCGTTATTGGCTCGCAGCTGCCGGTGCTCGTCGCCGCCTCCCCGCGGGCCGTCGTCGGCCGGCTCGCGGCCCAGATCTACGGCCAGCCGTCCACGCACCTGTCGCTGATCGGGGTGACCGGGACGAACGGGAAGACCACGACCGCGTACCTGATCGAAGCGGGCCTCGCCGCCGGCGGCTACACCACCGCGCTGCTCGGCACCGTGGAATCCCGGCTGGCCGGCGAGCGGCTTCCGCAGGCGCGCACCACCCCTGAGGCGCCGGATTTGCAGGCCATGCTGGCGGTGGCGCGGCAGCGCGGGGTGCAGGCCGGTGTGATGGAGGTGTCCTCGCATGCGCTGGCCCTCGGCCGCGTTGCGGGCACCCGCTTCGCGGCCGGGGTGTTCACCAACCTCTCCCAGGATCACCTGGATTTCCACGGTGACCTGGAGTCCTACTTCGCCGCGAAGGCCTCGCTGTTCCGGGCGGAGAGCGTCGCGACAGCGGTGCTCTGTGTGGACGATGCCTACGGCGAGCGACTGATGGAGCAGGTCCGCGTGCCGCACGTCACCGTCTCGGCGGGGGGCCTGCCATGGGCCGACTGGCGGGCCGAGGACCTGCGCCCCGACGCCCGCGGAACCGGCCTACGGGCGCTCGGACCGGCCGGTGAGGACGTCGCCCTGCGGGTGCCGCTCCCCGGGGCGTTCAACGTCGCGAACGCGCTGACCGCACTGGCCTCGCTCGTCGCTGTCGGCGTGGATCCCCTGGTCGCCGCCCGCGGGATCGCCGGGCTTGCGGGGGTACCCGGGCGGCTGGAACGCATCGATCGGGGACAGGCGTTCACCGCGCTGGTGGACTACGCGCACACCCCGGCGGCCGTGGCGACGCTGCTCGACACGCTCCGCCCGCTCACCGCGGGGCGGCTGGTGGTGGTCCTCGGTTGCGGCGGAGACCGGGATCGGGCCAAGCGGCCGCTGATGGCCCGGGCCGCGCTCGCCGGCAGCGATCTCGCGGTGTTCACCAGCGACAACCCCCGCTCGGAGGATCCCGCTGCCGTGCTCGCGGACATGACCCGGGACCTGGCCGGGTCGTTCGTTGTGCAGCCGGACAGGGCCGCCGCGATCGCGCTCGCCGCCGCCGAGCTGGGTACCGGCGACACCCTTGTGGTGGCCGGAAAGGGGCATGAGACAGGTCAGGACGTGCGGGGCGTGGTGACCCCCTTCGATGACCGGCTGGTGTTGGGCGAGGTCGCGTCGGCGCGACGGGTGAACGCCTGATGCGCACCACCCTTGGCGCCGTCGCGACCGCCACCGCCGGGGTTCTTTCCGGCGAGCCGGGCCTTGCCATCACCGGGATAACTATCGATTCACGAACGGCGCCGCCGGGCAGCCTTTTTGTCGCGCTGCCAGGGGAACGGGTGGACGGCCACGCCTTCGCCGCGCAGGCGGTCAGCGCCGGCGCGGTCGCCGCGCTGGTGACCAGGCCGGTATCCGTGCCGCACGTCCTGGTCGGCGACGCGGTCGCCGGTCTCGCTGCCCTCGCCGCGGCCCACCGTCAGACCTTGCCCGCCCGGGTTACCGGCATCACCGGGTCGGTGGGCAAGACCGGGACGAAGGACCTGCTGGCGGAGGTGCTGGAGCAGCAGGGGCCGACCGTGGCCACGCCCGGCTCCTACAACAACGACCTGGGACTGCCGTTGACCGTGTTGGCCGCCGACGCGACCACCGCCCACCTGGTCGTGGAAATGGGCGCGCGCGGCGCCGGCGACATCGCCCGGCTGTGCGCGATCGCCCGCCCGCACACCGCCGTCGTGCTCAACGTCGGGAGCGCCCACCTCGGGCAGTTCGGATCCCGGCAGGCCATCGCGGCCGCGAAGTCGGAACTGGTCTCGGGGGCCAGCGAAGGAGCGGTCCTGAACGCCGACGATCCGCTGGTGGCAGCGATGAGCCAGCTGGCGACCGGACAGGTACGGACCTTCGGTGTCCGCGGCGATGTGCGCGCCGAACGGGTCGAGTTGGATGCCGAGGGTCACCCGCGCTTTGTGCTGGTCGCCGAGCAGGGGCGCGCTGATGTCGGCCTTCGGTTGGTCGGTGCGCATCAGGTGCCCAACGCCCTCGCGGCGGCCACCGTTGCCCTCGGTTACGGCCTGGGCATCGAGCAGGTGGCCGCCGCCCTGTCCGCCGCCGTGCCGCGCAGCCGCTGGCGGATGGAGATCACCGAGCGTCCCGATGGGGTGACCGTGATCAACGATGCGTACAACGCGAACCCCGAGTCGGTCCGCGCCGCGCTTGACGCCTTGAGCGTGCTGTCCCGCGGCCGCGGGCGCCGATCCTGGGCCGTGCTGGGCGTGATGGGCGAGCTGGGAGCAGGCGCGGACGAGGCGCATCACGCGATCGGCCGCTACGCGAGCGAGCTGGACGTAGGGCGCCTGCTGGTGGTGGGCGAAGGGGCGCGCCCGATTTCGGCCGGTGCGTCGATGGGCCGGGGGCCGGCCCCACAGGCGGCCTGGGTGCCGGACCTGAACGCGGCGATCGAGGTGCTGCTCCGGGAGCTCCGTGCCGGGGACGTCGTGCTGGTCAAGGCCTCCCGTGCCGCCGGTTTGGAGCAGGTGGCGGCAGCGGTGTTGGCCGCCGAGCCGCCCCACCGGG
The DNA here is from genome assembly GCA_035999615.1 of Mycobacteriales bacterium. Taxonomy (GTDB): domain Bacteria; phylum Actinomycetota; class Actinomycetes; order Mycobacteriales; family CAJCIY01; genus DASYGP01. The sequence goes on from DASYGP010000187.1 coordinate 38,400, forward strand.
GCGCGGGCCGATCGGCCGTGCGGGACAATCCTGACGTGGCGCACCGGAATGAGCAGCGGCGGTGAAATCCGTCCTCATCTCGGCGATGACGGCTCTGATCATCTCGCTGCTGACGACACCTGCGGTCATTCGACTGTTCCGGCGGCAGGGCTACGGCCAGGAAATCCGCGACGACGGACCGGCCTCGCACGCCACCAAACGGGGGACGCCGACGATGGGCGGGACGGTGATCATTGTCGCCACCCTCCTCGGTTACGGCATGGCCCACCTGCTGCGGATGGTCGGGCCGACCGCGTCCGGCCTGCTGGTGCTGATGGTGATGACCGGGCTGGGGCTGGTGGGCTTCCTCGATGATTTCCTCAAGATCCGCCACCAGCGTTCGCTCGGGCTGACCAAGACCGCGAAGCTCGTGGGACAGGCCGCGGTCGCGGTCGCTTTCGGGGTGCTGGCCGTGCGGTTCCCGAGCAGTGAACTGCGCCACCTCACGCCGGCGTCCAGCCACATCTCCTTCATCCACGACTCGTCGATCGCGCTGGGCGTCGTCGGTTTCGTGGTGTGGGCCTACCTGATGATTTCCGCCACCAGCAACGGCGTGAACCTGACGGATGGGCTCGACGGCCTGGCGACCGGCTGCTCGGCGATGGTGTTCGCCGCCTACGTGATCATTGCCTTCTGGCAATTCGGCAACCGCTGCGGCGCGACGACGACAACTTGCTACAACGTCCGGGACCCGCTGGACGTGGCGGTGGTGGCGGCCGCCGCGATGGGTGCCTGCTTCGGGTTCCTGTGGTGGAACGCCAGCCCGGCGAAAATCTTCATGGGAGACACCGGGTCGCTCGCCCTGGGCGGCGCGTTCGCTTCGATCGCGATGGTGACCCGAACCGAGCTCCTGCTGGTCGTGCTCGGCGGCTTGTTCGTCGCAATCACCCTTTCGGTGATCGTTCAGGTGGCGGTGTTTCGCACCACCGGGCGCCGGGTGTTCAACATGGCGCCCCTGCAGCACCATTTCGAACTCGCCGGGTGGCAGGAAGTGACGATCGTCATCAGGTTCTGGATCGTCGCCGGGCTGGCCGTCGCCTTCGGCCTCGGCCTGTTCTACGCCGAGTACCTCGCCCACGGCAGGTTGGCATGAGCCCGGCCTCCTGCCCGGCCAGGGCATGAGCCAGGCCGGCACCCTGGTCGGTCGGCAGGTGCTGGTTGCCGGGGCGGGCCTGTCCGGGCGGGCCTGCGCCAGCGCGCTGCGCCGCCTGGGGGCACACGTGCAGCTGACCGACGACGAGCCCGGTGTGGTCGACGGGCAGCCGGTATTACGCCTCGCGTCCCCGCCGCCGGGGACCGAGCTGGTGATCACCTCGCCGGGATGGCGCCCGGACTCGCCGCTGCTCGTCGCCGCCGCCGCCGCCGGACTGCCGGTTTGGGGCGACGTGGAACTGGCCTGGCGGCTGCGCCCCACCGGGCAACGTTGGCTGGTGGTCACCGGAACGAACGGCAAGACCACCACCACCGGCATGCTCGCGGAGATCCTGCGGGCCGCCGGGCGCCAAGCGCGTTCTGCCGGCAACATTGGGACGCCGCTGATGGAGGTCATCGGTGCGGCACCGCCCTTCGAGGTGCTCGCGGTGGAGCTGTCCAGCTTTCAGCTGCACTGGTCGTCGACGATCGTGCCCTCCGCGGCCGCGGTCGTGAACATCGCCGCGGATCACCTCGACTGGCATGGCTCCCACGCCGCCTACGTCGCGGCCAAGGCCAAGGTGCTCACCGCGGCCACCATCGGCCTCTACGACGCCGATGACGTCGGTGCCCGCACGGTCGGCGAGGCGCACGCCGCGGCCGGCGGCCGCGCCGTGCCGATCACGCTGCAGGCACCGAGCGCCGGGGGATTGGGGATCAGCTCGGGTTGGCTGGTGGACGAGGCGTTCGGAGGCGGCAGGTTGCTGCCGGCGCGGGAGCTGCCGGTGCCCGGCCCACACAACGCGACAAACGCCCTCATTGCCGCCGGGTTGGCCCTCGCGGACGGCTGCCCGCCCGGCGCGGTCCGGACCGGACTGGTCGCCTACCGTGCCGGCGCGCACCGGATGAGCCTGGTCGCGCGCGTCGCGGGCGTCGATTTTGTGGACGATTCCAAGGGCACGAACCCGCATGCGACGGCCGCCGCGTTGGGTTCCTACTCCCGCGTCGTCTGGATCGCCGGAGGGCTGGCGAAGGGCGCCAGCTACGAGGAGCTGGTCACCGCGCACGCCGGCCGGCTACGGGCTGCGGTCCTGATCGGCAGTTGCGCGCCGCAGATTGCCCAGGCGATGGGCCGCCACGCCGGTCAGGTCCCCGTGATCATGGCTGCCACGCTTGATGATGCGGTGCGCGAAGCGTTCCGCCTCGCGCGGCCGGGTGACACCGTCCTGCTGTCGCCTGCCGCGGCATCCATGGACATGTTCACCGACTATCACCACCGCGGCGAGGTTTTCGCCGCCGCCGTCCGCGCCCTTCCCGGCGGTGCGGACGGCCCGGCCACTGAGGAGGTTCCGTGACGAGCGTGCCGCTGCCGGATCGGTCCTCCCGAGCGCGGAGATCACCCCGTCCCGCCGGCGGCGAGCCGGCCGCCCCCCGCGCAACGCGGCTGGCCGCCGTCCCCGCCCCCAAGGCGCGGCTGTTGGATCGTCCCCTCGCCAGCTATTACCTGGTCGTCGGCACGACGGGGGTGCTGGTGCTCCTCGGACTGGTCATGGTCCTGAGTGCGAGCAGCGTGTCGTCCTACCAGTCCTCCGGTAACTCCTACGCCCTTTTCGAACGCCAACTGCTGTGGGTGGGGCTCGGGCTGCCGCTGGCGGTGGCCGCGTCCAAGATCCCGATTCGGTTCGCTCGGCTGCTTGCCTACCCGCTGCTGCTCGCCTCCGCGGGCGGATTGCTGCTGGTGCTGGTTCCCGGCGTCGGGGTGTCGGCCTACGGCGCGACCCGGTGGATCGGCGCCGGCTCGTTCACGATCCAGCCGTCGGAGCTGGCAAAGTTGGCGCTGGCGCTGTGGGGGGCCGACCTGCTGGTGCGCAAGCATCGCCGGCTGGGGGAGTGGCGCCACTTGCTGATTCCGCTGCTTCCGGTGGGGGCCCTGTTCGCCGCGCTGGTCATGGTCGAGCCGGACATGGGCACCACGATCGTGTTGCTGCTGGTGGTGCTCGCGCTGCTCTGGGTCGTCGGCGCGCCGGCCCGGCTGTTCGGTACCGTCGCCGGCGTCCTGGCCGGCCTGGGAGGGATGCTCGCGATCCTCGAGCCCTACCGGCTGGCCCGACTGACCTCGTTCGTCCACCCCTTCGCCGACGCCCAGGGCAACGGTTACCAAGCGGTACAGGGCATCTATGCCCTGGCCTCCGGCGGCTGGTGGGGCAACGGCCTCGGTGCGTCTCACGAGAAGTGGGATTACCTGCCCAACGCCCACACCGACTTCATCTTCGCCATCATCGGTGAGGAACTGGGGCTGCTCGGCACGTTTTTGGTGCTGGCCCTGTTCGGCGTGCTGGGATACGCCGGCATTCGGGTTGCCCAGCGCAGTCGGGACCCGTTCGTGCGACTCGCGTCCGCGGCGATCACCGCTTGGCTGATCGGGCAGGCGCTGGTCAACGTCGGCGCCGTGGTGGGGGTCCTTCCGATCACCGGGATTCCGCTGCCGTTGATCAGTTTCGGCGGGTCGGCGCTGGTTCCCACCCTGGTCGCGATCGGCTTGCTGGCCGGTTTCGCGCGCGCGGAGCGATCCGCGGCCGGGACGACCCGGCCGCGGCCGGCGACCGGGCGGCGGCCATCGGCGGGCGCCAGCCCCCCAGCCGCGCGGGTCCGGCGGCGCCCGGCCGGCGGCAAGCGCGCCGCGCGGTGAACGGCCCTCCGCCGGCGACGCTCTCAGTCGTGCTCGCCGGCGGCGGGACGGCCGGACACGTCGAACCGGCCCTGGCCGTTGCCGACGCGTTGCACGCAACCGTCCCCGGCGTGTCCGTCATCCTGCTGGGGACCGCGCAGGGACTCGAGACTCGCCTCGTCCCGGCCCGCGGCCACCGCCTGGCGACAATCCCCAAGGTGCCGATGCCGCGGCACCTGTCACTGTCCCTGCTTGCACTTCCCGCTCGCGTCATCGGGGCCGTGGCGGCGGCCGGCGACGTGCTCGACCGGGAACAGGCGGATGTTGTGGTCGGCTTCGGCGGCTACGTCGCGTTCGCGGCCTACCTGGCGGCGCGCCGTCGGAAGCTGCCCATCGTCGTGCACGAGGCCAACGCGCGGCCGGGGCTTGCGAACAAGGTCGGTGCGCGGCTCACCACCTACGTCGCCGTGAGCAAGGCCGATTGCGGTCTTCCGCACGGCACGGTGATCGGGATTCCGCTCCGGTCGGCGATCACCTCGCTGGACCGAGGCGCGGCCCGGGGCGCCGCCCGTAACGCTCTCGGGTTGGATCCCGGCGCGCCGGTCCTGCTGGTCACCGGCGGTTCGCAGGGAGCCAAGCGAATCAACGAGGCCGTGGTGGACGCCGCTGATGCCCTCGCCGGCGCCGGCGTGCAGGTGCTGCACCTGGCCGGCGTGGCCCACGCCGGCCAGATCGCCGCGGCGGTTGCGCAGCATCCGGGGCACCGGGTGCTGCCGTATCTGGACCGGATGGAGGATGCCTACGCCGCAGCGGATCTCGTGCTGGGCCGGGCCGGTGCCATGACCTGTGCCGAGCTGGCCGCGGTCGGCCTTCCGGCGTTCTACGTGCCCCTTCCGATCGGCAACGGCGAGCAGCGGCTCAACGCGCTGCCCACCGTGGATGCCGGCGGGGGAGTGCTCGTGGCCGACCAGGACCTCACGGCCGACGTGGTGCGCGGGGATGTGCTGGCACTGCTGAAAAATCCCACCCGGCTGGCGACGATGTCTCGGGCGGCCGGAGGGACCGCGCCCAGCGACGCGGCCGGCGCCCTGGTCGCCATGCTGCTGGCGGCCACGGGCAGAATTGGCCCGTGACGGAGCCCGCAACCCAGCTGGACCGAGTCCACCTCATCGGAATCGGTGGGGCCGGGATGAGCGGCATCGCCCGCGTGCTGCTGGCCCGTGGCGCCCGCGTGTCCGGCAGCGATGCCAAGGACTCCACCGCGCTTTCCGCGCTGCGCGCGCTCGGGGCGACCTGCCATGTCGGTCACGATCCCGCGTTCCTGGAGACCGCCTCGACCGTGGTGTATTCGAGCGCGATTCGACCCGACAATGTGGAACTGGCGAGCGCACGCGCGCAGGGCCGGGAAGTCTTGCCCCGGGCAGGAGCGCTCGCCGCGCTGATGCGTGGTCGACGCGGCGTGTGCGTAGCGGGGACACACGGCAAGACCACGACCACTTCGATGCTGGTGGTGGCGCTGCAGGGCTGTCACGCCGATCCCTCGTTCGTCATCGGCGGTGACCTGAACGAGGCGGGCAGCAACGCGCATGAAGGCAGCGGCGGGTTGTTCATCGCGGAGGCCGACGAGAGCGACGGCTCGTTTCTGCTCCTTGCTCCCGACGCGGCCATCGTGACGAACGTCGACGCCGACCACCTCGACCATTACGGCACCGCCGAGGCCGTCGACACCGCTTTCAACGCTTTCGCGCAGCGACTGTCCCCCGGCGGTTTTCTGGTCACCTGCGCGGACGATGAAGGATCACGGCGGCTCGCGGTGCAGGCCCGGGGGAGCGGTATTGACGTGCGGACCTACGGCGAAGCCCAGGACGCCGATCTGCGCCTGGAGGAGTTGCGCGTGCGGCCGGAGGGAACCACCTTCAGCCTGGTGCGGGCCGGCTCCCGGCTCGGTCAGGTGGACCTGGCCGTCGTCGGCCGGCACAACGCGCTCGATGCCGCGGCGGCGCTGCTGACGGGGATGGGTCTGGGCTTCGAGCTGGCCAGCCTCACCGGCGGTCTGCGTGAGTTCGCGGGGGCTCGCCGGCGCTTCGAGCTGAAGGGGTCCGCCGGGGGCGTGCGCGTTGTGGACGACTACGCCCACAACCCGGCGAAGGTCGCCGCCGCCCTAGCCGGCGCCCGGGTCGTGGCCGGGGATGGCCGGCTGCTGGTGGCGTTCCAACCGCACCTTTACAGCCGCACCCGGCTGTTCGCGGACGCGTTCGGGCAGGCGTTGGCGTTGGCGGACGAGGTCGTGGTGCTGGAGGTGTACGGCGCGCGGGAAGACCCGGTCCCAGGGGTGTCCGGTCAGCTCGTGGCCGACGCCATTCCGCTCCCGGCGCAGCGGGTGCGTTTTCTGCCCTCGGCGCCCCAGGCGGCGCGCTGGTTGGCGGACACTGCGCGCCCCGGCGATCTCGTGCTGACCGTCGGCGCCGGCGACGTGACCCTGCTGGGACCGCAGGTGCTCACCTTGTTGGACGATCGCTTCGCGTGAACGTCGATTACCTGCCGCCCAGCTGGGATCCGCCCGTCGACGAGTCGGCGCTGGCGGAGGTCGCCCACCGGTGCGCGCAAGACGGACTGCCGGTGCAGCGGCAGTTCCCGCTGGCGGCGGCCACCACGTTGGGGGTGGGCGGACCCGCGGCGGTTTATGTGGAACTGGCTGACTTGCCTGCGGTGCAGGCCTTCTCGCGATCGCTGCGGGGCACGACCGCGGCGCAGGTTCCGCTGTTCATCCTCGGGAAGGGCAGTAACACCTTGCTCTCCGATGACGGGTTCGCGGGAGTGGTGGTGCATCTGGGGCGCGGGCATAAGTGGCTCCGGCGGGAGGGGCGCCTGGTCAGTGCCGGTGCCGGTGAGGCCATGCCTGCAGTCGCCGCCTGGGTGGCCCGGGAAGGGTTGGCCGGGTTGGAATTTGCTGCCGGAATCCCTGCAACCGTAGGCGGATCGGTGCGCATGAACGCCGGCGCGCACGGTGGGGAAACGGGCGGCCTGTTGCGGGCAGTAGAACTGGTCCTGCCCGAACACGGGGAGTCTTGTCGACTGGAGCGGGCCGAAGCCGAATTCGGTTATCGGCGGTCGAGCTTGCCCGAGCGAGCGTTGGTGATCGCGGCCGCGTGGGAGCTGCGCCCGGACGACCCGGCCGCGATCAGGATTCGGCTGGACGAGTTGCGGGCCTGGCGGCGTGGAACCCAGCCCTTGCGTGAGCGCAACTGCGGCTCGGTCTTCACCAACCCGCCGGGTGATTCGGCGGGTCGGCTCATTGAGGCGGCCGGCGCGAAGGGTCTGGTCATCGGCTCGGCGCAGGTCTCCATGAAACACGCCAATTTCATCACGGTGCGACCAGGCGCAAAGGCGGCCGACGTCCACGCATTGATCGGTGCTGTCCGCGAGCGGGTGCATCGCGGCGGTGGACCGCTGCTCGAGCCTGAAGTGCGGCTGGTGGGTCACTTCCGCTGACCGGCAGCGGGCCGGTGCGCCGAACTCGGATCGGCCGGCGCTGGCACAAACCCGTCGGCGTGTCGCCGGGAGCCCGCCTTGACCCGTCGTGGGGGCATTCCCTACGGTGTCGACCACGACCTCAGGTTGACATAACTATAACCGTTTAGTTGACGGTGAAGGTTGAGCCCGGCTGAAGTTGTGGGGTGCCGCGTGGCCGGGCACCGGTGGTGCCTTCCCCGCACCACCGGCAGGATCCGGCTGGCAGCGCCCGGCGCACCGCCCGCACGTTTGCACCGCCCGCACGTTGCACCGACCGCACGTTTGCACCGACCGCACCGCCCGCACGTTTGCACCGCCCGCAGCAGATCTCGCCGAGTCACCCCCGCGCCGAAAGGTTTGCCCGTGCCCGCACCGCAGAACTACCTCGCTGTCATCAAGGTCGTCGGCATCGGCGGGGGTGGCGTAAACGCCGTCAACCGCATGATCGAGGCGGGCCTGAAGGGCGTGGAGTTCATCGCCGTCAACACCGACGCCCAGGCCCTGCTGATGAGCGACGCGGACGTCAAGCTCGATGTGGGTCGGGAGCTCACCCGCGGTCTGGGAGCCGGGGCTAACCCCGACGTCGGCCGCCAGGCGGCCGAGGACCACCGCGAGGAGATCGAGGAAGTCCTCAAGGGCGCGGACATGGTCTTCGTCACGGCGGGGGAGGGCGGGGGTACCGGCACCGGTGGCGCGCCCGTCGTGGCGAACGTGGCTCGTTCGTTGGGGGCACTCACCATCGGGGTCGTGACGCGCCCGTTCTCCTTCGAGGGGCGCCGTCGGGCCGAGCAATCCGAGATCGGCATCGCCGCGCTGCGCGATGAAGTGGACACGCTGATCGTCATCCCCAACGACCGGCTGCTCGCGACCAGCCAGCGCGATGTCAGCGTCCTCGACGCGTTCAACTCAGCCGACCAGGTGCTGCTCTCCGGTGTGCAGGGAATCACCGATCTGATCACCACCCCCGGCCTGATCAACCTGGACTTCGCCGACGTGAAGGCGGTCATGTCAGGTGCCGGCAGCGCGCTGATGGGCATCGGCAGCGCACGTGGGGATGATCGCGCCGCAGCCGCCGCAGAAATGGCCATCGCCAGTCCGCTTCTGGAGGCCAGCATGGATGGAGCGCTCGGCGTGCTGCTGAACATTTCCGGCGGCAGCGATCTGGGCCTGTTCGAAATCAACGCCGCCGCCGAGCTGGTCGCCGAAGCCGCGCACCCGGAGGCGAACATCATCTTCGGGGCGGTCATTGACGACGCGCTCGGCGATGAGGTGCGGGTCACCGTGATCGCCGCTGGCTTCGATGCTGGGACACCCCGAACCCGGCCGGACCGGCAGCGCACCGCAAGGTCCGCCTATGCCGCCCCGGTACCGGCGGCGGCGCCGGTGACCGAGCCGGAGCGGTTCACCCAAGCCGAGCCGGCGGTCGCCCGCGAGCAGCCGCCCGCACCTCCCGCTCGAGTCACTCCCCGCCCGGAACGCCGACCGGTCGTGTTCATCGACGACAGCGACGACCTCGACGTGCCCGACTTCCTCAAGTAGGCGTGCGGCCGTCCCTGCTCGACGCTGGGCTACCCGGTGCGGCGCGAGGACTGTTCACCACGCGCATCGGGGGGATCAGCCCGCCGCCCTGGGCAGAGTTCAACCTCGCGCGCCACGTGCAGGACGAGCCGGCTCGGGTGGCCGCCAACCGTCGCCTGCTGGCGAACGACCTTGGTGTTCCCCCCGACCGCTTGGCGTTCGCCGAACAGGTGCATGGCGCTGGGGTGGTCATCGTCGATGAGCCGCAGCCCGGCCGGCCCTCCCCGTTTCCCGGGGTGGACGCGCTGGCCACCACCATCCCCGGAGTGGCCCTGGTGGTGTTGGCCGCCGACTGCCTGCCGGTGCTGCTTGCCGATCCCGTGGCGGGCGTCATCGCCGCCGCCCACGCCGGACGGCAGGGCCTGCTCGCCGGGGTGCTGCCCGCTACCGTCCGGGCCATGATCGAACTTGGCGCCGAGCCCGCCCGGATGGCCGCCGTGCTCGGCCCGGCAGTCTGTGGACGGTGCTATGAGCTTCCCGCTGAGCTGGCCGACCGGGTGGGTGCCGGGGTGCCCGGCAGCCGCAGCACCAGCCGACGGGGAAAACCTTCGGTCGACCTCGCCGCCGGCGCGCGGGCGCAGCTGATGGCCGCGGGACTGGGGGTCGTGCGGGATGTCGGGCGGTGCACCCTGGAAGACGAGCAGCTGTTCAGCTACCGCCGCGAAGGGCGCACCGGCCGGCACGCCGGCGCGGTGGTGCTGGGGCAGTGAACCGGACCGCGGAACTTGCGCGCGGCCTGGCCGGCGTGCGGCAACAGATCGCTGACGCTGCGCGGGCGGCTGGCCGCGACCCCGCCACGATCTCGCTGGTGGCGGTCAGCAAGACCTTCCCCGCGACGGACGTGGCTGCGCTCGCTGCGCTCGGCGTGCAGGACTTCGGCGAGAACCGGCATCAGGAGGCTGCGCCCAAGGCCGCGTTGTTGCCGCAGCTTCGATGGCACTTCGTCGGGCAACTGCAACGGAACAAGGCGCGGCAGGTCGCCGGCTACGCCCATCTGGTGCATTCGGTCGACCGGCAGGAACTGCTGGCACCCCTGGATCGAGGCGCCGCCGACCGCGACCGGCCGCTGGCCGTCCTCGTGCAGGTCGGCCTCGGCGAGGGTCCGGCCCGGGGAGGGGTGGCGCCCGCCGAGGTGCTGCCGCTCGCCGCGGCCATCGCCGGCTGCGACCATCTGCGCCTCACCGGCGTGATGGGGGTGGCCCCGCCGGGCCCGGGCCGGGCCCGGCCGGCCTTCGCGCTGCTGTGCCAAACCCACCAGCGGCTGTTGCGTGAGCATCCCTCGGCCACGGTGATCTCGGCCGGAATGTCCGGCGACCTGGTCGACGCCATCGTTGAGGGCGCGACGTTGGTTCGTGTCGGCAGCGCGTTGTTCGGGGCCCGCCCGCCTCTCACCGGCTAACATCGCCGCCATGCCGGGCATGCTGCGCAAGTCGATGTTGTACCTCGGTCTTGTCGACGACGAGGACTACCACCAGCCCTATAGCGACGAGCATCCGGGGCCAACCGCCGCACAAGACAGCCCGACCCGACGCGGCGGGCGTCCCTCGCGGGTCGAGCGTCATTCCCTGCACGAGGACAACTACGACGACTACGTCGAGCCGATGCCCGGCGGCAGAGATCTACGGACGGGCTCGCCCGACGTGCGCCGGGTCGCCGCGCCGAGCGCGGCCCGGGTGGCCGAGCCCTACCGCATCACCACCTTGCAACCGCGGACTTACAACGAGGCACGGACGATCGGCGAGCACTTCCGCGAGGGTGTGCCCGTGATCATCAACCTGACCGAGATGGACGACGCGGATGCCAAGCGGCTTGTCGATTTCGCGGCCGGCTTGATCTTCGGATTGCACGGCTCCATCGAACGGGTCACCAATAAGGTCTTCCTGCTCTCGCCCACCAACGTTGAGGTCAGCGAAGCAGACAAGGCGGCCATCGCCGAAGGTGGTTTCTTTAACCAATCCTGATGGTGCGGTCGGTCTGTGCGGCGCGGACAATCGCACCCCTAGCGTGGGAGTCCAACCCTGAGCATCGTCGGCGAGGTTCTGTACATCGCGCTCGCCCTGTTCCTGATCCTGTTGATCGCGCGGGCGGTGATCGGATACGTGATGATGCTGTCCTCGTACCGACCCACGGGGGCGATGGCCGCCATGTTCGAATTGATTTTCACCGCCACCGATCCGGTGCTGCGCCCGCTGGACCGGGTGCTGCCGCCGGTGCGGATCGGTCGCACTGCGATCTCCCTGTCCTTCCCCGTCGTGTTCATCGCCGTCAGCTTGCTCATGGGCGTGGCGGGTTCGCTGTGAGCTGCATGACCTGTCCCATCCCGTTGGTTCGGTCCCGCCTCGACGCCAAGGAGCACCAATGCCGCTGACCCCACAGGACGTCCGCGACAAGATGTTCACGTCGGTCCGCTTCAAACAGGGCTACGACGAGGACGAGGTAGACGCCTTCCTCGACCGGGTCGAGGCGGAGCTGACCCGATTGCTCAGTGAGAACGAACGGCTTACCGGAGATCTCACCGAGGCGCGCGCCAATGCCGCGGCGACGGCGGACGACCGGCCCGAACACCCCGTTTCCGCGCCGGAGACGCCGGATCCCGCGCTCACCGCGGACGTGCCGAAGGAGCCGTGGGCGCCGAAGGAGTCAGCCGCCGATGTCGAGGCAGCGCGGCCGCAGCCGCCGGCCCCGGCCGCGCTTGAGGAGCCCCTGCCGCCGCCGAGCCCGACCGAGGATGCGTTACGCCGGACGCTGCTGCTGGCCCAGCGCACGGCTGATGCGGCCATCGCCGAGGCCCGTGCCGAGGCTGCCGCGATCATGGAGGACGCGACCACCAAGGCCGAACAGACCGAGCGCGCCTCGCGCTTGGAGCACGCCACCCGCGAGCACGATCACCGGGTGGAATTCGAGCGTCTGCAGTCCGCCGTGGAACAGCTGCGCGGGTTCGAACGTGAATACCGCGGCCGACTCAAGGCCTACCTGCACCTGCAGATGCGCGAATTGGAGGATTCGACCCCGGTTGAGCCCACCCCGGTCGCGGGAGTCCCGACTCGAAGCGCGCTAGGGGCCGGGCCGCCGGCCCAGGAAACCGACGAGGACATGGATTTCCCGGTCGGCCCCGAGTTTGCCCCCGAATCTGGACATTTCAGTCATGTCGAAGGCAACCAGCAGCGGGACCTGTCCGAACCGCAGTGACCCGCGCCGAGGCGCGCACCACCGATGGCGCCGGTTCCAGGCCGCCTTGCCCCGGTAGGGTCTTGTCGCCGCAGAGGTTTCCTGCAGGCTCCCTCCCGATCTTCAAGGTGGCCCACGCGTGATCGTCCTCAGCGTCGTATTGGTGATCATTGCGGCGGTGCTGCTGATCGTGGGGATCGTTACCCAGGGCGTTGTGGTGATTTACCTGTCGATCGCGGCCTCCGCGGCCGCGGCGCTGTTGCTGTTCCTCGGGGTGCGCGGCAGCCGGGCGATCGGGGAGGCGGCCGAGACCACCGGACCGGTGGGGCCGGCCGGCCCGTCCCCAAGGCCGACTCCTGGGGTGGCGGACCCCGCGGCGGATGACGAGCTCCACGACGGCACGGCGATCGCAGGGGCGCTGTCGACGCCGGTGATGGTGGTATCCGGGCGTCCGCGGTATCACCGGGCGGGATGTCGGTTCATCTCCGGTCGGGACGACGCCGAGGAAATCCCCGTCGAAGAAGCTCGAGAGGTGGGATTCACCCCGTGTGGCGTGTGCAAGCCCGACGAGGCAACCTGGGTCGGTGAGGGGGGCCTCCTGGACGACGAGGGTGACCCCCCGCAGGAAGCCCCCATCCTGCCTGCCGTGAGTGCCTTTGACACCGGCGACACCGTTGACGCCGGGGACGCCGGGCTGCCGGGCGCCGACGCCGTCGTCGTGATGCCTGACCGCGGCAAATTTCACCGGGCGGCGTGCCGCTTCGTCCGCGGCGTTGAGGGGACGGGAACACTCTCCCGGGCCGACGCGCAGGCGCAGGGATACACCGCCTGCGGTGTCTGCAAGCCCTGACCCGTTGATCAGCCCGGCGGGTAACGGTCGGGCCGTGGGGTAACGGTCAGGCGCTGGACAGCACGCGGCGGCGGAACGGGTCGCGCGCGGGTGCTAACGGCATCTGGACCCGCTCACCTTCCAGCGGGATTCCGGTGAGTCCCAGGACATACCCGAGAACGCTGGTGGTGGTTTCGCCCCGCTCCACGCCGGTCTCGGTCACCATCGCCCGGTAGATCGTCACGTAATGCCGGACCGGCGTGTCGTAGGACCAGTCCACCGACCCCAGGTGCACGGCGCCCCCGGGAGTGCCCCCAGGGCCGTCAAAGGCCTGTGACCAGACCTGGACTCCGGCCGGGCCGGCCGAAAAGCAACCGCCGCGGGCTACATCGTGGCGGCCGGCCGCGTCCAGTAGGTCCCGCGTTTCTCGTTCCGGCAACACCAGGGCCGGCCGTACGTGACTGGCGAGCGCCGGGACGGCAACAGCATGCGGCGCCAGCACCACCGGCGCGCCCGTCACAGACCCCAGCGCACCGGGAAGTCCCACCACCGCCACGATGACCTCCGGGTCTTCAAGGAGTGCGCGACCGTAGTTGCGCTTCGTTGTGCTAGACCAGTCGGCAGGAATCCGGCGCATCTTGACCAGACCCGGTGGACCGAACGGGTGATTCGGCCGTGGAGCATTTGCCGCATCAGCCGACGATTAGCCACCAGCCTGACGTAAATACAGGACGAGCCCGAGTTCGTCGTTGCGATGTTCCGCGACCGGGACCCGCGGCCGGCCGTGCATCACCTGCACGGCGAGGACGTCCGCCGCGAGCGTGGCCGCGTGCTCGGTCAGGGCCGCGGCCAGCTCGCCCTCGGCTTCCCACCACAGCTCGATGCGATCGGTCACCGCGAGGCCTGCGGCCTTGCGCGCGTCGTTGGTGAGCCGTGATACCTCCCGGACCAGCCCAGCCCGCACCAGCTCCGGTGTCATGGTCAGGTCCAGCGCAACCGAGGCGGCTTCCCCGGTGACGACGGCCCACCCTTCACGCGGGGTTTCGGTGACGACAAGCTCGTCGGCCTGCAGGACGTGAGGTTCGCCATCCAGGTCGATCCCGACGGTGCCCGACGCGCGGTCGTAGGCGGCGGCGCTGACCTGCGCGGCGACCTGCGGCGTGCGGTTGCCGAAGCGTCGGCCCAGAGCGCGGAAGTTCGGCTTGACGCTGACCTGGACCAGGTCCCCGGTGAGCGGCAGCAGGGTCAACACGTTCAGTTCATCGGCGATCTCGGCCCGCACCTCGGGGTCCAACTCGGCGAAGCCGGCCGCGGCGACCAGGGCGCGGGCCAGCGGTTGGCGGGTGCGCACCCCGCTTTCGGCCCGCGCGGCGCGCCCCAGTTCCACCAGCCGCCTCGCCAGGGCCACCTGTCGGGCCAAGCCGGCATCGGCCCTGCCCGGGCTGGGCCAACCCGCGAGGTGGACGCTGTCGGGCGCCGTCGGGTCCACCGCGACCACCAATCGCTGCCAGAGCGCATCCGCGAGGAACGGCGTGAAGGGCGCGGTCAGCCGGCACAACTCGCGCAGGCAGGTGTGCAGGGTGTCCAGCGCCGCCGGGTCGCCGGCCCAGAACCGCCGACGGGAGCGTCGCACGTACCAGTTCGACAGATCGTCGACAAACTGCGCCAGCCGCCGGCCGGCCCGCGGGGGGTCAAACGCCTCCAACGCGGCGGTCACCTCGGCGATGACCGCGGCCAGTTCCGCCAGGGCCCACCGGTCGAGCACCGGTCGGTCCGGCGCGGCGGGGGCCCCGTGTGCCGGCTCCCACTTCGCGGCATCCGCGTAGAGGGTCAGGAACGAGGCGGTGTTCCAGGTCGTGAGCAACACCTTGCGCACGACCTCGTCGAGCGCTCCGTGGCCCACCCGGCGGGGCGCCCAGGGTGACCCCCCGGCTGCCATGAACCACCGCAGGGCGTCTGCCGAGTGCCGCTCCATCAACGGCATCGGCTCGAGGATGTTGCCCAGGTGTTTGCTCATCCGGCGCCCGTCCTCGGCCAAGATGATGCCCAGGCACAGCACCGACTCATAGGAGTTACGGTCGAAGACCAGGGTGCTGATTGCCATCAGCGTGTAGAACCAGCCGCGGGTTTGGTCCAGCGCCTCGCAGATGTACTGCGCCGGGAAGGCCGCCTCGAACTGCTCGTTGTTGCGGTGCGGGGCACCCCACTGCGCGAAGGGCATCGAACCGGCGTCGTACCAGCAGTCGATCACTTCCGGGACCCGGTGGGCGTCCAGGCCACAGTCGGCGCAGCGGATGTCGACCTCGTCGATGTAGGGGCGGTGCGGATCGATGCCGGTGACATCCCTCCCGGCCAGCCGGGACAGTTCGGCGAGGGAACCGACCGGGGTCACATGACCCGCCTCGCAGCGCCACAACGGCAGCGGGGTGCCCCAATAGCGGTTACGAGACAGCGCCCAATCCACGTTGTTGGCGAGCCAGTCCCCGTATCGGCCCGTTCGGATGGACTCGGGATGCCAGTCGGTGCGGGCGTTCTCGCGGAGCAGGGCCTGCTTGCGGGTCGTGGTCCGGACGTACCACGACGGCATGGCGTACTGCAGCAGCGGAGTGTCGCAGCGCCAGCACAGGGGATAGCTGTGCTCATAGGGCGCGTACCGGTGCAGGATCCCGCGGGCCCGCAGGTCATCGACCAGCAGGGCATCGGCCTCCTTGAAGAAGACGCCGCCCACGAGGGGCACGTCGTCGTGAAAGCGTCCGTCGTGGGCAATGGGGTTGACCACGGGCAGCCCGTAGGAGCGCGCCACCTCCATGTCCTCTGCACCGAAGGCCGGCGCTTGATGCACCAACCCGGTGCCATCTTCGGTCGTCACGTAGTCGGCGAGAACCACATAATGCGCATCCGGCATCGGGACAAGATCAAAGGGACGGGCATAGCGAAGATGCTCGAGATCACGGCCCGGAAAGCGGTCCACGACCGCCGCATCAGGGCCCAGCGTCGCCTGCAGCAACGGCTCAGCCACGATGTACTGCTCGCCGCCGAGTACGGCCAGGACATAGGTAACGGACGGATGCACCGCCACCGCGGTGTTGGACACCAATGTCCACGGGGTGGTGGTCCAGATCAGCAAGTTCGCGCCCGCGCGCGCTCCGGAGGTCAGCGGCAGCCGGACGTAAACACTGGGATCGATGAGTTGGGTGTAGCCCTGCGCCACCTCGTGGTCGGATAGGCCCGTTTCGCAGCGCGGACAGTACGGCGCCACCCGGTGGTCCTGGACGAGCAGACCACGCTCGTACAACGTCTTGAGCGACCACCAGACGCTCTCGATGTACGCGGAGTCCATCGTGCGATACGCATTCTCGTAATCGAGCCAGTACCCCATCCGCTCGCTCATCTGCTCGAATGCGTGCATGTTCGTGAACACGGATTCGCGGCAGCGCGCGTTGAACTCCGCCACGCCGTAGGCCTCGATGTCATGCTTTGAGGTGAAGCCGAGTTCCTTCTCCACCGCCAGTTCCACGGGTAGGCCGTGGCAGTCCCAGCCGGCCCGGCGCGCTACCTGCCGGCCCTGCTGGGTACGGAACCGGCAGAACAGGTCCTTGAAGGTACGGGCCTCCACGTGGTGGGTGCCGGGCATCCCGTTGGTGGTTGGCGGCCCCTCGTAGAACACCCAGGGTTCACCGTCGGCTGTCTGGTCCAGGCTGCGCGCGAAGACCTTCGTTTCGGCCCACCGGGCGAGCGTCTCGTGTTCCAGCGCGGGCAGGTCCACGCGGGCGGGAAGCGGGGTGAACGGCATCTGATTTTCCTCCATCGTGTGCTCCGATGGAGGGACGAGGCCTCAGTTGGCCCCGCGGTGCCACCCTCCTTGGGCGCCCAACTGCGAGCGCCCCACTCTGGCCGATCCGGGTCCGGGTCTACTGGGCGCCGCAGCGCTGTTCTTCCGGCCGCTCAGGGTTGATACGACAGCCGCGCCCGCCCCCGGGCTTGCACCATCCCCGAGTCGCTGCTGGTGGCGTGCGGCGACGCGTGTCCCGTCGCTGCGTTTTCCGCTTCCAGCCTACGACGCTGGCCGCGCGCGGGCCGCACCTGGGTCGGTGCGGCGCGGCGCATTGCCGCCAGCCCAACCCGGTCGTACTGTGCGCGGCGCCCAATCTGCCGTTCTGGGCGCATTCCGAAGATGGGAGCGGGGCGTGGCCAAGGAACGCGGCGGCATCCTGGGGCGGTTCGGCCGGCGCGCCCGATCGGCGGAGAGCGCCCCGCAAGCAGCCGCCGCGACCGGGCCGGATAGACCGACCGCCCAACCAGCCCCAGCTGCGGTGAAGGGCCGGGGCGTGGACCCGGCTATGAAGGCGACCCCAGTGAAGGCGACCCCAGTCAAGGCGACCCAGGCGGTGGCCGCGCGGAAGGCTGCTGCCAAGAAGACCGCTGCTACCCGCGTTCCCGCGGCCAAGGCGGCGGCCAGCAAGGCCCCCGCCAAGGCGGCCAGGGCCGGCAAGGCCCCGGCCAAGGCGGCGGCGACCAAGGCGCCCGGCAACGCGGCGGCGGTGAGCAAGGCGCCCGGCAAGGCGGCGGCGGTGAGCGCGGCCCCGGCTAAGGCCGCGGCGGTGAGCAAGGCCCCGGCTAAGGCCGCGGCGGCCAGCAAAGCCCCGGCCAAGGCCACGGCGGCCAGCAAGGCACCCGGCAAGGCGGCCGCGGCCAGCAAATCCCCGGCCAAGGCCGGGGCGGCAAGCAAATCCCCGGCCAAGGCGGCCGCCGCCAAAAAGGCGCCCACCAAGGGCGCCCGCACCGCCCGGCCGACGCCTCCCGCCGCCCCCGCTGTCGGCCAGAAGTCATCGATCAACAAGGTGGCCCCGGCAGCAGCGGCGCCAGCCACGAACGCGTCGCCCAGCAAGACCTCGACCGCGTCGAAGACGTCCCCCAGGCGTACGTCGGTCCCGGCCAAGCCCGCCGTAGGGCTCTTGCCGGTGCTGCCGGGCGATCGTCCTTGGACGGCCCATGAGGTGAGCGGGGTGCGCGCGGCGCTGCAGGTCGAGGCCACCGACCTGCGGCTCGAGATCGCGGAGGCCTCCGCCTCCTACGACAAGGCCCTGCGCGAGGGCGACCAGGGCACGGGTGACGATCAGGCCGACGCGGGCAGCGCCACCTTCGAGCGGGAGCATGAGCTCTCCCTGGCGGCCAACAGCCGTGACCTGCTGGCGCAAGTGGAGCGGGCGCTTCAGCGGCTCGACGCCGGTACCTACGGCTCCTGCGAGGTCTGCGGCAAACCGATTGGTAAGGAACGACTCAAGGCGTTCCCTAAAGTGACCCTGTGCCTGACCTGCAAGCAGCGGGAGAACCGCCGCTGACCGATGCCTCGCCGGTGCTGCGGCGGCCGCGCCGGGTCGGGGTCCTGGTCAGCACCGCCGTCAGCGTGTTCTGTGCCGACCTGGCGACCAAGACCTGGGTGGTGCATCACTTCGCGGACGGGCACCGCACGGTCGTGGTGCCGAACGTCCTCGATATCCAGGAGAGCCGCAATGCGGGCGCGGCGTTCGGTTTGGCGGCCGGGGCGACGTTGCTGTTCTCGATCGTGGCGCTCCTCGTCATCGGCTACATCGTCAGAATCGCTCCGCGCCTGCGCAGCCGCCCGTGGGCGGTCGCGCTCGGGCTGCTGCTCGGCGGGGCGGTCGGCAACCTCGGAGATCGGATCTTCCGCAGTCCTGGAGTCTTACGTGGCCAGGTGGTGGACTGGATTCACCTGCACCATTGGCCGGTGTTCAACCTTGCTGACTCCGGCATCGTCATTGGCGGGATCGTGGCTGTGCTGCTCGCCACCCGAGGGTTGCGGGCCGATGGCACCCGTGAGCCGACCGGGAGGGAGCAGCCATGACGCTCCCGGTAGAACACCGGACGCTGCCGGTCCCGGAGGGCCTGGATGGGTTACGGGTCGACGCGGCGTTGGCCCGACTGTTCGGGGTCTCGCGCACCACCGCGGCCGACATCGCCGCGACCGGGGGAGCTCGCCTGGATGGTCGGCAGGTAGGCAAGGCCGACCGAGTCAACGCCGGTGCGTGGCTAGATGTGGATTTGCCGGTCCAGCGAGCCTGGCAACCACCTGCCGAAGCGAGCTCCGCCGAGGGCCTTGCGGTCCTCTACGAAGACGGCGACATCATCGTGGTCGACAAGCCGGCGGGGGTAGCCAGCCATCCCAGCCCCGGGTACGACGGCCCCACCGTCACCGGCAGCCTCGCCGCGACCGGCCGGCGGCTGGCCACCTCCGGGGCCGATGAACGGCAGGGTGTCGTACACCGGTTGGACGTTGGTACGTCCGGTCTGATGGTGCTGGCCCGAAGCGAGCGGGCCTACACGCATCTCAAGGAGCAATTTCGGGCCCGGACGGTGGACAAGCGTTACCGCGCCGTCGTGCAAGGCCGGCTGGATCCGCTCGCCGGAACGGTGGATGCGCCGATCGATCGGCACCCCGGACACGCCTACCGCTTCGCGGTCGTCGCCGACGGCAAGCCGAGCGTGACGCATTACGACACGCTCGAGGCGACCCGTGCCGCCAGCCTGCTGGAAGTGAAGTTGGAGACCGGGCGTACCCATCAGATCCGGGTCCACCTGGCCGCGCTGCGCCACCCCTGTGTGGGCGATCTGACGTACGGGGCCGACCCGACCCTGGCCGCCAGGCTTGGGCTGACCCGGCAATGGCTGCACGCGGCCCGGCTGTCGTTTCAGCACCCCGACGATGGACGTTCGGTGCGCTTTGACAGCCCCGACGCCGCCGATCTGGCCGCCGCCCTGGCCACCTTGCAGGCGGAGTCGTGACCGGCCTGGGCCGGTTGCTGCGCCGGCTGGATCAGCTGCTGCTGCCCGGCGGGCGGCGGCCCGCTCGCCCGGGACCACCGGCGGCGGCTCAGGTCCCGAAACCACCCGCGGCGGCTCAGGTCCCGAAACCACCCGCGGCCGCGCAGGTCCCGAAACCACCCGCGGCCGCGCAGGCCCCGAAACCACCGGCGGCGCCGCGGGAGCCGGGCGGCGGGCGGCTGCGGAACCTGGACGAGCGTTTCGCCGGCCGCGGGATGCGGCCCCAGCTGGCGTACGTCGCGGTCGCGGTGCTCCTGGTCGCGGGCGCGCTGGCGGCGCTGGTCGTGCGCCACGGTTCGGGCGGAAGCAGTAGCGCCCACCCCCCAGCGGCTACCCCGGCCGCAACCACTTCGGCCGGGGCCGGTAAGGCCACGCCCGGCGTCGCCGTCGCAGCCGTGCGAGGCTGCCCGCTCCCGGTCGCGGGTGCCGGCATCGCCTACGTCGGACCGGCGGCTCACCAGGACGTGGTGGCCTACCTGTCCGAACAGCGCAGGCTGTTGAACAGTTGCGCGGACTCCGCCGGAGGACAGCGGTTGCTCGCCGTCGTCAGCCTGTCGACGGCGGTGGCGCCCGAGGGCGCGGCCCGGATCGCGGGCTCGGGCTCGATCGGGGTGTTGGCCGCCTACGCGCTGCTCCCCGGTGACGCGTTGGCGCGGATCCTTCCGTTCGACGGCGGGCGGCGCCCGGTCACCGCCTCCGCGACGGTCACCGGACGGGCCTTCGCAGCGGCCGCGGCCGCTTTGGCCGGCGACGCCAGCTCCCAGGAGCAACGCGCGGCCGGGATCACCACTACCGACCCGGCGCAGCAGGGTCTCAAGACGGATGACCTGGCCGCGGCGGCCGCCGACCGGGCCGCGGCAGCTGGGCTGGCGCACGGTTGCGCCTGCATCTACGGCCTGCTGGTCGAAGCCAAGATCTCCGTGCTGCGAGGATTAGCAGGGAAAGCGGGGGTACGCCTGGTGGCGCTCGCCCCACCCGGAACCGCACTTGATGGGCTCACCCCCCGGCCGCTGATGATCAGTGAACAGGACCAAACCGGGACCTCGGCCCCGCCGATCCCGCTGCCCGGGGGCTAGATGCTCACCGTCGACCCCGCGCTGCTGGCCGCCGCCGCCCGGCTGCGCCATGACGTGTTCGTCGTCGGCCAGGGCGTGGATTCTGACCTCGAGGCGGACGGCGCCGATGGGGAGGCCACGCACAGCGTGGTGCTCACCGGTGATCAGGTGGTGGCCACCGGCCGGATGGTGGCGGAACGGCACGCGGGGCTGTCCTGGGCGCGCCTGGGTCGCATCGCGGTCCGCCCCGACCAACGCGGTTTGGGCCGGGGGGCCCAGGTGGTGCGCGACCTGGAGCTGGCCGCGGCAGCCGGCGGCCTGCCCCGGCTGCGGCTGCACGCTCAGGAACCGGTTGTCGGCTTCTACCGGCGGCTGGGTTGGCACCTGGTCGGCGACCCGGACGTTGAGGCCGGGATCGCGCACCGCTGGATGCAGCGTGATCTGCTGCCGGGGCTGCGGCCGGTGCGGGACGCTGACGCGACGCAAGTGCAAGCACTGATCGGCGGCTGCTTCGCGGAGTACCCGGGTTGCGTGCTCGAGCTCGATGGGCTGGATCGGTGGATGCGCGCCCCGGCCGCGCGGTACGCCGCGAACGGCGGCCAGCTATGGGTGCTGCCCGGCGAGGACACCGAACTGGCCGCCAGCTGCGGCTGGGTTCCGGACGGACCCGAGGCCGAACTCAAATCGCTCTATGTCGGCGCCCGTTACCGCCGCCGCGGGTACGCGGCCGCCCTGGTGGGCCTGGTCGAGCGCGCCGCTCGGGAGCGGGGCGCGGACCGGCTGCGCCTGTGGAGCGACAGCCGTTTCCTGGACGCGCACCGGCTCTACACGCGGCTGGGCTTCACCCGGCGGCCCGAAACACGTGAGCTGCACGACAGCTCGAACAGCACCGAGGTTGGCTTCGTCAAGCCGCTGAGCGGCCAGAACCGCGAATCCCCGGCCGGGTAGGGGCAGTTCGTGGCCGGACCGGGTGTCGGTTGCGGTGTCTGTCCGGACCTCGTGCTAGACAGGGGGCTCCATCACATCCCGCCCGGCCGCCCCTTCCCCGCCGCCCCGCCGGCAGCAGCCGCCCGTTCGCTGAGGAGGTCCGCCGCCGCATGCCCGGTTCCGAGCGCGACTCGTTCGTGCACCTGCACGTGCACACCGAGTACTCGATGCTGGACGGCGCGGCCCGCCTGACCGACCTGTTCCGCGGCTGCGCGCAGATGGCGATGCCGGCCCTGGCCATGACCGATCACGGCAACCTGTACGGCGCCTACGACTTCTATACCCGGGCCAAGGCGGCGGGCATCCGCCCCATCCTCGGCACCGAGGCCTACCTCGCGCCCAAGAGCAGGTTCGACAAGACGGGGGAGAAGTACTCCCACCTGACGGTCTGGGCGCAGGACATGGCGGGCTTCCAGAACCTCACCCAGCTGTCCAGCCTGGCCAGCTTGGAGGGCTACTACTACAAGCCGCGGATGGACCGTGAGCTGCTGTCCAGGTTCAGCACCGGCTTGATCGCCACCACCGGTTGCGCCGGAGGTGAGGTCAGCCAGGCGTTGGAGCGCGGTGATGAACGGGGCGCCCGGGAGATCGCCGGCGAACTCGCGGACATCTTCGGCCGGGGGAACTTCTACGTCGAGCTGATGAGCCACGGCATCGACATCGAAAAGCGCACCTTCCCGGGGCTGGTCAAACTGGCCAAGGATCTGGCGTTGCCGGTCGTCGCCACCAACGATCTGCATTACACCAACCGGGAGGACGCCACCGCCCACGAGGTCCTGCTGTGCGTGCAAACCGGCGCCACCCTCGCCGATCCCACCCGGTTTCGGTTCGAGGCGGAGGAGTTCTACCTCAAGAGCCCCGCGGAGATGCGGGCCCTGTTCCGGGACCACCCGGAGGCCTGCGACGCCACCTTGGAGATCGCCGAGCGGGTCGCGATCGACTGGCAGACCAGCGGATACCTGCTGCCGCACTTCCCGCTGCCGGACGGGCAGACCGAGGAGTCCTGGTTCCGGCTCGAGGTCGAGCGGGGGTTGGCCCACCGCTTCCCCGGCGGCATCTCGGAGAAGGTTCGTGCGCAGGCGGACTACGAGATGGGCGTCATCTTGCAGATGGGGTTCCCGTCGTACTTCCTGATCGTCGCCGACCTGGTGTCCTACGCCAAGAGTCACGGCATCCGGGTCGGTCCCGGCCGGGGGTCCGCCGCTGGTTGTCTGGTCGGCTACGCGATGGGGATCACCGAGCTTGACCCGGTGAAGTACGGCCTGGTCTTCGAACGCTTCTTGAACCCCGAACGCGTGTCGATGCCGGACATCGACCTGGACTTCGACGAACGACGACGCGGCGACATGATCCGTTACGCGACGGAGCTGTACGGCGAGGAGCGGGTCGCCCAGATCATCACGTTCGGCACCATCAAGGCCAAGCAGGCGATCAAGGATTCCGCGCGGGTGTTGGGCTATCCCTACGCGGTCGGCGACCGGTTGACCAAGCTGATGCCGAAAGCCGTGATGGGTAAGGAAGCCAGCCTCACCGACTGCTTCACCCCCGGCAGCGACCGCTTCTCGGAGGCGCGTGAGCTTCGCGAGGCTTACGAGGGCGACCCCGACACCCAACGCGTGGTGGCGACCGCCCGCGGATTGGAGGGGCTCAAGCGGCAGGCCGGCGTGCACGCCGCCGGTGTGGTGATCTGCCGCGACCCGATCACCGATCACGTGCCGGTGTGGCGCCGGGAAGCCGACGGTGCGGTCATCACCCAGTTCGACATGGGCACGGTCGAAAAGCTCGGGCTGCTCAAAATGGACTTCCTGGGGCTGCGCAACCTCACCGTCCTGGACGACTGCCTGGCCCATATCCAGGCCAACCGCGGGGAGACCGTGGTGCTGGAGGACCTCGGGTTGGACGACCCGGAGGCCTACGCCCTGCTGTGCCGCGGGGACACGACCGGCGTCTTCCAGCTCGAGGGCGGTCCGATGCGTTCGTTGATGCGCGCGATGGCGCCGTCGACCTTCGAGGACATCTCCGCGCTGATCGCGCTGTATCGCCCCGGCCCGATGGGAGTCGGGGCGCACCTGGATTACGTCGAGCGCAAGCACGGACGAAAGCCGCGGACGCCGATCCATCCGGAGCTCGCTGAACCCCTGGCCGACGTTCTCGACGAGACGTACGGGGTGATCGTCTACCAGGAGCAGGTGATGGCCGCGGCCCAGAAGGTGGCCGGGTACTCCCTCGGACAGGCCGACCTGCTGCGCCGGGCGATGGGCAAGAAGAAAAAGGAGATCCTCGACAAGGAATACGGGCCCTTCGCCTCCGGCATGCGGGCAAACGGCTTCTCCCCGGCCGCCGTGCAAAAGCTGTGGGACACCCTGGTTCCCTTCGCGGACTATGCCTTCAACAAGGCGCATTCCGCGGGTTACGGGCTGGTCAGCTACTGGACCGCGTTCCTCAAGGCGCGCTACCCGGCGGAATTCATGGCGGCCCTGCTCACCTCGGTGAAGGACGACAAGGACAAGTCGGCGGC
Organism: Mycobacteriales bacterium; assembly: GCA_035999615.1. Lineage (GTDB taxonomy): Bacteria > Actinomycetota > Actinomycetes > Mycobacteriales > CAJCIY01 > DASYGP01. The sequence continues at coordinate 62,729 of DASYGP010000187.1, forward strand.
CTACCTCGCCGAATGCCGCCGGATGGGTCTGAAGGTGCTGCCGCCCGACGTCAACGATTCGGACGCGAACTTCACCCCGCGCGGCACGGACATCCGCTTCGGGCTCACGGCGATCCGCAACGTGGGCGAGAACGTCGTCGGCTCGCTGATCGCCACCCGCACCGCCCGGGGCCGGTTCGCGGACTTCGCCGACTTCCTGGCCCAGGTTCAGGCGACCGTCTGCAACAAGAAGGTCGTCGAGTCCTTGATCAAGGCGGGGGCGTTCGACTCCCTCGGCCATAGCCGGCGTGGCCTGCTCACCGTGCACGCCGACGCCATCGACGCGTGCCTGGACACCAAACGCGCCGAGGCGGTCGGCCAATACGACCTGTTCGGCGCGATCGGCGACGACGGGCTGGCCGGCGGCCTGGCCGGCCTGCCGGCGCTGGTGGTTCCCATCGAGGAATGGGACAAGACCACCCTGCTGACCTTCGAACGGGAAATGCTCGGCCTCTACGTCTCGGACCATCCGCTCTACGGCGTGGAACATGTGCTCGCCGCCGCGTCCGATCACCCTGTCGCGGCGCTGCATGGGGATGCGGTTGCCGAAGGATCGATGATCACCGTCGGCGGCATCCTGACCGGGGTCACCCGGAAGATGACCAAGAACGGCGCCCCGTGGGCGACTGCCGCGCTGGAGGATCTCGACGGGTCGGTCGAAGTGCTGTTCTTTCCCAACACCTACGCCCAGGTGGCCCACCAGATCGTGGAAGACGCGATCGTGCTGGTACGCGGCCGAGTCGACAAGCGCGAGGACGTGGCCCGGGTGATCGGGATGGACCTGTCGGCGCCGGACTTGTCCGGGGGCGTTCGCGGCCCGCTGGCGGTGGCGCTCGCCGCCGCCCGGTGCACCATCCCGTTGGTCGAACGGTTGAAGGACGTGCTCGCTGCGCATCCGGGGACCACCGAGGTGCACCTGTGCCTGGTGAATGGACCGCGCACCACCCGACTGAAACTGGACGACACGCTGCGAGTGAGCGTGCGCCCTGCGCTGATGGCGGACCTCAAGGCCCTACTCGGCCCGGGCTGCCTGCCCACCCCCTGATGTCCGGCCCAACCGGGGTGCCCTTCGGGCCGGGTGGCTGCGAGGATGACCGGCGTGAAGCTTGCCCGCGGAACCCGAGAGATCTTCGACGCCGAAACGCTGCTTGAGGAGTACCTCGGGCCGCGTCGGCGGGGACACCGGTACGCCTACCCGCACTACGACGGTCTGGTGACCAACGCCGACCCGGGCCGGCTGTGCACCGGGGATCTGCTCGCGCCGTCGCTGCTGGGCGCGCCGGTCGACCTGGACCGGATGGCCACCCTCACCGCGCTCATGCCCCTGCTGCAGCGGGCCCTTTCCGCGTTGCCGCCGGCCGCCACCTTGATGGGAGCCGGACCGGAGCTGCTCACCGAAGTCGCGGCCCTGTACGACCCCCTGGATGACCCCAGCGTGTCCGATCGGGACCTGAAGGGCTCGCTGCTCGCCAAGGTGTTGCACCGCAAACGACCCGCGCTGATCCCCCTTTTCGATTCCCGGGTCCGGGACTTCTACCGCAGCGACGGGGCGGTGCCCCCCGCGCCGCGCGGCGCGCGCACCTTCCGGGAGTACATGGAGCTGCTGATCCCGGTGATCCAGGAGGACTTGCGCGAGCACGCGGAGGAATTCGCCCGGCTCGCCGGTCTCGCACCGCAGGACGGTCCGGCGCTGACGCCGCTGCGGGTACTGGACATCATCGTTTGGATGAGCTCCGCCATCTGAGCCGCGGCGTGCGGGACCGCCTGCGTACGCTGGCGGGGATGGACAGCTACGTTGTCGAAGGGCTCACCCGGCGGCACGGCACCCTGGTGGCGAACGACGGCATCGACCTTCGCGTGGGTGTCGGGGAGGTTTTCGGGCTGCTCGGCCCCAACGGTGCGGGCAAGTCCACGCTGGTCCGTCAACTCGTCGGGCTGCTGCGGCCCGACGCCGGCAGCATCCGCCTGTTCGGCGCACCGCTGACCCGCTCGCTCGCCGGTCGCGTCGTGGCCTACCTCGGCCAGGCCGACGCGGTCCTGCGGGACATGCCGGTCGGGGCGGCGATCGAGACCACCGCGCGACTACGGGGGCAGGGCCGCGCCCAAGCCCGCCGCACCCGCGACGCGTTGCTGATCGAGTTGGGCTTGGTCGAGCTCGCCGAGCGCCCGGTGATCCGCCTGTCTGGCGGTGAGCGCCGGCTCGCCTCCTTCGCGACGGTCCTGGCCGGGGAACGATCGGTGCTGGTGCTCGACGAACCCACCACCGGCCTGGATCCGGTCGCCCGCCGCGCGGTCTGGCAGGCGGTAGAACGCCGCCGGGCCGAGCACGGAACCACCGCCGTCCTGGTGACCCACAACGTGCTCGAGGCGGAGACCGTGCTCGATCGGGTCGCGGTCCTCGAGCGAGGCCGGGTGATCGCCTGCGACAGCCCCGGCGGCCTCAAGGCCCAGGTCGACGATGGCCTGCGGCTGGAGCTGGTCTGGCGGGAGCACGCACCCGTGGGGGAACCGACGGTGGACCGGTTGGCCGTCCTCGCCCGGGTGCAAGGCCGGCGTTGGACGCTGCGGCTGCCGGCGGCGGAGGCGCGTGAGGCGCTGGGTCGGTTGACCACCGGTTCGGCGTTGGCGGCGCTGGATGACTTCACCCTCGCGACGCCCAGCCTCGAGGACGTGTACCTCACCCTGGGCGGCACCGCGGATGATCTGGAGCGGTCGTGAGCACCACGCCGGCCCCGGTCCCGGACCTGGCATCGACGGTCACCGCCGCGGCGTCCCCGCGGCTCGCCGGCGAGGGCGCCCGCCTGGGGACGGCCACCGTGGTCGTGTTCACCCAGCAGCTGGCCAGGGCCCGCGTGGCCCGGATTCCCCTCCTGTTCGTGGCGGCGTTTCAGAGCATCGGCATCCTGTTGCTCCTTCGCGGTGTGGTCGACACCTCCAGCGCCCTGACCGAGCAACAGGTCGTGGCGGGCGCGACGGTGCTGGTCGCCGCGTTCGTCTGCCTAAACCTCATGGCGCAGCGCCTGGGCAGCCTGCGGGCCGAAGGCGGGCTGGACTACTACGCCGCGCTGGATGTTCCCGGTGCCGCGGTCGTGCTGGGTACCGCAGGCTCGTACGGGGCGTTCGCGGTGCCCGGCGCGGTGGTCACGGCCGTCAGTGGGGCGGCGCTCTACGGGCTGCCCTTCAACCGGCTGTGGATCTTGGCGGTGGTGCTGCCCCTGGCCGCCGCGTCGTTGGCCGGGCTGGGCGCGCTGTTGGGTCTGCTGGCCCCCAAGCCGGAACTGGCGACCGTCGCCGGCCAGCTCGGCATGAGCGCGGTGATCTTCCTCAATCTGATCCCGGTCGATCGCTTCCCGCTGGTGCTTCGCTGGGTGCGGGCGCTGGTACCTAGCACGTACGCGGCCGACGCCCTCGCGGAGACCTTCCACCGCCACGTGGCGTGGGGTGCGGTCGGGCGCGACCTCGCGGTCTGCCTGGCGGTGGCGATCGTGACACTGGCCTTGGCCGGGGCGATGTTCCGGCGCCAGGTGGGCCGATGAACGTGACTTCGGTGGGCTGGCCGCCGCCCGGCGACGCGCTGCAATCGCCGGGTCACCCCATCCCGGTCCGGGCGGAGATCCGCTGCGGGCTGCGGATCGGGCTGCCCCTCGCCGCGGCGGGGGTGCTGCTGGGAGTGTTGTGGGCCGCGCTGGTGCCGCACGTGGCCGTGTTCGCTGTGGACGCCTCGCGCCGCTACCTGCTGCCCAATCTGACCGAAGACCGCGCCTCCGCCGCCGGGGACGTGCTCATGCTCGGCCTGCTCGCGGCCGCGGGCCTGCTGGCCGGGCTGCTCGTGGCGCGGACGGCGCGACGGGAAGTGGTCGGGGCGGTCTGCGGCCTCGTCCTCGGTGGGTCAATCGCCGGTCTGATCGCGATGGCGGTCGGACACCTGCTGGTGCAGGGGGACTACACGCCGTTGCGGACCGCCGCGCAGGGCGCCGTCGTGCAGGTGCGCCCGTTCGTGAAGGGAAGCGCCGACTGGGTGATGCTGCCGCTGGTCGGCTCCCTGGTGCTGCTAATCGCCGGCACGCCCGCCTTGCTGCGCGGCGACCCGGACCCGGAGCTCGCCGAGCTCGCCGAGGACGCCACCGCGCCGCCGCGCCGCCGGTTCGGGCCGCTAGTTGGGCGACTGCGGTAACCGGGTGAGGTCCGGCGCAGGGGCGGCGGAGACCGTGCGCAGCAGCCGGGTTTCCGTGCGGAGCAGCGTGATCTCGGCGGCCAGCCGCGCGGCGGTGTCCGGCGCTTCCAGCAGCTGCTGGCGCACCGACGGGTCGACCAGCACCGTCGCCGCGACCAGCCAGGACAGCAGCTGCGGTTGGTCCGGCAGCTCCGGCAGGTCAAGGGACGTACCCCGACTGGCGGTCAGGGTGGTCAGGTAGGCGCGATAGCTCGCCAGCAGCTCCGGCACCCGGGCCCGCGCCTCCGCCTCATCGCCCACCGGGTCGCCGAGCAGCTCCACCTCCCCGCGCAGGTAGGGCCGGCCGTGGTCCAGCTCAAGCAAGCGGAACCGGTCGGTTCCCACCGTCAGCACCTCATAGCCCCCGTCGGGTTGCTCCACCACTCGGGAGACGGTGGCAGTCGTGCCCACCGCATAGAGGGCTTCCACCGAGTCCGCCCCGACTTCTCGGCCGTGCCGGATGTTCAGCACCCCGAAGCGGCGCGCGTCGTCCGGCCCCTCCAGCAGGTCCCGCACCAGCTCTCGATAGCGTGCTTCGAAGATGTTGAGCGGCAGCAGCAGGCCGGGAAACAAGACGGTGCCCAGCGGAAACAGAGGGATGAGCACGCGTTGCCCGGGCACCCGGCCAGCGTATCGACGCGATGTCCGGCGCAGCGGCCGGTAGCCTTGAGCGGTGCTGACCAGGATCGACCTCACCGCCGGCCTCCCGGCCGACCTGCGGGCGGTGCTGCCGCGTGCGGTCGTCGACGTGCAGGCGGCCACGACGGTGGTGCAGCCGGTGCTGGAGGCCGTGCGGCGCGAGGGCGACGCCGCCGTCCGCGCTGCCACCGCCCGCTTCGACGGGGTCGAACTGGCCGACCTGCGGGTGCCCGCGTCCGCGTTCGCCGCGGCGCTGGACGGCTTGGACGAGCGCGTCCGCGCGGCCCTCGAGCAGGCCATCGCGCACGTCCGGCAGGTACACCGGGCGCAGCTGCGACCCGACGTGACCACCGAGGTGGTGCCCGGCGGCTTCGTCACCGAACGGTTCGTCCCGGTCGACCGGGTGGGGCTCTATGTCCCCGGCGGCCGCGTGGTCTACCCCTCATCGGTGGTGATGAACGTCGTCCCCGCGCAGGTCGCCGGCGTGCGGTCGTTGGCGGTGGCCTCCCCGCCGCAGCAGGCGTTCCACGGCACGGTGCACCCCGTGGTTCTGGCCGCCTGCGCATTGCTGGACGTGGACGAGGTCTATTGCGTAGGCGGCGCGCAGGCGATAGCCATGTTCGCGTACGGCACCGAGAGCTGCCGGCCGGTGGACGTCGTTACCGGCCCCGGCAACATCTACGTGACCGCGGCAAAGCGTCTGCTGCGCGGGCTCATTGGCATCGATGCCGAGGCCGGACCGACCGAGGTGGGGATCCTGGCCGATTCGTCGGCGGACCCCGCGTTCGTCGCCGCGGACCTCATCGCGCAGGCGGAGCACGACACCCTTGCCTCCTGCCTGCTGGTGACCGACTCGGCGGAGTTGGCCGACGCGGTGGATGTGGAGCTGGGCAAGCAGGTGCCGGTCACCCACAACCGGGCCACGGTCGAGGCCGCGCTCGCCGCCCAATCGGCGGTGGTGCTGGTCACCGGCCTGGACGACGGTTTGGCCGTCGTGGACGCGTGGGCGGCCGAGCACCTGGAGGTGCTGACCCGGGACGCCGCCGGCGTGGCCGGGCGGGTCCGGCACGCGGGCGCGATCTTCGTGGGCGCCTACTCACCGGTTCCGTTGGGGGACTACCTGGCCGGCTCCAATCACGTGCTGCCGACCGGTGGCACCGCCCGGCACACCGCCGGGCTCTCGGTCAACTCCTTCCTGCGCGGCGTGCACGTCGTGGACTACAGCGCCGCGGCGCTGGCGGGGGTTGCACCGCACATCGCCGTGCTGGCGGAGGTCGAGGACCTGCTCGGCCACCGCGACGCGGTGGCGCTTCGGCTGCAGCGGTGACCACGGTGCTGCCGTCGCGGGCCGCCGAGCTGGCCGCGTTGCCGCTTCGCGCCGAGCTGCGCGGCAAGCAGCCCTACGGGGCGCCGCAGCTGGTGGTGCCGGTACGCCTGAACACCAACGAGAACCCCTACCCACCCCCGCCGGAGCTGGTGGCCGACCTGGCCGGCGCGGTCGCCGCCGCCGCCGGTGGGCTCAACCGTTACCCGGACCGGAACGTGGTGGAACTCCGGGCCGCGCTGGCCGGCTATCTCGGAGTCGAACCGTCGCAGGTCTGGGTCGCCAACGGCTCGAATGAGGTGCTGGCCCAGCTCTTGCAGGCCTTCGGCGGCCCGGGCAGGTCCGCCCTGGGTTTCGTGCCTTCCTATTCCATGCATCCGGTCATCGCCGAATTGGGGGGCACCCACTGGCGGGAAGAGCCGCGCGAGGCGGGGTTCGACCTGTCCGCGGACCACGCCCGGCGGGCCGTTGTCCGGCACCGACCGGACGTGGTGTTCCTGACCCGCCCGAACAACCCGACCGGCACGCCGATGGCCCTGGACGTCGTCGAGGCGGTCTGCGCCGATGCCCCGGGCATCGTGATTGTCGACGAGGCGTACGCCGAGTTCTCCACCCAAACGTCGGCGATCAGCCTGCTGGATCGCTACCCGCGGCTCGTGGTGACCCGGACGATGAGCAAGGCCTTCGCGCTGGCCGGCGGTCGGGTCGGTTACCTCGCCGCCGCCCCGGCTTTGATCGACGCCCTGCAGTTGGTGCGCCTGCCCTACCACCTGTCCACGCTGACCCAAGCAGCCGCCTTGGCCGCGGTTCGGCACGCCGAACAGACGCTGGCCACCGTGGCCCAGGTGGTGATCGACCGGGACCGGCTCGCCGCAGCGTTGTCCGCGCTGCAGCTGCAGGTCGCGCCGAGTGATGCGAACTTCCTGCTGTTCGGGCAGTTCCCCCGGCAGTCGACCATCTGGCAGGGCTTGCTCGATCGGGGCGTCCTGGTCCGCGACGTCGGGCTGGCTGGCTGGCTGCGGGTCACCGTCGGCACCAGCGCGGAGTGCGACACCTTCCTCGCGGCACTGGCGGAGGTGTTGGGGTGACCCGCGTCGCGGCCGTGGACCGGACGACGAAGGAGTCCAGCGTGCGGGTCCGGCTCGACCTGGACGGCACCGGCGTGGTGGCGGTATCGACCGGGGTGCCGTTCTACGACCACATGCTGGCCCAGCTAGGCAAGCATGGCGGGTTCGACCTGCAGGTGGAGACCCGCGGCGACCTCGACGTGGACGCCCACCACACCGTGGAGGACACCGCGCTCGCCATCGGCCAGGCGTTTCGTGAGGCGCTCGGCGACAAGATGGGGATCCGGCGGTACGGGGATGCCCTGGTCCCGCTGGACGAGACGCTGGTCCAGGTCGCAGTCGACCTGTCCGGCCGGCCCTACCTGGTGCACGACGAGCCGGACCTGGTTGAACTGATCGGCAGCTACGACACCACCCTCACCAAGCACATCTTCGAATCGTTCGTCGCCGAGGCGCGGGTGACCATGCATGTGCGCGTGCTGGCCGGCCGAAACGCCCACCACGTCGTGGAGGCGCAATTCAAGGCCTTCGCCCGGGCGCTGCGCGACGCGGCTGCCCTCGACCCCCGGACGGTGGGCGTGCCGTCCACCAAAGGGGTGCTGTGAAGGTCGTCGTCCTCGACTACGGCAGCGGCAACCTGCGCTCCGCCGAGCGGGCGCTGCGCCGAGCCGGCGCGCAGGTGCAGGTCAGCGCCGACCCGAGTGAGGCGAGGGACTGCTCCGGTCTGGTGGTCCCCGGGGTCGGGGCGTACGCCAGTTGCATGAAAGGCATCGATGGCATCGGGGCCGGCGCGGTGATCCGCGAACGCGTCGCCGCGGGCCGGCCGGTGCTCGGCATCTGCGTCGGCATGCAGGTGTTGTTCGAGCGGGGCGAGGAGCACGGTGAGGTCACCGACGGTCTGGCGGTGCTGCCGGGTCCGGTCACCCGCCTGCACGCACCGGTGCTCCCGCACATGGGCTGGAACACCGTGCAGGTGCCGGCCGGCAGTGCGCTGTTCGCCGGCCTGCACGACGCCTGGTTCTACTTCGTGCATTCCTACGCGGCGCGGACCGGACCGGGCCTCGCCACCCTCGCGGAGCACGGTGAACCCTTCCTGGCCGGCGTGGAGAGCGGCCCGGTGTGCGCCACCCAGTTCCACCCCGAGAAATCCGCGGATGCCGGCGCGCTGCTGCTGCGTAACTGGCTGGGCCTGCTGTGAGCCTTGAGCTGCTGCCGGCGGTGGATGTGGCCGACGGCGCCGCGGTCCGGCTGGTGCAAGGAGCTGCCGGGAGCGAGACGAGTTACGGGGATCCCCTTGCGGCGGCGCTGGACTGGGCGGCGGCCGGCGCCCGCTGGGTGCACCTGGTCGACCTCGACGCGGCGTTCGGCCGGGGGGAGAACCGGGCGCTGTTGGCGGGGGTCACCACGGCGCTGGCCGACCGTGGGGTTCACGTCGAACTGTCCGGCGGCATCCGCGATGACGTCTCGCTGGACGCGGCGTTGGCAACCGGAGCGAGGCGGATCAACGTGGGGACCGCCGCGCTTGAGGACCCGGCCTGGCTGCGCTCGGCAATCGGACGGGTCGGTGACCGGATCGCGGTCGGCCTGGATGTGCGCGGCACCACCTTGGCGGCCCGGGGCTGGACGCGTGCAGGCGGCGAGCTGTTCGACGTGCTCACCCGCCTGGACGCCGAAGGCTGTGCCCGCTACGTGGTCACCGACGTGCACCGCGATGGGACCCTCACCGGCCCGAACGTGGACCTGCTCAGGCAGGTATGCGCGGCGACCAGCCGGCCGGTGATCGCCAGCGGCGGGGTGGCCACCCTGGCCGACCTGGGCTTGCTCGCCGAACTGGAGCCGGACGGCGTGGAGGGTGTCATCGTCGGGAAGGCGCTGTACGCGGGTGCGTTCACCATCCCCGAGGCGCTGGCCCGGCTGGCGCAGCCGCGATGAGCGTCGCCACCCGGGTCATCGCCTGCCTGGATGTCGACGCCGGCCGGGTGGTCAAGGGGATCAACTTCACCGATCTGCGGGACGCCGGCGATCCGGTGGAGCTGGCCGCGCGGTACGACGCTCAGGGCATCGACGAGCTGGTGTTCTTGGACATCACCGCCAGCAGCGCCGATCGGCAGACGACCTACGAGGTGGTGCGCCGGACCGCCGAGCAGGTCTTCATCCCGCTGACCGTGGGCGGCGGGGTCCGGACGGGCGACGACGTTGACCGGCTGCTGCGGGCGGGCGCCGACAAGGTCGGGATCAACACCGCCGCCGTCGCCGACCCGAACATGCTGCGGGAGACCAGCCGCCGGTTCGGGAGCCAATGCATCGTGTTGTCGATCGACGCGCGCCGAGCCCCGGGGACGCCGTCCGGTTTCGAGGTGACCACGCACGGGGGCCGGCGGGGGACCGGCCGGGACGCGGTGGAGTGGGCCCGCACCGGGGCCGAGCTCGGGGCCGGGGAAATCCTGCTCAATTCGATGGACGCCGACGGCACCAGCGCCGGTTACGACCTGGCGATGACCGCTGCCATCCGGGCGGCGGTGGACGTGCCGATCATCGCCTCCGGCGGGGCCGGGCAGCTCGAGCATTTCCCGGCGGCGGTGGCCGCCGGGGCCGATGCCGTCCTGGCCGCCAGCGTTTTCCACTTCGGTGCGCTCACGGTCGGGCAGGTCAAGGCCGCCCTGCGGGCGGCCGGATATCGCGCCCGCTGAGGCGGTCCCGGGCCGCATCCGGTTGGGGTGATCGGCCCGGACCTGGAAGGATGTGGCCCGTGCCGCGGATCGGGGGAGACGTTCTCCGCCGGGGGATGGGCATCCTGATCGGCGCGGTCCGCGAGCAGCCGAGGGTGTTCGCGATCTCCCTGGTCGGCTCCCTCGCCTACGGGCTGATGATCATCGCGCAGGCCTACGTCCTCGGCGCGATCACCGGTCGGGTGGTGGAGCCGGCGATCCGCACGCATCACACCACGGCGTCGGCACTTGGCCTGTCGGTGCTGGCCATCCTCGGGGTCGCCTTCGTCAAGATCGCGGGAATCGTCGCGCGCCGCTTGGGTGCCGGGGTGATGCAATACCGACTGCAGGGCGACTACCGCCGACGAGTCACCCGGCGCTACCTGCAGCTGCCGCTGTCCTGGCACGCCCGGCACTCCACTGGTGAACTGCTCTCCACCGCCAACTCGGATGTCGAAGCGCTGTGGTACCCAATCGCCCCCTTCCCCTTTGCGGTCGGGGTGCTCGTGATCATCGTGGTGACGGTGGGGCTGCTGTTTGCCACCGACTGGCTGCTGGCGCTCATCGGCTTGCTGGTGTTCCCGGCGGTGGTCGTGACCAACACCGCCTACGCCCGGCGGATGTCCCCCCGCGTCACCCGCGCGCAGCAGCTGCGCGGTGAGGTCAGCGGTATCGCCCATGAGTCATTCGAGGGCGCGCTGGTGGTGAAGACCCTCGGCCGGGAGCAGGAGGAAACCGACCGGTTCGCCGAGCGGGCCTTTGAGCTGCGCGACGCGTTGGTCCGCGTCGGACGGCTGCGCGGCCTGTTCGACCCCATGCTGGAGGCCATTCCCAACCTGGGCACGTTGCTGGTGCTGCTGGTCGGCGTCAGCCGGGAGAGCACCAGCACGCTGGTCCGCGTGGCGTACCTGTTCGGTCTGCTCGCCTTCCCGCTGCGGGCCATCGGCTGGGCGCTGGCGGAAGTTCCCCGCAGCGTCGTCGGTCACGAACGCGTCCAGCGCGTGTTGCGGGCCAGCGGGCAACTGGCCGCGGGTGAGGCGTCCGCACCCGCCGGTGCGGGCCCGATCCGGCTGCGCGCCGACGCTCTTCGCTACGCCTACGCCGGCCACCCGCCGGTCCTGCATGGGGTCAGCTTCGAGGTGGCGGCCGGACGGACCGTCGCGCTGGTCGGGGCGACCGGCGCCGGCAAGTCGACGCTCGTTTCCTTGCTGGTACGCCTGGTCGATCCGGACGGGGGCGCCGTCACCGTTGATGACGTCGACCTGCGGGCGCTACGGCCCGGTGAGGCAGCCCGTACCGTCGCTCTTGTTGCGCAGCACACCTTCCTGTTCGACGACACGGTCCGCGGCAACGTCACGCTCGGGGCCAGCATCCCCGACGAGCAGGTCTGGGCCGCCCTGCGCATCGCCCAGGCGGACGGGTTCGTCGCGGCGCTGGCCGACGGCCTGGACAGCGTCATCGGCGAGCGAGGCACGACCCTGTCCGGCGGGCAGCGCCAGCGGTTGTCCCTGGCCCGCGCGGTGGTCCGCCGCCCCCGGCTGCTGGTCCTTGATGATGCGACGTCCAGCGTCGACCCGTCGGTGGAGCAGGCCATCCTGGCCGGCCTGCGCGAGAACGCCGCCCCGGCCACGACCGTGGTCGTTGCCTACCGCAAGGCGAGCATCGCCCTCGCCGATGAGGTGCTGTTCCTTGATGCCGGGCGCATCGCCGACCGAGGCACGCACCCGGAGCTGCTCGCCCGCAACATCGCCTACCGCCGGATCGTCTCGGCGTATGACAACGCCCCCCTCTCCGCGTGAGTCCGGCCCCATCGGCGGTGCCCCCGTCGCGGTTGCCCCCGACCGCCCGGCACGTGCTGCGCCGCGCCGTGCTGCTGGCGCCCGAATTCGTCCACGGACTCCGCGGCACCCTGGTGCTCGCCCTGCTCGCCACCGTCGGGCGGGTGGTGGTGCCGGTGGTTGTGCAGCAGGTTCTGGACCGCGGGCTGGCCGGCGGCCATCCGCACCTGATGGTGATCCGGCTGTTCGTGGGGCTCGGCGCGGTGGCCATCCTCACCACGATCAGCGCCAACTTCGCGATGAACGCCCGGCTGTACCGGGCCACCGAGTCCGGACTCGCGCACCTGCGGGTGCGGACCTTCCGGCATGTGCACGACCTGTCGGTGCTCCACCAGCAGGCCGAGCGACGCGGTTCGCTGGTCAGCCGCGTGACCAGCGACGTCGACACCGTGAGCATTTTCATGCAGTACGGCGGGGTGTTTCTGGTGACCGCCGGCGGCCAGGTGCTGCTCGCGACCGCGCTGATGCTGTTCTACTCGTGGCCGCTGGCGCTGCTGGTGTTGGCGTCGTTCGCGCCCGCCCTCTACGTGGGGCGGCGGCTGCAAAAGCGGCTGTCCGGCGGGTACGCGCTGGTCCGCCAGCGCATCGGGGAGATGCTCGGCGCGGTAGCGGAGTCCGTGGTCGGCGCGCAGGTGATCAAGGCGTACGCCGTGGAGGACCGGACCGCTGAGCGCATCGACGCCGCGGTGGACGCCACCCGAGAGGCGCAGACCCGCGCGCAGGCACTATCGGTGGGCGTGTACGTCTTCGGTGAGCTGGGCGCCTCTCTGGCGAACGTCGGCGTGGTCGTCGGTGGTGTCCTGCTCGGGGTCGGCGGTCACCTGTCCACCGGCCGACTGGTCGCGTTCTTGTTCCTCGTCTCGCTGTTCGTGCAGCCCGTGCAGGTCGCCACGGAGGCCCTGAACGAGGCGCAGAACGCGGTCGCGAGCTTCCGGCGGGTGCTGGAAGTTCTCGACACCCCCACCGACGTTGCCGATCCGGGGGAAGGGGGCACCCCCCTGCCGCGCGGACCGCTCGCGGTCCGGTTCCGGCAGGTGCGCTTCGCCTATCCCGGCGGGCCCGACGTGCTGCACGACGTCGACCTGTCCGTCGCCGCGCAGACCAACCTCGCCGTGGTCGGGGAGACCGGGGGCGGCAAGACCACCTTCGCCAAGCTGCTCACCCGGCTGATGGATCCCAGCGACGGGGTGATCGAGCTGGGGGGGATCGCGCTTCGGGACGTGCCGTTCTCCTCGCTGCGGCGGCGGGTGGTGGTTGTGCCGCAGGACGGCTTCCTGTTCGACGCCTCCATCGCCGAGAACGTGCGGTACGGCCATCGCGGGCTATCGGACGACGACGTCGAGCTGGCGTTCACCGAGCTCGGGCTCGGCGAGTGGCTGGCCGGCCTGCCCGACGGGATCGGGACCCGGGTCGGGGAGCGTGGGGAAGCCTTGTCGGTGGGGGAGCGGCAGCTGGTGGCACTCGCCCGGGCCTACGTCGCCGACCCTGACCTGCTCGTGCTGGACGAGGCGACCAGCGCCGTGGACCCGGCCACCGAGCAGCGCATTGCCCGGGCCTTGGCGGGGCTGACCCGGGGGCGCACCGCCGTGACGATCGCGCATCGACTCTCCACCGCGGAGGGGGCGGACGAGGTGTTGGTGATCGACGCCGGGCGCGTGGTGCAGCGCGGCACGCACGCTGCGCTGCTCGCCGAGGGCGGTGTGTACGGCCGGCTGTACGCGAGCTGGGACGCGCAACGCGCGGCGGCCGCGCCGCCGCGACAGTCTTAGCGGCAGAATGTCCACATGACTGCCGGGAGCCGTGATTCCTTGCTCGATCCGCAGGTGGCGGCCCGCCTCAAACGGGACCGCGACGGCCTGTTCCCGGCGGTGGCCCAGCAACACGACACCGGGGAAGTCCTGATGGTCGGCTGGATGGACGATGAGGCGTTGCACCGCACGTTGACGACGGGACGCTGCACCTACTGGAGCCGCAGCCGGGCCGAATATTGGGTGAAGGGTGACACCTCTGGCCATCAGCAGTGGGTGAAGTCGGTCGCCCTGGACTGCGACGGCGACACCGTGCTCGTCCGGGTCGATCAGGTCGGCGCCGCGTGCCACACCGGGGCTCGCACCTGCTTCGACGAGGGGCGACTGCCCGCGGTCGTGGGCGCGCCGGCCGCCGCCTCGACCCGGTGAGCCGCGCATGACGACCGGCGTCACCGCCCCGTCGTTGGCGATCTTCCGAGAACAGGCCCGCGATCGGCGGGTCATCCCCGTGCACCGCCGGCTGCTGGCGGACGGGGAGACGCCGGTGGGTGTCTACCGCAAGCTGGCCGCCGGCCGGCCGGGCACGTTCTTGTTGGAGTCCGCGGCGAGCGGGCGCTGGTCGCGGTACTCGTTCGTCGGGGTCCGGAGCGCCGCCACCCTGACCGAAGCGGGCGGCGAGGCGGTCTGGACCGGGACCCCGCCGGCCGGCGTCCCCGTCGGAGGGGACCCGCTGGTGGCGTTGCACGCGACGATGGCGGCCTTGCGGACACCGCGGACGGACGAGTTGCCCCCGCTCACCGGCGGGCTGGTGGGTTACCTGTCCTACGACGTCGCGCGCCGGCTGGAACGCCTGCCGAACGTGGCCGCCCCCGGGCTGCCGCTGCCCGAACTGGCCATGCTGCTGGTCAGCGATCTGGCCGTGCTCGACCACAGCGACGGCTCCCTCGTGCTGATCGCGAATGCGATCAACCTCGACGGTTCGGACGAACGCGTCGATGAGGCGTGGGCGGACGCCGTGGCCCGGTTGGAAGCCATGGTGGATGCGCTCGCCGCGCCGGCGCCGGCGACGACCGCGATCACCGGCGACATCGGCGCCCCGCAGTTCGCGTCGCGCACGCCGGCCGGGGACTACCAGCCGGCGGTGCGGCAGGCGTTGGCCGCGATCCGCGCGGGGGAGGTGTTCCAGGTGCAGATCGGTCAGCGGTTCGAGACTCCCGTCGCCGCGGACGCGCTGGAGCTCTACCGGGCGCTGCGCTCGATCAACCCGTCGCCGTACCTGTACCTGCTGCGCCTGGACGGCTTCGACATCGTCGGTGCCTCCCCGGAGGCTCTGGTCACGGTCACCGACCGGCGGGCCGTGCTGCACCCCATCGCCGGCACCCGCCCGCGGGGGGCTGATCCGCAGCAGGACGCGGCGCTGGCCGCTGAGCTGCTGGCCAACGCCAAGGAACGCGCCGAGCACGTGATGCTGGTTGACCTCGGGCGCAACGACCTCGGCCGGGTGTGCTCCCCGGGCAGCGTCGAGGTCGTCGAATTCGGCGCGCTGGAGCGCTACAGCCATGTGTGGCACATCGTGTCGACCGTCGTCGGGGAGGTAGCCGCGAACAAGGATGCCCTCGACGTGCTGATGGCCTGCTTCCCGGCCGGAACGTTGACCGGGGCGCCGAAGGTCCGGGCGATGGAATTGATCGACGAGCTGGAACCGGTGCGCCGGGGGGTATACGGCGGCGCCGTCGGCTATCTCGACGTGGGCGGCGACCTGGACATGGCCATTGCCATCCGGACCGCGGTGCTCCGCGACGGGATCGCCTACGTGCAGGCGTCCGCGGGGATCGTCGCCGACAGCGATCCGGCCGCGGAGGAGGCCGAGACGCGGGCGAAGGCCAGTGCGGTGCTGCGGGCCGCCGCGGTGGCGGACACCCTGCGGCCCGCCGCGGCCGCACCGGGCCCGTTGCCGGTCTGATGGCCGCCCGACGTGAGGCGGCGCTCGCCTTCCTGCTGTCGCTGCTGACGGCCGGACTGCTGCTGTTCAGCGCCGGGGCGCGGTGGGCCTCGGGAAGCGGACGCCGGCCGGTGGCCGGCTCGTTCGTGCACGTCACCGGTCAGGTCACCGGCCGTTCGGTGGCTCCGGTGGTAGCCGCGGCGGTACTCGTGGCCGTGGCCGGCGCCGTCGCGGTGCCCGCCGCGAAGCGGGTCGGGCGAGTCATCGCGGGAATCCTCATGGCCGCCACCGGGGTCGCGGTGGTGATCGAGTCACTCGCGGCCCGCGGCACCGCCCGCGGACGGGTGTACGCGCAGCTGCCGGCCGGCGCGGCGGTACACACATCGGTGTGGCCTTGGGTGGCGGTGGCCGGCGGGGTGTTGCTGGCGTTCAGCGGCGCCCTGCTGGCGCTACGAGGGCCCCGCTGGTCGGCGCTGTCCGCCCGGTATGAAGCGCCCGCCGCCCGCGCGGCGGAGCGGCCGACCGGCCCCGGCGACGCGGGCACCTGGGATGCGCTGGACCGCGGGGAGGACCCCACCGCCTGAGCCAGAATTGACCTTCCTCGAACGCGCCGAGGGGCCGGTCCCGAGGTGGCCTGCGCCACACTGGCGCGGTGGCCGACGGCAAGGGTCTGATCCTCGTAGTCGAGGACGAGAGGGCGATCGCCGACCTGGTGCGGATGTACCTGTCCAGGGAGGGTTTCGGGGTACAGGTGGAGGTCGACGGCCGGGCCGGGCTGGCCGCCGCCCGACGCCTGCATCCGGTCGCCATCGTGTTGGACGTCGGGTTGCCCGAGCTCGACGGCACGGAGGTCTGCCGGGCGCTGCGGGCCGAGGGCGACCTGGTGCCGGTGCTGTTCGTGACTGCCCGCGACGACGAGGTCGATCGGATCCTCGGTCTGGAGCTGGGCGCCGACGACTACATCACCAAACCGTTTTCCCCACGGGAGCTCGTCGCCCGCGTGAGGGCTGTCCTGCGCCGGGGAGTGGCGGTCGACGAGCGCAGCTATCAGCTGGGGGCGCTGCGGGTGGAGCCGGCCCGTCGCCGGGTGACGGTCGCCGGGGAGGAGATCGGGCTGACCGCCACCGAGTTCGATCTGCTGGTGTGGCTGCTCAAGCGGCCCGGCCGAGTCGCCACCCGCGAGCAGCTGCTTTCCGAAGTCTGGGGCTACGCGGCAGCGGCCGGCACCCGGACCGTCGACGTGCACGTGGCGCAGCTGCGAGCCAAGCTCGGTGATCACTCCCCGATTCGCACGGTCCGCGGCGTCGGCTACGCCGCCGGCCGGTGAGGCCTCGCGCCTCGTTGGCCACCCGGATCGGCCTGGTCACGGTCGGGGCGGCGGCGTTGGCGGTGCTGGTCGCCGGGGCGTTGGCCTTGGGCTTGGTGCGGTCGGCGGCCGAGTCGCAGGCCCGCCGCACCCTGGGCCGGTTCGCCGCGCTGGCCGCCGCGCCCTCCGCCGGCCGCGGCACGGCCCGCACCGGGGAGGCGGCGCTGCGCCGGCTGCAGGTGCAATTCGTCCCGGTTCGCGCCGACGGGGTGCAGTTGCGGGGTGCGCAACTGCCCGCCGACATCCTCGCCGCCGTCAAAAATGGAGCGGCGGTCGATCAGACCCGCCGGCTCGGCACCAAGACCTTTCTGGTGGAGGCGCGCCCCTCCGGGGCCCAGATCACCCCGGTGCTGCTGCAGCCGACCTCGACGGTGGCGGAGATCTCCAATCCGCTGGGCGAGCGGATCTTCCTCGCCTTGGCGATCGGCCTGGGCGCCGCGGCGCTGGCGGGCGTCCTGCTCGCCCGCCGGCTCGCCGCCCCACTGACCGCGGCCGCCGCCGCGGCGCATCGGCTCTCCGCCGGGGAACGCTCGGTGCGGGTCCGGCCGGACGGCCCGGCGGAGGTCGCGCAGGTTGCCGAGTCGCTCAACGCCCTGGCCGGTGCCCTGGAAAGCTCCGAGCAACGCCAGCGGGCGTTCCTGCTCTCGGTGAGTCACGAGCTGCGCACCCCACTGACCGGCATCCGGGGCTACGCCGAGGCGCTCGCCGACGGGCTGGTCGACGACATACCGGGCGCGGCGGGGATCATCCGTACCGAGGCCGATCGGTTGGAACGACTCGTCGCCGACCTGCTCGACCTGGCGAGATTGGGCGCCGACGACTTCCGGGTCGATCTCGCCCCGGTCGACCTGGCCGCGCTGGTCGAAGACGCCGGCCGGATCTGGTCCCGACGGTGCGCCGATGCCGGCATCGTGCTGCGGGTGGAGGCCGTGGCGGTCGTGGTCCGAACCGACCCACTACGCGTCCGGCAGATCCTCGATGGGCTGGCCGAAAACGCCCTGCGCGTCACGCCGTCCGGGTCGCCGATCGTGTTCGCGGTACGTCCCGGGAACACTGGCGGGGCCGTCCTGCAGGTCCGAGATGGTGGCCCCGGCCTCGCCGACGAGGACCTGATGGTGGCCTTCGAGCAGGGCACGCTGCATGCCCGCTACCGCGGCGTCCGCCCGGTGGGCACCGGCCTTGGCCTCGCGCTGGTCGCCGGACTCGCCGGCCGGCTCGGCGGTCACGCCCTCGCCGGCCATGCCGGCGAGGGGGGCGCCTCGTTCACCGTCACGCTCCCCGACTAGCCCACCCCGGCGTCGTTACGCTTGCTGGACCGACCGCCGCGCGCCCCTCACCAGGAGATCTGATGGCCGACGACCCGCTGGACCCCCGCAAGTTGCTGGTCATCGGCTTCGATGACCCGCTCAAGGCGAACGAGTTCCTGCTCGCCGCGACCCGCCTGCAAAAGGGCGGCCAGATCCAGTTGCACGACGCGGTGTTCGTCCACCGAGACGCCGACGGGCACTCCCATGTGCGGGAGACCACCGATGTCACCCCGGGACGAGGCGCCCTCTCCGCCGGGATGTGGGGCCTGCTGATCGGAACCCTGCTGGGCGGCCCGCTCGGCGGCCTGATCGGGGGAGCAGCCACCGCCGGGTCCGGGGCACTGATGGCGAAGCTGGTGGACACCGGGATCAAGGACGAGAAGATCGCCGAGCTGCGCACGGTCATTCCGCCGGGGGGAACCGCCCTGGCGTTGCTGATCAGCCACCTGTCGCTCGGCGACCTGCAACGCGAACTGGTGCGCTTCCCCGGCGCGACGCTGGTGGAGTCGACCCTGTCCGACGCCGCGATCCGGGCCGTGCACGAATCGCTGGGCGACACCTCCGCGCAGGCGTGAGCGCTTGCCGGTCGCTTAGAGATCGATTACGGGTCCGCTTACAGGTAGAGCCCGGTGCCGCCCTGATCCAGCCGGGCGGCCGCGATAGCGGCGAGGTCTCGCTCGCGCAGGATCAGGTAGCGGGTGCCGTGGACCTCCACCTCGAAGCGGTCCTCCGGGTTGAAAAGCACGCTGTCACCCTCCTCGACCGCCCGCACGTTCGGGCCGGTCGCGATGACCTGCGCCCAGCTGAGCCGCTTGCCGACCTGAGCGGTGGCGGGGATGAGGATGCCGGCGCTGGAGGTGCGCTCACCTTCGGCGGCGGGTTGGGCGACCAGCACGCGATCACCGAGCATTTTGATCGGCTGCTTTTCCTCGGACACGGGACCAACGTACCGGCCGGCCCGCGGGCGCCCGCGGTTTCGGCGCCGCTACCCTGACCCGGTGCAACCGCAGCGAGGGACGGCGCTGGATGGCATCCTCGACGGCGTGCGCGCTGATCTTGTCGCCCGCGAGGCGGCCCGGCCGCTGGAGGAGGTCCGCAGCCGGGCGGCGGCCGCCCGCCCCCCCCGCGACGCGATCGCCGCGCTGCGCGCGCCGGGCGTAGGCGTGATCGCGGAGGTCAAGCGGGCCAGCCCCAGCCGGGGGAACCTCGCCGAGATCACCGACCCGGCTGCCCTCGCCGCGAGCTACGCCGGCGGCGGTGCCTGCGCCATCAGCGTGCTCACCGAGACCCGCCGTTTCGGCGGCACGCTCGCCGACCTGGCTGCGGTCCGGGCGGTCGTCGACATTCCCCTCCTCCGCAAGGACTTCGTCGTCTCGCCCTATCAGGTGTTCGAGGCCCGGGCCTACGGGGCCGACCTGGTCCTGCTGATCGTGGCGGCGCTGGATCAGCCCCGATTGTGCGGCCTGCTGGACCGGGTGGAATCGTTGGGCATGACCGCCCTGGTCGAGGTCCACGACGAACCGGAATTGCTGCGCGCACTCGACGCCGGCGCGAAGGTCGTCGGCGTCAACGCCCGCGACCTGACGACCCTCGAGGTGGATACGACGACGTTCGCCCGCCTCGCCCGGGAGATCCCGGCGGGCGTCGTTAAGATCGCCGAGTCCGGGGTCACCGGACCGCGTGATGTCCTGCATTACGCCGCCCACGGCGCCGACGCCGTGCTGGTCGGCGAGGCGCTCGTCACCCGCGGGGATCCCCGGCAGGCGGTGCTCGATCTGGTTGCCGCCGGTGCCCATCCGGCCACCCGGTCCGGCGGCGCCCGGTGACGCCGCCCGTTGCGGGCTCCCGATGACCGCGCCGGCCGCGGACCCGCTGCCCGATCACGCCGGCCACTTCGGCCCGTACGGGGGCCGGTTCGTGCCGGAGGCGCTGGTGGCCGCCCTCGACGAGTTGGGCGCGGCGTACGACAGCGCCCGGGCCGATCCGGCATTCACCGCCGAACTGGACCGGCTGCTGGCCACCTACGCCGGTCGCCCTACCCCGCTGACCGATGCGCGCCGGCTGTCCGAGCATGCCGGGGGCGCCCGTATCCTGCTCAAACGGGAAGACCTGGCGCACACCGGCTCACACAAGATCAACAATGTGCTGGGTCAGGCGCTGCTCACCCAACGCATGGGCAAACGGCGGGTCATCGCCGAGACGGGCGCGGGCCAGCACGGCGTTGCCACGGCAACCGCCTGCGCGCTGCTCGGTTTTGACTGCACGGTCTACATGGGCGAGGAGGACACCCGCCGCCAGGCGCTGAACGTGGCCCGGATGCGGCTGCTCGGCGCGCAGGTCGTCTCGGTCTCCAGCGGCAGCAAGACGCTGAAGGACGCCACGAACGAGGCGATGCGGGATTGGGTCACCAACGTCGAAGACACCCACTACATCATCGGCAGCGTCGTCGGTCCGCACCCGTTCCCGATGATGGTCCGCGACTTTCAGCGAGTCATTGGCCTCGAGGCCCGGGGGCAGTGCCTGGAACTGGTCGGCCGGCTCCCGGACGCCGTGGTCGCCTGCGTCGGTGGAGGTTCCAACGCGATGGGCGCCTTTCACGCCTTCATCCCCGACGCCGAGGTGGCCCTGGTGGGTTGTGAGGCCGGCGGCGACGGCGTCGAGACCGGGCGGCACGCGGCCCCCTTGACGGCCGGTACACCAGGGGTGCTGCATGGCGCGCGGTCCTACCTCATGCAAGACGGCGACGGCCAGACACTTCCGACGTTTTCCATCAGCGCGGGGCTGGACTATCCCGGGGTGGGCCCGGAGCACGCCTGGCTGCGGGACAGCGGACGGGCCACCTACCGCGGAATCGCCGATGCCTGGGCGATGCAGGCGTTGGCGAAACTAGCCCAGAGCGAGGGCATCCTGTGCGCGATCGAGACCGCGCATGCCTTCGCGGGGGCTTGCGACTGGGGGCGTGAACAGGTGGCCACGGGCCGGCTGGCGAAGGATCTGGTGATCATGATCAATGTCTCCGGCCGGGGTGACAAGGATTCGGCCACGGCAGCCTCCTACTTCGGGCTGCTCGAGGCGTGAGCCGACTCGCTGAGGCCTTCGCCGCGGCGAAGGCGGAGCACCGCGCGGTGCTCATCGGTTACCTGCCGGCGGGCTTCCCCACCCTCCCGGGTGCCTGCACGGCGATCGCGGCGATAGTCGAGGCCGGCGTCGACGTCGTCGAGGTCGGGCTGCCCTACACCGACCCGCTGATCGACGGCCCCACGATCCAGGCGGCGGTAGAGGCATCGCTCGCCGGCGGCTCGACCACCGCCGACGTGTTGCGCACCGTGCAGGCGTCCGCGGCGACCGGCGCCCCCAGTCTGCTGATGACCTACTGGAACCCGGTCGAACGGTACGGCCCGGACGGCTTCGCCGCGGCCCTCCAGGCGGCCGGCGCGGTCGGCGTCATCACCCCCGACCTGTTGCCGGAGGAGGCGACGGGATGGCTCGCGGCCAGCAGTGCGGCCGGCCTCGATCCGGTCTTCCTCGTCGCGCCGTCGTCCACCGACGCCCGGATCGCCTCGACCGCGGCGGTCAGCCGCGGATTTCTCTACGCCGCCTCCACGATGGGGGTCACCGGGGCCCGCTCATCGGTCGGTAGCCGGGCCCGTGAACTGGTGGCGCGCTGCCGTCGCCAGACCACCCTGCCCGTCGCGGTGGGGCTCGGTGTCAGCACCGGTGCGCAGGCCGCGGAGGTGGCGTCCTTCGCGGACGGCGTCATCGTCGGGTCGGCGCTGGTCCGCTGCCTGCTGGACGCCCCGGACGAGGCGGCCGGCGTCCGCGCGGTCGCCGCACTCGCCGCGGAACTGGCGGCCGGGGTGCGGCGCGGCTGAGGCGGATTGCTGCCCGGCAGGTCCCGTACTGTTGACCGGTGCATGCCAGCATCCCCAGCCCCAGTCAGGGGGTCGTCCACCTGGGGCCGATTCCGCTCCGGGGTTACGCCCTGTGCATTCTGCTCGGGGTGATCGTCGCGGTGATCATCGGCGAGCGGCGACTGCAGTCCCGCGGCTACCCCAAGGGCAAGCTGTCCGACATAGCGGTCTGGGCGGTCCCGTTCGGGATCGTCGGCGGCCGGCTCTACCACGTCATCACCGACAACCAGCTTTATTTCCGGGCCGGCCGCCAACCGATCCGAGCCCTCTATATCTGGGATGGCGGGCTGGGCATCTGGGGCGCCGTGGCGCTCGGCGCGGTGGGGGCCTACATCGGTGCCCGGCGCAACGGTGTCGCGTTCGCCCCACTCGCCGACGCTGTCGCGGTGGGCATCCCGGTCGCGCAGGCGATCGGCCGCTGGGGAAACTGGTTCAACCAAGAGCTCTACGGCCGGCCCAGCAACCTGGCGTGGGCTTTGCACATCGATCCGGCTCACCGCGAGGCCCGGTACGCGTCGATCGCGACCTACCAGCCGACATTTTTGTATGAGTCGTTGTGGGACTTGGGCACCGCCGGGGTGGTCCTCTGGGCCGAGCGCCGCTTTCGTCTCGGTCGGGGGCGGGCCTTCGCGGTCTACGTCGGGGCGTACACGGTGGGGCGCTTCTGGATCGAGGCCCTCCGCATCGATCAGGCGCATACCTATCTCGGTCTGCGGCTCAATGACTACACCTCGATAGTCGTTTTCCTCGGCGCGGTGGCCTATCTGCTGTTGGTCCGGGACCGGCCCCGCGCCGAGGCGTCGCCCGACGACGTGGAGAGCACGATCGAGGTCGGGGGGGTCTGACCGGCGCGGCCCCGGACGAATTCGACAGATCGACGGACCGGCGGTTAACGTGCCCGTAATCCACCAGGACAGCGCTGTCCGACCCGCCCCGCCCACCATGCCAGGACGGACGAGAAGGACAGTTCCGGTGACCGAACCTTCGGTAGGCCCCACGCTTCCCGGCGCGGCGTCCCCCCCGCGGCAGGGCCTGTACGACCCTGCCCAGGAGCACGACGCCTGCGGCGTCGCCTTCGTGGTGGACGTGCAAGGCCGGGCCGGGCACGACATCGTCCGCCACGGCCTGACCGCCCTGCGCAACCTCGATCACCGTGGCGCGGCGGGCTGCGACCCGGAGACCGGCGATGGGGCCGGCATCCTGGTCCAGATCCCCGATGCCTTCCTGCGGGCCGAGGTCGATTTCCCGTTGCCGCCGGCCGGCGCGTACGCGGTCGGGCTGGCCTTCTTGCCGCTGCTTGCGGGAACCCGCGACGCGGCGATCCGCGCGGTCAGCCGAATCGCGCGGCAGGAGCGACTGACCATCGCCGGCTGGCGGGTGGTGCCGGTGGACCGCGAAGCCATCGGCGTCGTGGCGCGCAGCGTCGAGCCGGTGATCCGGCAGCTGTTCCTCACCGCGCCGGACGGGGCGGCTGGGATGGACCTCGAGCGCCGCGCCTACCGGGTCCGCAAGCGGGTCGAGCACGAGACCGAGCTGTATTTCCCCAGCCTTTCCACCCGCACCCTGGTCTACAAGGGGATGCTCACCACCGCCCAGCTCGGCGAGTATTTCCCGGACCTCAACGACGACCGCTTCTGCTCCGCGCTGGCCCTGGTGCACAGCCGCTTTTCCACCAACACCTTCCCGAGTTGGCCGCTGGCCCACCCCTACCGGTTCATCGCGCACAACGGCGAGATCAACACCGTCCGCGGCAACCGGAACTGGATGCGGGCCCGGGAATCGCAACTGGCCAGCGAGGCGCTGGCCGGACCGGGCGGGCTCGCCCAGCTGTTCCCGATCTGCGGTGACCTCGCCAGCGACTCGGCCAGCTTCGACGAGGTGCTCGAGCTGCTGCATCTCGCCGGCCGCACG
>DASYGP010000087.1:0-16030 GCA_035999615.1 Mycobacteriales bacterium
GAGGTCGGCACCCTCCAAGACCTTGCGGCGTTCGGCGTAGATGACCTTGCGCTGCTGGTTCATCACCTCGTCGTACTTCAACACGTTCTTGCGGGCCTCGAAGTGCTGCGCCTCAACTTGGGTCTGCGCCGACCGGATCGCCCGGGTGACCATCTTCGCCTCGATGGGCGTGTCATCCGGAATGTTCAACCTGTTCATGATCGCCTCGACGGCGTTGGCGTTGAACAAGCGCATCAGGTCATCGCCCAGCGACAGGTAGAACCGGGATGCGCCCGGGTCTCCCTGCCGGCCGGAACGGCCGCGCAGCTGGTTGTCGATCCGGCGGGACTCGTGCCGTTCGGTCCCCAGGACATAGAGGCCGCCGAGCCCGACCACCTCTTGATGTTCGGCTGCCACCGACGCCTCCGCCTTCGCCAACGCGTCGGGCCAGGCCGACTCGTACGCCTCGGCGTCCTCGAGCGGGTTCAGACCGCGCTCGTGCAGCTCGGCCTCCGCGGTGAAGTCCGGGTTCCCGCCGAGCATGATGTCGGTGCCCCGGCCGGCCATGTTCGTCGCGACCGTGACCGCACCCTTGCGGCCGGCCTGCGCGATGATCGCGGCCTCCCGCGCATGCTGTTTGGCGTTGAGCACCTCGTGCGGGACACCACGATGCAGCAGCAACTGCGAGAGGTACTCGCTCTTCTGGACGCTCGTGGTGCCGATCAGCACCGGCTGACCCTCGGCGTGCCGCCCGGCGATGTCCTCGGCGACGGCCTCGAACTTGGCTTCCTCGGTCTTGTAGATCAGGTCCTGCAGGTCCGCCCGGATCATCTCTTGGTTGGTGGGGATCTGCACGACACCCAGCTTGTAGATCTGTTCGAATTCGGCGGCCTCGGTCATCGCCGTGCCCGTCATCCCGGCGAGCTTGTCGTACAGCCGGAAGAAGTTCTGCAACGTGACCGTCGCCAGCGTCTGGTTCTCATCCTTGATCGGCACCCGTTCTTTGGCCTCGATGGCCTGGTGCATGCCCTCGGAGTAGCGCCGGCCGTGCAACGTGCGTCCGGTGAATTCGTCGACGATGAGCACCTCACCGTCGACGACGATGTAGTCCTTGTCGTTGCGGTAGAGCTCCTGCGCCTTGAGCGCGTTCGACAGGTAACCGACCAGCGGGGTGTTCACCGGGTCGTAAAGATTGTCGATGCCGAGCTGATCTTCCACCTTCTCGATGCCGGTCTCCGACACCGCGACGGTGCGCTTGCCCTCATCGACTTCGTAGTCCACCTCTTTGATCAGGCGGGGGACGATGCGGGCGAACTCGACGTACCACTTGGTCGCCTGCTCGGCCGGCCCGCTGATGATCAGCGGGGTCCGCGCCTCGTCGATGAGGATCGAGTCGACCTCATCGAGGATCGCGAACCGGTGGCCGCGCTGGACTGTCTCGTCCAGCGTCCAGGCCATGTTGTCGCGCAGGTAATCGAACCCGAACTCGTTGTTCGTGCCGTAGGTGATGTCGGCGGCGTACGCGGGGCGGCGCTGGTCCGGGCTCATCTGCGGATGGATCACCCCGACGGTCAGACCGAGGAAACGGTGGATCCGTCCCATGTTTTCCGCGTCACGCTGGGCCAGGTAATCGTTGACCGTGACGACGTGTACCCCGTTGCCGGCGAGCGCGTTGAGGTAGGCCGGCAGGGTGGAGACCAGGGTCTTGCCCTCGCCGGTACGCATCTCGGCGATGTTGCCCAGATGCAGCGCCGCCCCGCCCATGATCTGCACATCGAAATGCCGCTTGCCCATGGTGCGCTTGGCGGCCTCCCGCACCGTCGCGAAGGACTCCGGCAGCAAGTCATCGAGGGACTCGCCGTCGGCAAGCCGCTCCCGGAACTCGTCGGTCTGCGCGCGCAATTCGGCGTCGGTCAAGGCCTCGAAGTCAGATTCCAGGATGTTCACCTGGTCGGCGAGCGCCTGCAACCTGCGCAGCATCCTGCCCTCGCCGGCGCGCAGCAGCTTGTCCAGCACCATGTGCGGTGGTTCTCCCTCAGGGTCGGTATCGGCCAATCCATCGTAGGCGGGCCGCACGGCGAGCCATCCCTGCACGCCCACATCGGATCAATCCGGATGCGCCCGGCGCCGGCCGCACGACAGGATGCGACGCATGAGCACCGCCGTGGAACCGGTCGAGATCAGCGCGGGTGCGATCCACCTGCGCCCTTTTCGCCCGGCGGACGCCGATGAGGTTTCCCGAATCTGCCAAGACCCGGCCATCGCCCGATGGACGACGGTCCCGTCGCCGTACACCGCTGAGCACGGTCGCGAGTTCGTGGCCAAAGTCGCCGCCGGGTGGGCGAACGGCACTCAGGCGGTCTGGGCGGCCTGCGACGCCGGCACCGGCGCGCTGCTGGCCTCGATTGGGCTGCACCTGGACCGAGGCGGCCCGGGGACGGCCGAACTGGGTTACTGGTCCGCACCAGAGGCACGCGGTCGAGGTGTCGTGACGAGCGCCGCCCGCGCGGCGTGCCGGTGGGGCTTCACCGCGCTCGGGCTGCGACGCATCGACTGGTACGCCCAGGTCGGCAACGAGGCCTCCTGGCGGGTGGCACATCAGATCGGCTTCCGCTACGAGGGCCGGCTGCGCTCCCGGGTGATGAGCGCCGGAACGGGGGCCGATGCCTGGGGAGCCGGGCTGCTGGCGGGAGAAGTCGCCGAGGCGCGCGTGCCGTTGGCGTTCGGCGCCGATCCGCACCTCACCGACGGTCCGGTGACGGTGCGCCGCTGGGGTGAGCAGGACGTGTCGGCGTACCAGGCGCTGCATAACGACCCGTCCAACCTGCGCTGGGGCGGCGGCCGCGCCGGACGGCCGCTCGAGGCGGGGGCGGCGTGGGAGAAGGTCTGCGTGGAGGCGGTGGAAGGTTGGTTGACCGGCACGCATGCGCTGCTGGCGATCTGTTCCGACGGCGTGCCCAGTGGTGACCTCAGCGTGCGCCGGATCCACGAACGGCTCGCGGTGGTGGGTTGGTCGTTGCGGCCGGAGGCGCGCGGGCGTGGCCACGCCACCCGCGCCGTGCGCTTGATGACCGAGTGGGCCCACTCGGTCGGCTTCGCTCGGCTTGAGGCCCGAGTGCACGCCGAGAACCTCGCCTCCCAGGCGCTCGCGGAACGGGCCGGATTTCGGCGCGAGGGTCTCCTCTGCCAGGACTCGCCGGACGGGGGCGGCTGGGGGGACGGCCTGCTTTACGGCTGGACGAAACCCTGACCGGCGACGACGCGTACAGCCTCTCGCGGAGGGCGCTCGGTCCCCACTGGCTGCCTCTCGTGGCGCTGGAACGCCACCCGGCGCAGCCACCGACCGTGAGCGGACCGCCGACCAAGGTCATCGTGTCGGCGGCCACGCTCACAGGTGTCCGGAAGCCGACACAATGATCACCGTGGGGTGCCGCGCGAGATACGGACCAAGGTCATCGTGTCGGCTGGCACGCTCAGCGATGTCCGGGAGCCGACACAATGATCACCGACGGACGCAGATAGGTGACACGCGCGCCGGCAGACGGCTCGCTTGCGCAAGCTGGCTGCCTCTCGTGGCGCTGGAACGCCACGCGGCGCAGCCAACGACCCCTAGATCACCCGAAGGAGGTCCGCCTGGCGGTCGGCGAGGACCAGCCGGGTAGACCAGCCGGGTAGACGAGCCGGGTAGACCAGCCGAGGGGACCAGCCGGCGAGGACCCAGCCGGGAGGGCCAGCCGGGCGGCCGGCGGCAAACCCGGTCGACGTTAGGTGATCTCGAGCAACTTCTCCCGTACGGCATACACCACGGCCTCCATCCGGGAGTGCAGCTGCAGCTTCTCCAGGATGTTACGGATGTGGTTCTTGACGGTGTTCTCGCTGATGAACAGTTCCTTGGCGATATCGCGGTTGTTCATCCCCTTGGCGACCAGGCGCAGGACCTCCATTTCGCGTTCGGTCAGCCGGGGCAGGGGAACCTGCTGCTTCTCGTCCCCCCGCTTGATCATTGTGGCGAACTCGTTCAACAGCTTCGAGGCCATCGACGGGCTGATCAGCGACTGGCCGCCCTGTACGGCGCGTATTGCCTGAGCCACCTCTTCGATGGAGATTTCCTTGAGCAGGTAGCCCATCGCCCCGGCCTTGATGGCGTCGTACAGGTCGGCTTCCTCATCGCTGATCGTCAACATGATGATCTTGGCGGAGGGTGCCACATCCTTGATCGCCGTGCAGGCTTCGATGCCGCTACGCCGGGGCATCCGGACATCCATCAGCACGATGTCGGGGGTGAGAGAGGCGGCGAGTTCCACCGCCTCGTTCCCGTCGGCCGCCTCACCGACGACGTCAATGTCCGGCTCCTGCTCGAGGACCATCTCCAGCCCGCGCCGGAACAGCGCGTGATCATCAACGACCAGCACGCGAATGGGATCTGTGAAGACCAGCTCCGGGGAGTACCCGTCGGCCGGGTTCTCCCCGGTGTTCTGCTCGTTCACCGCACCTCCCCCCGGCGGCCGCCCGCCGGGCAGCCGGTCCACTACGGGGTAATCCTCGCATCTCGCTCGTCGGATCCGGCGTTGGACGCGGCAACTGCTCCGGCATCGGACGGGTCGTCGTGCAACCGCAGCACCCCGTAGTGGTAACCGCGCCGGCGGTAGACCACCGAGGGACAGCCGCTGCCCACGTCGGTGAACAGGTAAAAGTCGTGGCCTACCAGCTCCATCGCCGCGAGCGCCTCGTCCAGCGTCATGGGTGAGGCGGCGTGCACCTTCTCCCGCACGAGGAACGGTCCTTCCTCGTCCCCTTCGACAACCGTGTCGGCTGGCGCCGTGCCGTTGGCGGATGCCTCGCCGGGCGCGAACTCCGGCAGCCACCGCGGGAGGTTGGCCTCGACGTGCTGCGCGTGCGCGACCCGCGAGCCCCGCGAGTGCCGTCGTTCAGCCGAGCGCCGGAGCCGTTCCTCCAGTTTGGCGTAGGCCAGATCCAGCGCGGCATAGGCATCGGTGGCGGCCGCCTCCGCGCGGACCACGGGGCCTCGGCTGTACGCCGTGATCTCGATGCGCTCGCACGACGCGGCGAGCCGCGGGTTGTGCTCCTCGGTCACTTCGATGTCCAGCCGGAAAAGTTTGTGATCCCAGCGGCGCAGCCCGGCCAGCTTGCTCGCCGCGTGGGTGCGGAACCGCTCCGATACTTCCGTGTGCCGGCCCCGAACGACTATCTGTGGTGCGGGCCTCGTGGAGGCTGACGTCTCGGTCGTTGTTAAGGCTGATGTCGGGACGGACGAACCCGAGGCCCCCGCTGTCGTCGAACCGCTAGCTGAACTGCGCATGCGCCGCTCCTCCCGGCGGGTCACCGGCCGGGATTCCGGCCGCTGCGCCCGCCTCATAGCCACGTCGGGGCCGCCCAGCGCTCGGCGCCAGTTTGGCCCCGCCCCGACCGTCGATAACGGGGGGAGTTCGACGTTAGACCTGCGCGGGCATCGACGGGGGTCGTTCCGGCCGCACATTTCGAACGGTTACGAGCTGCCCTTCCAGATCGGTCCCGTCGAGTGCGGCAGCGGGCGCGGGCGGGTGGCTGCGAGGGCGGCCGCGCCAACCAAGGGGATGCCCGCCTGATGTAAAACGCGGGCGGCCTCACCGAGAGTTGCCCCGGTCGTGACGACGTCATCGACCAGGACGACCCCGCAGGCGGCAGCCTGACCGGCGTCGGACCCCGCCGAGATCCCCAGCGCCCCGGCGAGGTTGGCCGCGCGCGCCGCGGCGCCCAGCCCGGCCTGATCGGCGGCTGCCCGCTGCCAGGCAAGCAGGGCGGCCTGGGGGTGGCCGGCGTGCTGGACCAGCAGCGCGACGGGGGCGAACCCGCGGGCCTGCAGGCCGGCGGCGGACGCCGGCACGGGGACGATCAGTTCCTGCCCGGTGCGCAACGCTTCGGGTGCGGTGTCCAGCGCGACGCGGATGGCGTGGCCCAAGGCGACGCCCAGCGGGCCGGCGAGATCGCGCCGGCCGCGCTCCTTGTAGGCCAGGATCGCCCGGCGCAGCGTCCAGGAGTATTGGCCCACGACGCGGACCGGCGGCAGCCCAGCCGGCGGAGGCCGCAGGCGGGCCCAGCCGCCGGCCGCGGCCAGCCGCAGCGCGCAGGCCTCGCACCAGGGCGTCGCCGGACGGCCGCAGCCGCCGCAGCGCGCCCCCCTTCGCAGCGGGCGTGGGGAGTGGGCAAGAGGCACCGTCCCACCGTGCCGCCCGTCCCGGGCCGTAAGCGGCCGTCAGCACAATCTGTGGACCGGCCAGGTCGTGGTCCACAGGGGCCGGCCTGGGCCGGTCAGCCTCGGCGGCCCGGGCCGGCGAGCCTGGGGGACCCGGGCCGGTCCGCCGCGGCGGCCCGGATGGGCAGGTTCAGCCCGGACGAGCGGGTTCAGCCCGGGTAGGCCGGGAAGGTCCCCGGCCCGACCCGGCGCCAGCCACCGCCGACCTGTTCGTAGACCACACCCCCGGAGGAGACGAGTACGGGCGATCCGGAGGCGGCCGCCAACCCGTCCGGCGTGCCCGGCACCGTCGGCCGCAGGTCGGTGGTGCTCAACTGCGACCCGTCGGCGGCCAGCTGCCACAGCGCCACCGGCGTGTCCACCCCGTCCCGGCCGAGCGCGACCAGCTGGGTGCTGGACGCCCACGCGACGTCGGTGACGTCGCGCAGCGAGGGGGTCAGGTCCTGCAGCTGGGTCAGGTGCACGCTGCCGCTGCGCCGATCGAGAACGCCGAGGAGCAGATGCCCGGCGCCGGGCGGGCCGGCGACCAGCGCGACGCGGACCCCGTCCCGGGCCAGCCGTACTTGCTGAATCGGTCCGGGCAGCCCGGAGGCCGGCGCCCCGGCCAGCGACGGCCGATCTACGGTGACGGTGAGCAGCCGGCCGTCGCTCTCCCGCAGCTGCAGGCCGGTCGGCGAGCCGAGCGCCAGCTCACCGGCCAGATCCCAGGACAGCGAGACGTAGGGACCGGCCGGCGTCAGCATGACCGGTGCGTGCGAGCCGCTGGCGAGCACGACCTGCTGGCCCGACGAGGTGCTGCGCAGCGCGGCGGCCTTGGTCCCGTCCAGCGAGATCGCGGGATCGTGCAGGTCACCCCCGCTGAGCCCGGAGCCGGGCGGGCCGGGCTGCCGGTCCCGGCCGGGGTTGGCGTCGAGGCGAACCAGCCGTCCCCCGACCAGCGCCGCGGCCGAGGCCGCGGCGACCGACGTGTCGGGGTTGACCGATGCGGCGATGTTGAAGTCGACCCGCTGCGGCACACCGGGGAGCGGCAACGGCTGGCCGGCCACGGTCAGCCGGACACCTGTCGCGGTCGGCACCTGGGACAAGGTGAGCGCGAGCTGCTGGAACAGGGTGTCCGCGCGGGCCCCCAGGACGGTGGCCGCTTCGCGGCTCAGATCGACCAGTACGTCGGTGCCCTCCAGCGTCGCGCTTCCCTGCAGCGTGGTGCCGGCGGGCACGGCGGTCCGCACGCCGGGCGACAGCGCAGGCGACGGGCCGAGAAGCAACCCGGTCACCAGCGCGGTGGCGAGCCCCGCCCCGGGGGAGGCCAGCCAGCGGAGCTCGGGTACCAGCACGCCATTCGGCAGGCCCTGCCACCACAGTTGGACCGGCTGGTAGCTGCGTTGCAGATCCCGGGTCGTCAGCAGCAGCCCGTCCGGCGCTTGCGTGATCCGCCACTGGTCGGCGACGACGCGCAGCTGAAAGTCGGCGGTGCGCCGGCCGTCGAGCGGGCGGTAGCTGCCCCGATCATCGAGGGCGCCGACCAGCGCCAGCCGGGCCGAGATCTGCCGGTAGGTGCCGTCCGGAGGGACGACCGGGCTGACCGTGGGAGAAACCTTGGGCGGGACGGGGACCGTGGTGTCCAGCGGTGGTCCCACGTCCGCGGTGCTGTAGACGGTGAGGCTGCCCTGGGCCCGCCAATGCCCGGCGGGGGCCAGGAAGCTGCGGGCGACGGCGTAACCGTCGCTGGAATCCGCCTGCGCCGCGAGGAAGCCACGCACGATATCGGCCGGGGTGGCCTTGTCCGCAGGACCGGGCGGCAGCACCCGGACGCCGGCGTCCAGCGGGGCGGCGAGCGCGGGCACCGTGCGTTCCACCTGCACGTTCGAGCCGGTGGGCAGGCCGCTGCAGCCGGCGAGCAGCAGCGCCCCGACCAGGAACAGGCCGACCCGCCGAGCGATGGCAACCGGAACCCCGGCAGGCAGCGCCCTGGGTGGGTGCGCCGGGGCAGGCAGCGCCCTGGGGGGATGCGCTCGGGCAAGCACCGCCCGGGCGCGGCCGGGCGCGCTCACCGGCCGGCCTCCACGACGCCGCGGCCGGGCGGCGGGACCGTGGCCGCGGAGCCGGGCGGGGTCGGTTGGTGGCCCGCATCGTCGGCGGGCGTCTCGGCATCGGCGGGCTGCAGTGGCAGCGGGGAGCCGTGCAGCGGACCTCCGGCAACCCGTGGCAGCACCAACCGGAAGCAGGCGCCCCGACCCGGCTCGCCCCAGGCCTGCAGCCAGCCGCCGTGCAGGCGGGCGTCCTCCAGCGCGATCGACAATCCGAGGCCGGTCCCGCCGGTCCGGCGGGCCCGGGAGGGATCGGCCCGCCAGAACCGGCCGAACACCAGCCCGGCCTCCCCCGGACGCAGGCCAACCCCGTGGTCGCGCACCCGCAGGGCGACCGATTCCTCGTCGGCGGCCAGGCTTATCTCGATCTGCGCCCCCTCCCCGTGCTCGACGGCGTTCGAGAGCAGGTTGCGCACGATCCGCGACACCCGCCGGCCGTCGACCTCGGCGAGGACCGGCTCCTCCGGGATGCCGCTGGTGGACAGAATGCTGCCCCGGTCCCCCGCCAGCCGGGTGGCGTAGGCGCACTCGGAGCGCAGCAGCCCGGCGACGTCGGTGGGTTCGACCTCGAGCACCGCCGCCCGCGCGTCGTACCGGCTGATCTCCAGCAGATCCCCCAGCAGCGCCTCGAAGCGATCCAGCTCCCCCACCAGCAGCTCGCTGCTGCGGGCCACCTCCGCGGTGAAATCGGCCCGGGCCTCGTGCAGCAAGTCGGCCGCCATCCGGACGGTGGTCAGCGGGGTGCGCAGCTCATGCGACACGTCGGCCGTGAACCGGCGCTGCACCCGGGACAGCTCCTCCAGCTCGGAGATCTGACGCTGCAGCCCCCGGGCCATCTCGTTGAAGCTGGTGGCGAGCCGGGCCAGGTCGTCCTGCCCGTGCACCGCCATCCGCTCCTGCAGCCGGCCGGCCGCCAACCGGGTCGCCACCTGGGCCGCCTGCCGGACCGGCCGGACCACCTGCCGGGTCACCAAGAAGGAGATCAGCGCGAGCAAGCCGACCAGCGCCGCGCCGCCCAACGCCAGGGTGCGGCGTACCAGGCCGAGGGTCTGTTCCTCAGCGCGCAGCGGGAACAGCAGGTAGAGCTCGTAGGTGGCGGACGTGGTCCGGGCCGCGAGCGGGGCACCGACCACAAGAGCCTCGGTCGGGCCTCCGCCGGCCACCCCCGGCGCGGATGGGGGCGCCGAGTCCAGATGTACATACGTGGATGCCTCCGCCTGCTGGCGCACGACCACGTCGCGCAGCCGCTGCGGCAGGGCCTGGCGTACCCCGCCGGAGTCGAAGCCGGTGCCGACGTCGCTGGTGGACAGCAACGCCACGGAGTACACGCCGTTCCCGCGGATGGACAGTTGATTGACCAGCGACTCGAGCAGCGGATCCAGCTCGGCCGGGGTGGCCGCAGGGGTCTGGTTCAACTGGGACTGCGCCACCGCCACGTCGGCCGCGACCTCGGCGAGGGAGGCCTTGCGCTTGGCGTCGAGCAGACCGCGGCCGACCTGATCGAGCAGCACCACCCCGAGTACGGCGACGACCACCACCGACACCAGCAAGGTGGTGCTCACGATGCGGAAGGACAGGCTGCGCCGCCACCGGCGGCGCAGCGCCGGGATCGTCAGCAGGCGCAGGGCGACCCGCGGGCCGGGCAGCCGCGGGATGCGGATCAGCCGCCCGACGATGTCGGGTACGCGCATCCGGGGGGAAGGCATCCGGGTTCGGCGCATGCGCCTAGGGGGGGCCGGCCTTGTAGCCGACGCCGCGGACGGTGATCACCACGTCCGGCCGTTCGGGGTCCCGCTCCACCTTCGCCCGCAGCCGCTGGACGTGGACGTTGACCAGCCGGGTGTCGGCCGGGTGCCGGTAGCCCCAGACCTGTTCGAGCAGCACCTCGCGGGTGAACACCTGCCGGGGCTTGCGGGCCAGCGCCACCAGCAGGTCGAACTCCAGCGGGGTCAACGAGATCGTCGCCTCCCCGCGGCGCACCCGATGGCCGGCGACGTCGATCTCCACCGGGTCCTCCGGGGGCCCGATCCGAAGGTCCTCCGCAGTCGGCTCGTCGTTGCGCAGCCGGGCCCGGACCCGGGCCACCAGTTCGGTCGGCTTGAACGGCTTGACCACGTAGTCATCGGCGCCGCATTCCAGGCCGAGGACCACATCGAGGGTGTCGCTTTTCGCGGTGAGCATGACAATCGGCACCCCGGACTCGGCCCGGATCGCGCGGCAGACGTCGATACCATTGGTGCCCGGCAGCATCAGATCGAGGAGAACAAGGTCGGGCCGTACATCCCGAAATGCTTGCAACGCCCGGTCGCCGTCGGCGACGAACGCCGGCTGGAAGCCACTTCCGCGCAGCACGATGCCGAGCATCTCGGCCAACGCCAGGTCATCGTCGACGACCAGGATGCGTCCCTTCACTCCTGCATCGTGCCGCACCGGCCGATGCGGCGCCGACGGCTCGCCGAACCGGGCCTCCGCGGCGCCGTTGCAGGCGGCTCGATCAGCCCCGACCGGAGGCGCTGCGCCCCCGGCGGCCGAGCGCGTCGATCGTCACCGCCGCCAGCAGCACCGCACCGGTGATCATGAATTTGGTGGAGGAATCCAGCCCGATCAGGTCCATGCCGTTGCTGATCGATTGAATGACCAGGATGCCCAAAAGGGCCGAGAAGGCCGACCCGCGGCCACCGAACAAGGACGTGCCGCCGATGACCACGGCGGCGATCGCGTTGAGCAGGATGTCGCTGCCGCCGCTGGACTGGTTCACCGCCTGCAGCCGGCTGGCCCCCATGATCCCGCCGGCGGCCGCCATCAGGCCGGCCAGCGCGAACACCGACACCCGGATGCCGGCGACCCGGATCCCGGCCCGCCGGGCGGCCTCGATATTGCCGCCGACGGCCAGGATGTGCCGGCCGTACGTCGTTCGCCGGATGATCACGTCGAACAGCACGACCACGCCAACGAAGATCACTAGGGCCAGCGGCAGCCCGCGGTAGCGGTCCAGCACGACCACGACGATGATCAGCGACACCCCAACCAGCAGCAGCCGCCCGATGACCTCGATCAAGGGACGCGGGCGCAGGCCGGCCGCGCGGCGCCGATAGACCTCCAGGAACTGCAGACCGGCGTACACCACCACCACGATGGCGACGAGGCTGAACCCGATCGAGGCCCCGTAGTAGGTGGAGGTCAGGTTCTCGACCGGCCCAGCAGGCAGCGTGACCGTCCCGTCCGGGTTGAGCACCGCCAGCTGCAGGCCCTGCCAGCCGATCAGGCCGGCCAGCGTGACCACGAACGAGGGCACCCCGAGGCGGGCGAAGACCAGGCCCTGCAGGGATCCGACGATCGCCCCGGCGACCAGCGCGATCAGCAGCGCCAGCTCCTGGCTGGTGCCGTGCCGGGCAATTTGGGTGGCCATGAGCGCGGCGGTCAGACCGCTGACCGAACCCACCGACAGGTCGACCTCGCCGAGCAGCAGCACCAGCACGATGCCCACGCTGATCAAGCCGGTGGCCGTCATCTGCAAGGCCAGGTTCGACAGGTTCACCGCGGACAGGAACCGCGGCTGCTGACTCCAGAACACCAGCCAGATCACGACGAGGCCGACCACCACCGGCAGCGAGCCCAGATCCCCGCTGCCCACCCGGCGGCGGAAGGCGGTCACATAGCCGCGGGCGCCCTGCGCGTCGATGAGCATCCGGGGGTCGAGTTCGCTCAGCGCCGCGGTCGGATCGACGACCTCCTCCTGCCGATCGTCGGCGCTCACGGTCCCACCTCCGGGTTGCCCCCGGTGGCCGGCAGTCCGGCCCGGCGTCCAACGCCCGCCGCGGATCCGGTGATCGCCGAAACGATGGTGTCGGAGTCGGTGTCGGCCACCCGGAAGTCCCCGCCGGGGCGCCCGAGCCGCAGTACCGCCACGCGATCGGCCACGGCGAAGACGTCCGCCAAGTTGTGGCTGATCATCACGACCGCCAGCCCGCGTTCGCGCAGCCGAACCACGAGGTCGAGCACCTGCGCGGTCTGCGCGACACCGAGCGCTGCCGTGGGCTCATCGAGGATGACCACCTTCGGGTCGCCGAGCAGGGAGCGGGCGATTGCTACGGATTGGCGCTGGCCGCCGGACAGGCTCGCGACCGGGATCCGGACGGTCGGGATCCGGACCGAGAGCTGGCGCATCAGCTCCAGCGCCCGCTGCTCCATCGCGACCTCGGAGATGATGATTCCGCGGCGTTGCTCGGTGCCCAGGAACAGGTTGGCCACCACGTCCAGGTTGTCGCACAGCGCGAGGTCCTGGTAGACCGTCGCGATTCCCAGGGCGGTGGCGTCCTGCGGCTTGGTGATGTGCACCGGCCGGCCGTCGAACATCACCTGGCCGGCGCTGGGCGGCCCGACCCCGGACATCACCTTGACCAGGGTGGATTTGCCGGCCCCGTTATCGCCGACGAGGGCAACGACCTCGCCGGCATCGACGTGAAAGTCCACGCCGGACAGGGCCTGCACCGCACCGAAACGCTTGTCGATGCCCTGCAGTGCTAGGACGGGCGGCACGGACCCTCCCTCAGGTGGTCAGGGGCTTGGTCAGACGCATGGTAGGCACCTGGCCGGGGTCGCTGCCGCCCCCCGGCCAGGTGTGAACAGGTCAGCGTCAGCTGATGCCGAGCGTCTTGCAGGTGGCCGCCGCAGCACCGGTGCATACGTCGGCGGCCGTGTAGAAGCCATCCTTGATGACGGTGTCCTTCACGGTGGCCTTGGTCACCGCAACCGGGGTCAGCAGCACGGACGGGATCTGGTTGCTCCCGGTCGTGGTGCTGGACAGTGGCTGGCCCGCGATCGTGCTGGGCTTGGTGCCCGTGAGCAGGTCAACAGCCAGCTCGGCGGCGGCCTGCGCCTCCGGCTTGATCGCCTTGTAGACGTCCATCGACTGCTGCCCGGTCAGGATCCGCACGATGGCGGCCTTCTCCGCGTCCTGGCCGGTCAGCGGCGGGATGGTGGTGAATCCGGCCGACTTCATGGCCGCGACCATGCCGGTCGCCATCCCGTCGTTAGCCGAGTACACGCCGACGATCTTGTCCTTGCCCAGCTTGGTGATGGCGGCTTCCATCTCCTGCTGCGCCTTGTCCGGGCTCCAGTCGGGGGTGGCCACCTCGTATCCGATGGTGTAGCCGGGGATGCCGCCCTTGGGGATCACCGAGTGCGCGCCCTGCGCGAACAGCGTCGCGTTGTTGTCGGTCGGGGAGCCGTTGATCCAGACCAGGTCACCCTTCTTGCCTTGCGCGTCCAGCTGCTGCTTCAACGCGGTCGCCTGCAACTGGCCGACCTTCACGTTGTCGAAGGACACGTAGTAGTTCGGGGCAGCGCCGCCACCGGTGATCAACCGGTCGTAGGAGATCACCGGCACGTTCTGCGCCTTGGCGTCGCTCACGATCTTGCCTGCGGTGGTGCCGTCGACCGGGTCGAGCACGAGCACCTTCGCGCCCTTGGTCAGGGCCGCCTCTGCCTGCTGCAGCTGCTTGGCCGCGTCCTGGTCCGCGTTGGAGTAGTCGAGGGTGCACTTGGGGCACAGTTGGGACAGGGCCGCGGTGAAGTCCGGCTTGTCGGCGTTCTCATAGCGGGTGGTCTTCGACTCCGGCAGCAGCAACGCAACCGTGCCACTGGCGGACGAGCCGCTTGCGCTCGAGCTGGAACCAGCGGAGGCCGGCGCGGACGTCGACGTGCTGCTGGTGGTCTTGCTGCTGGAGCCGCAGCCGGCCGTGACAAGCAGGATGCCGACGCCGGCTACGGCGGCGGCGGCGAGACGGGTGGGATGTGAACGGCGCACAGTTCCTCCTGGCGGGCGTGGCCGGCGGACCGGGAGGTCGCCGACACCGAAAACTTCGGGCTGGGAAAGCGGCACTGGTGGTGGGCGGCACGGTGGCCCGAGCGCCCCGCTTCTGTCAAGGGTTCGACGGAAGTTCGCCGAGGATCGACACGGATCCGTGATGTTCGGGCTGAGGCTTGACAGAAGCGGATGGCAACGGCACTGTCGCTCGCCGTGGAGGCTGCCGGGACACGTGGCGCTGAGCCGCTGCGCGCGGTGCTCGACGTGCTGCGCGGCCGCGGCCCGCTGACCCGGTCCGAGCTGGCCGAGACGACCGGGCTTTCCCGGTCCACCATTTCCGGCCTGGTGAGCGACCTGCGCCGCCGCGGTTTGGTGGACGACCGGCCCGAACCGGGTAGCCGCACCGGCGGGCGACCGGCGACCCTGGTCACCCTGCTGCCCCCGGCGGGGGTCGCCGTCGGGGTGGACATTGGCCGCACGCACGTGCGAGTGGTGATTGCCGATCTGGGGCACGCCGTCCTCGCCGAAGAATCGGTCCGGTACGACGTCGATGGCCACCCGGACGAGACGCTGGCCACCGCCGGCCAGCTGGTGAACAGCCTGCTGGTAGCGATCTCCCGCGACTCCTGCGAGGTGATCGGCGTCGGGTTGGGCATTCCCGCCCCGCTCGACGGGGCCGGCTCGATCGGCGCCTCCAACATCCTGCCCGGATGGGTCGGGCTGCGCCCGGCCGACCTGCTGGCCGAACGACTGGGCCTACCGGTCCAAGCCGAGAACGACGCGAACCTGGGGGCGCTGGCCGAAGCCAGATGGGGCGCCGGACGCGACGCCCGCCTCGTCGTCTACATCAAGGCCGCGACCGGGATCGGCGCCGGCATCGTCGACGACGGCCGACTGTTTCGCGGGGCTTCCGGCACGGCCGGTGAACTGGGTCACATGACCGTCGGCGACGGCGGCGCGGTCTGCCGGTGCGGCAACCGCGGCTGCCTGGAGCTGCGCGCCGGCGGCCCGGCCTTGCTCGCCCAGGTACGCAGCGCCGGCCACGAGCTCGCCACCCTCACCGAACTGGTCGCGCGTGCCCGGGCGGGCGATCCCGGCTGCCGGCGCGTACTCGCCGACGCGGGCGACTCCCTCGGCCTGGCGGTAGCCAACCTGGTCAACCTGATCAACCCGGACCGGATTGTGTTCGGCGGCGAACTCGGCCTGGCCGGGGAGATGGTGCTGGCCACCCTCCGGGATCGGGTCAGCCGATCCGCGGTGGCCCCCGCGGCGGCCGCGGTCACGATCTGCCCGGCGGAACTCGGGGACCGGGCGGAGGCGCTCGGCGCGGCGCTGCTGGTGCTCCGCGACGTCCAGAACTTCGACGACCGACTGCTCCGCGGGCTGGCCGCGTCGCGGTGAGCCGCGCGGTGCCTGGTTCAGCCGGACCAATTAGGACTGGTGGGGCGGCCCGTCCAGGTCGATCAGGGCGATCCCGTCGGCCGCAACGACGACATCACCGGCCAGGTGGACGATCCGGCGAACTCCGGTGTCGGGGTCATCCACGTTCCAGGCCTGCACGGCGAGGGGACCGAGGTCGGTCGGGTGCTCCTCCCGCCCCGCCGGGGACCACCGTTGCCGGATCGTCAGCACCGCCAGGGACGGCAGCGCTACCTCGGCCAGGCTGACCGTGATCGGGGCACGACCGGCGAGCATCCGCGCGGTGGCCACCAGAAAGGCCGGGCTGGCAGCAAAGAAGCCCGCGTCAGAAGTCTCGTGTTCGCCGAACGGCGACGACCACAACAGGGCCGCGCCGGCCACACCGCCCCGCAAAGTTTGTGCCCCGCAACGGATCTCGAGCCGGTAGGGCCGGCCGTCGGCCTGCAAAGTCAGGTCGACCGCGACGCCGTCGGACCGGGTCGA
>DASYGP010000109.1:0-8514 GCA_035999615.1 Mycobacteriales bacterium
CGGGGCCGGGAGTCCCGGCTGGTCGGGGGCCGGCTGCGGGCCCGGCTGCTGGCCCGGGACCGGGGCTGCCGGTTCCCGACCTGCGGGGCGCGGGTGAACCTGCACGCCCACCACATCCGGCCCTGGCAGGACGGCGGCCGGACCGATGAGGCGAACCTGCTGATCGTGTGCCTGGCCCATCACAAGGCGATCCACGACGGCGGCTGGCAGGTCACCCTCGCCGGCGCGACCGCCCGCTGGAGCAGCCCGGCCGGCGGCCAGATCAGCTGCACCCCGCCGCTGGCCGAACCCCCCGAACTCACCGAACCCGAAGGCCCCGAACCCCCCGACCCCGACGACCCGAGCGACGGCGGGGACCCGAGCGACGGCGGCCCGGATGGCGGCCCGGATGGCGGCGACCACCCTGGCGGCGGCGGTTCCGGCGGTGCCGGGACGGACGGTGCCGGGACTGGTGAGGCAGGCGGCGACCCGACCGGCGATCCCGGCGGTGCGGACGGGGCCGGCGACGCCCCTGGCGATGCGGGCGGCGCCGGGGATGCCGGGGATGCCGGGGGCACGCCGGACGCGATCAGCCCGGTGACGATCGCCGCGTTGGCGCTGGACGGGCGGCGGGCCGACCGGGAAAAGCTCGCCGCGAAGAACACCGCCGGCGAGGTGATCCCCTGCTGCCTTCGCTACGACCAGGACAGCAAACCGAAGGACACCGGCCGCAACGTCACCGGCCGCAACGTCACCGGCCGCCGCGGCAAGCGCGGCCGCAAGGACACCCCCGCGCCCGAGCTCGACCTCCCCGACGAACCCCCCTTCTAAGCGGGCGTCCTTCGGCGTCCGGACGCGAACCGCGGGGCGGCACTGGACCGGAGCGGGACCGGAGCGGGACCGGAGCGGGACCGGACGGGGAGCGGAGCCACGGAACCCGGGGGTCCGAGCCTGGGGATCGGAGCCCCGGGGCGAGGTCGCCGCAGCGCCCGCCGGCTTCGCGTCCGGCCGCTGGGCGCGACCGCCCGGCCCCGCCTCCGCATGAGCAGCACGCCGCCGAGAGCGCGCTCCACGATTACGCTCGCCGGGCACGGCACAAGGAAGGGGGGCGCGTGGTCGCCGCGGAACGTATGGCCGCGCAGCTCCTGTCGGGCCCACCAGGACGGTCGGTGACCGACGTGGTTGAGCGGCTACTCGCCGTCCAGGGGCAGGATGCGCGGGGGGTACGCCTCGCCATCCGCGCGCGGACGCAGGGATTGCGGACGGCAGATGTTGACGAACAATTGACCGTCGAGCGTTCGATCCTCATCACCTGGCTGAACCGGGGCACCCTGCATCTGGTGGCCAGCCCGGATTATTGGTGGCTGCACAGCCTGACCACACCGCCGCTGCTCACGGGCAATACTCGCCGGCTCAGCGAAGAAGGCGTTTCGCCGGCAGATGCGGAACGCGGCGTCGCGATCGTCGAAGATGCCTTGACCCGCCACGGCCCGATGACCCGGTCTGCGCTGGGGGAGCGCATCGCCAAGGCGGGCATCCGCGTGCAGGGCCAGGCTTTGATTCACCTCCTATTCCTTGCCTGCCTGCGGGGGATCGCGGTCCGAGGCCCGATGCTGGGGAGCGAACATGCCTACGCCCTGGTCCGAGATTGGCTGGGGCCGCCCCCGCCCCGGATCGATCGCGATGTCGCCTTGGCCAGGCTGGCTCAGCGCTACTTCAAGGGACACGGCCCCGCCAATGACCGCGACCTCGCCAGGTGGGCC
Organism: Mycobacteriales bacterium; assembly: GCA_035999615.1. Classification (GTDB taxonomy): domain Bacteria; phylum Actinomycetota; class Actinomycetes; order Mycobacteriales; family CAJCIY01; genus DASYGP01. The sequence goes on from DASYGP010000109.1 coordinate 1,743, forward strand.
GGCCTCCCGCTTCGCGACGTACGGCGTGGCATCGCGGCGATCGCCACCACCCTCACCCAGCGCGCTGACGGGCTGCTCGAAACGGCCAACCGCGCTGAGCATGTGCCCCTGCCCCCACCGCGCCTTTTGGGTGCCTTTGACCCGCTGCTGCTGGGGTGGACCTCGCGCGAGTTTGTCCTGGGCAACGATCAGTCGATCGTCACCGTGAATGGAATCTTCCGGCCCTTCGCCCTGGTCCGCGGTCGCGCGGTCGCCACGTGGGGCATGCCGCACGGTCAGGTCGTACTTGCCCCTTTCCTCGACCTCTCCGCAGCAGACTCGTCTGCCCTGCAGCTGGACGCGAAAGACGTACTCCGATTCTTGAGTCCGGTTCCCCTTGATGGCCTCCCGGCGTAGCGTCGCCAGCAGGTAACCCCTGTCGAGGAGGCCGTTTGACGGTCGCGCAGTCATCCTTGGAAGCTATTGTCGCCGCCGCATTCGAGCGACGCGTGGCCCCGGTGTTGGGCCTTGCCGACGACGCTACGGCGCTCGCGTTGGCGTGCCGGGCCATGGCCGAACGCTTCACGCGCGGCGGGCGGCTGCTCGTGTTCGGGAACGGGGCGGGGACCACCGACGCCCAGCACGTCGCCGTCGAGTTCGTGCACCCGGTCATCGTCGGTAAACGGGCGCTGCCGGCCCTGTCGCTGGTCAGCGACGCCGCCACGTTGATGGGCGTCGCTGCCCGTCGCGGTCTGGAAGGGGTTTACGCCCACCAGGTGGAGGTGCTCGGACGACCCAACGACATTGCGCTCGGTCTGTCCGGTGACGGTAACTGCCCCAATGTCAGAGCGGGGTTACGAGCGGCCCGTGCCTCCGGTCTACTGACCGTTGCGCTCGTCGGTGGGGACGGTGGTGACGCGCTCGGCAACCGGGAGGCTGATCACTGCCTGGTGATCCGCACGGACGATCCGCACATCGTCAAGGAGGGGCACGTCACCGCCTACCACCTGCTGTGGGAGCTGGTGCACGTCTTTTTCGACTCGCCGGAGGCGTCCGCAGCGCAGGCCACGACCGGGGTTGAGCAGCTCTACCCGTTCCTCTATGGCGGGGGGAGTGCCGCCCGCCCGGTGCTCGATGCGGCCGCGGAGTCCGCCCGGCAAAAGGTCGTGGAGGTTGTCGAGCTGCGCCGGAGCGTGGGAGCGGATCAGGGCGCCGCGCTCGCGGTGTGCGCAGCGCGGCTCGCCGACGCCTTCGCTGCTGGTGCCACGCTGCTGGCCTTCGGCAACGGCGGCAGCAGTACCGACGCGCAACAGGTCGTACACACCTTCCTCGACCCGCCGCCCCCCGCCGATCCGCTGCCCGCTTTGGGGTTGACCAACGATGTCGCGGTGCTGACCGCACTGTCGAACGACGTGAGCTTCGAGGTCGTGTTTTCCCGGCAGGTAAGGGCTTTTGGTCGGCCGGGTGACATCGCCGTCGCGATCTCGACCAGCGGCGGCTCGCAGAACGTGCTCGCGGCCATCGAGGAGGCGGACCGGATCGGGCTCGTGACGGTAGGACTGGCCGGTTACGGCGGCGGTCGAATGGCTGAGCTGCCGGCCCTGCAGCATTTGTTTGCGGTCCCGTCGTCGTCGGTGCACCGCGTCCAGGAAGTCCAGACCACGCTCTACCACGTCCTGTGGGAGGCGACCTGCGCGGCGCTCGCGTCCTGACCGGAGCTGGCGCCGAGCAGCGTCGCCGCGACGGCGGCCTGCCCGAGACTGATACCGCCGTCGTTCGGCGGCACCTCGCGGTGGGTCAGCACGGTGAAACGGTCCGCCTCGAGGCGTTGCAGGCAACGGCACAGCAGCAGCGAATTCTGAAAGACCCCACCCGACAGGGCCACGGTGCCCAGCCCGTGCGCCGCACGCAGCCGCCGACAGACATCAGCGACGACGTCGGCGAGGGCGTTGTGGAATCGACCGGCCAGCACCGGTACGGGAGTCCCTCGGCGAAGGTCCTCGGTCAACGCCCGGATCAGGTCGGCGACCTGCACCCGCGCCACCGGGTCGTCGCTGACCGGAACGCGGTAGCTGCCGGTCTCGGCCGGATCGGCGACGTATTCGAGTTCGATCGCGGCCTGGGCCTCGTAGGTCACGACATCGCGTACTCCGAGCAGCGCGGATACGGCGTCGAACAGCCGACCGGCGCTGGACGTGCGCGGGGCGTTGACGCCCGCGCGCGCGACCGACAGCACCTGTTCCCAGCGCCGCCCCTGGCGCTGCGCCACCGCGAGCCCGGCCGGCAGGACGCCGTCGTAGGCGGCATCGAGGTGGGCGGCGGCCATCCGCCAGGGTTGACGCGCGGCGGCATCGCCTCCCGGCATCGCCACCTCGGCCAGGTGCGCGGCGCGGGTGAACCCGCTGAGATCGGCGAGCAGAAACTCACCGCCCCAGGAGGTGCCGTCCAGGCCCAAGCCGACACCGTCGAACGCGACGCCGATGACCGGCCCGGACACCCCGTTGTCGGCGAGGCAGGAGGCGATGTGGGCGTGATGGTGCTGGACGGCGATCAACTGGACGTCCGGCAGGTCCAGCGCGTACCGGGTCGAGGGGTAATCCGGGTGCAGGTCGTGCGCCACCACGGCCGGCGCGACATCGAGTAACCCGGTCAGGTGCGCAATGCCGTCGACGTAGGACAGCAGGGTGGCGTAATCGTCCAGATCACCGATGTGGTGCGAGACGAAGGCGTGCTGCCCGCGCGTCACGCAGAACGTGTTCTTCAAGGCCGAGCCGCACGCCAAGATCGACTCGGGGCTCGCCTGTGGTAGCGGGATCGGGGTGGGCACGTATCCCCGGGAACGGCGGATCGGCACCACCCGTCCACCCACGACCTTGCAGACGGAGTCGTCGACCCGGGTGCGGATCGCCCGGTCATGCACCAGAAAGGCGTCCGCGATGCCGCCGAGCCGCTCGGCCGCGTCGGCGTCCGCGAAGGCAATCGGCTCGTCGGAGACGTTGCCGCTGGTCAGCACCAGCGGTCCGCCGAAGGCCTCGAGCAGCAGGGTGTGCATCGGGGTATACGGGAGCATCAGCCCCAGCGATGGCGAACCGGGCGCGACCGACGGCGCGACCGTGCCGCTCCGCCGGCGCTGCAGGATGACGATCGGCCGCGCCGCGCTGGTGAGCAGCGCCAGTTCCGCGGGGCCGATCTCGCAGAGCTCGGCGGCTGCCTCGACGTCGAGCACCATCAAGGCGAACGGCCGGTCCTCCCGGTGCTTGCGCCGGCGCAATACCGCCACGGCGGCTTCCTGGCGGGCATCGACGGCAAGGTGATAGCCGCCCAATCCCTTGACGGCCACCACCCGGCCGGCGTGAAGCAGCCCGGCGGTGCCGGCGATCGCCTCGGTCGCCGCGGTGGTGCCGGACCGGTCGAGAAGTCGCAATTGCGGACCGCAATTCGGGCAGCACACCGGCTCGGCATGGAAGCGCCGGTCCGCCGGGTCCAGGTATTCGGCGTGGCAGGCGGAGCAGAACGGGAACGGCGCCATCGTCGTGCGGGACCGGTCGTAGGGGACGGCTTGCACAATTGTGTAGCGCGGCCCGCAGGAGGTGCAGTTGACGAATGGGTGTTGGAAGCGCCGGTCGGCCGGGTCGTGCAATTCCCGGGCGCAGTCCGCGCAGGTGGCGGTGTCGGGTGAGACGAGGGCGCGGCGGGCACCCCCCGTGCGGCTGGTGCGGACCGCAAAGCCGGCCCCCCCGGCGGGTGCCAGCGGCTCGCTGCGGATTTCATCGACCCGAGCCAGCGGCGGGGGGCGGGTGAGCGCCTCCAGCAGCGAGGCCACGGCGCTCGCCGCGCCTTCCACTTCCAGGACCACGCCGGCAGCGTCATTGCCCACCCAGCCGGAAAGGCCCCGGGCTGTGGCCTCACGCCAGACGAAAGGGCGAAAGCCCACACCCTGGACGAGTCCGGATACATAGGCCCGGGCCCGGGTCGCCCCGGGTTCGGCGGAGTGCGGCATTTCGAGTGGCACCTCCGCCTCGGGATGGTTGCGGCGGTATGACGGCCTTGACACTCCCGCACCTGCGGGTTTAAGAAAAGCCCAGCGTTGCACAGACCGGCGCCGTCGGCCGTCTACAGCGCGATGGGGCTGCGGTCTGCAGGCCCCAGTCGGGAGGCGCCCCATGCTCTCCGCCGAGGCCAAAGCGGCCGAAGACACGCTCGTCCACGTTTTGTGGATCAACGCCGGTCTCAGCTGTGACGGCGACTCTGTGGCGCTGACCGGCGCCACTCAGCCCAGTATTGAAGAGATTGCCCTCGGCGCGCTTCCTGGCCTTCCGAAGGTGGCGGTGCACTGGCCGCTGATTGACTTCGAGTGCGGCCCGGCCGGCGGCGCCGACGACTTTCTCGAGTGGTTCTGGAAGGCCGACCGGGGCGAACTCGACCCCTTCGTGCTGGTCGTCGAGGGATCGATTCCGAATGAGGCACTCGCCGGCGACGGCTACTGGTGCGGGTTCGGCAACAATCCGATGACCGGCCAGCCGGTGACCACCAGCGAGTGGCTGGACCGGCTCGCCCCGAAAGCGCTGGCGATTCTCGCGGCCGGGACGTGCGCCACCTATGGCGGCATTCACGCCATGGCGGGGAACCCCACCGGAGCCATGGGCGTCCCGGACTATCTCGGATGGGATTGGAAGAGCAAGGCAGGGCTACCGATTGTCTGTGTGCCCGGGTGCCCGGTGCAGGGCGACAACCTGTCCGAGACCATCACCTACCTGCTCTACCAGGCCACCGGTCAGGCGCCGATGATCCCGCTCGACGAGGCGCTGCGACCGACGTGGCTGTTCGGCAAGACCGTGCACGAAGGCTGCGACCGGGCCGGCTACTACGAGCAAGGTGACTTCGCCACCGAATACGGCTCGCCGAAGTGCATCGTCAAACTCGGCTGCTGGGGTCCGGTCGTGAAGTGCAACGTCCCCAAGCGCGGCTGGATCAACGGTGTCGGCGGTTGCCCCAACGTCGGCGGAATCTGCATCGGCTGCACCATGCCGGGGTTCCCGGACAAGTTCATGCCGTTCATGGACGAGCCACCCGGCGGCAAGTTGTCGACCACCGCGATCGGCGCCTACGGCAAGACGATCCGGGCGCTGCGCAGCCAGACCGGCAAGACGCTCGATAAGGAACCGAAGTGGCGGCGGCCGGGTCGGCAGCTGCTCACTGGCGCCAAGCGCACCTGGTAGACGGCGAGCGCACCCGCCCGCCCGTACTCGCCTCGGGAGGCATTCCAGCATCCCGCGGACCTCCCACAGATCCCCAGGGACGGACCACGATGACAACGACACTGCCGCAAACCGGCAAGACGAGTTCGAAAGATCGAGGCCTCGTCGAGATGGCCTGGGACCCGATCACCCGCATCGTGGGCAGCCTCGGGATCTACACCAAGATCGACTTTGGCAACATGAAAGTCGCCGAATGCCACAGCACTTCCTCGATCTTCCGCGGCTACAGCATCTTCATGAAGGGCAAGGATCCCCGCGACGCGCACTTCATCACCAGCCGCATCTGTGGGATTTGCGGCGATAACCACGCCACCTGCTCGTGCTATGCCCAAAACATGGCGTACGGCGTCAAGCCGCCGGCGCTCGGGGAATGGATCGTGAACCTCGGCGAGGCCGCCGAGTACATGTTCGACCACAACATCTTCCAGGAGAACCTGGTCGGCGTGGACTACTGCGAACGGATGGTCAAAGAAACCAACCCGGGGGTGCTGGCCAAGGCCGAGAACACCCGCGCGCCGGGCGAGGCTGCGCACGGCTACAAGACGATCGCCGAGATCATGCGCGCCCTCAACCCGTTCACCGGCGAGTTTTATCGCGAGGCCCTGCAGGTCAGCAGGTGGACCCGGGAGATGTTCTGCCTCATGGAGGGGCGGCACGTGCACCCCTCGACGCTCTACCCGGGCGGCGTCGGCACCGTCGCCACGATCCAGTTGATGACCGACTACCAGATCCGATTGATGCGCTACGTCGAGTTCATGAAGAAGGTCGTGCCGATGCACGATGACCTGTTCGACTTCTTCTACGAAGCGCTGCCCGGCTACGAGCAGGTCGGCCTGCGCCGCACCTTGCTGGGTTGCTGGGGTTCCTTCCAGGACCCGGACTACTGCAACTTCGACTACAAGGACATGACCCAGTGGGGACGCAAGATGTTCGTCACCCCGGGCGTCGTCGTCGACGGCAGGCTGGTCACCACGGATCTCGTCGAGATCAACCTCGGCATCCGGATCCTGCTCGGCTCGTCGTACTACGACGACTGGGAGGGCCAGGAGATGTTCGTGACCCACGATCCGCTGGGGAACCCGGTCGACCGGCGGCACCCGTGGAACCAGCACACGAATCCCCGGCCGCAGAAGCGCGACCTCGACGACAAGTACAGCTGGGTCATGTCGCCACGCTGGTTCGACGGCAAGGACTACCTCGCGCTCGACACCGGCGGCGGCCCGCTCGCCCGGCTGTGGAGCACCGCGCTCGCCGGCCTGGTCGACATCGGATACGTCCGCTCCACCGGCAGCAGCGTCGAGATCAACCTGCCGAAGACGGCGCTCAAGGGCCCGGTGAGCCTCGAGTGGAAGATCCCGCGTTGGAGCAACACAATCGAGCGCAACCGGGCCCGCACGTACTTCCAGGCCTACGCCGCCGCCTGCGCGCTGCACTTCGCCGAGAAGGCGCTGGTGGAGATCCGCGCCGGACGCACAAAGACGTGGGAGTCCTTCGAGGTCCCCGACGAGGGCATCGGCTGCGGGTTCACAGAGGCC
>DASYGP010000113.1:0-3406 GCA_035999615.1 Mycobacteriales bacterium
GTGCTCGCCTGGCGGGCGGATCAGCACCTGCTGGCCTGCTTGCGCACGCTGGCGGCGAGCGAGGGTGTGGCCTTCGAGACGGTCATCTTGCTGAACGGCGCCACACCGCAGGTGATCGCCGCGGTCCGCGACCACGTCCAGGGCGCCCGGGTGCTGGAGTCGTCGGTCAACCTGGGGTTCGGGGGCGGGTGCAACCGCGCCGCCCGCGCCGCCCGGGGGCGCTACCTGGTCTTCCTCAACGATGACACCGAGGTTCCCTCCGATTGGCTGCGTCACCTCGTTGCGGCCGCCGAGCAGGACGGCGTCGCCGCCGTGAGCAGCCGACTGGTGTTCCCCGACGGCCGGCTACAGGAGGCCGGCTGCCTGCTGTGGGCCGACGGCTCGACGTGGCAGGTCGGGTGGGGGACGCCCGATGGCGATGAGTGTTACGACGAACCCCGGGACGTGCCGTTCGGGTCCGCCGCGGGGCTGCTGGTGCGACGCGCCGCGTTCGCGGCGATCGGCGGCTATTCGCTGGCTTATCATCCGGCCTATTTCGAGGACGCGGATCTCTGCCTTCGGCTCTGGCAGGACGGTGGGCGGGTGCGCTACGCGCCGAACGCCCGTCTGGTCCATGCGCAGTCCGCCTCGTCCACCCTGGATTTCCGCACCTGGCTTTACGAGCAGCACCAGGTGATCTTCCGGGACCGCTGGTCCCACGTGCTGCAGCCCGCGCCCGCGGAGCCGGAGATTCTTGACGGGGCGCCGATCACCGATGCCATCGCCGGGCAGGCGGCGGTCATCGAGGCCGCCCGCCGTGCGAACGCGCCCGAGCCCGGGGGTCTGGATCACAGCAGCTTGCCGGCGCTGCCGGACTGGGACGAGGACGAGCTGCGCGCGATGTCCTTCGAGGCCAGCCAACTTCGTCGCTATGCGGACGACCTCCAGACCCGGTTCGCGGAGCTGTCCGCGCACTGCCATCAGATCGCGCTGGAACGCGACCGGCTCGACACCGAGTTGCGCGAGGTCGGGGGGCACGCGCACGCATTGAACGAGCGACTGGACGCGGTCGACCGTGAGCTGCGCGCCACGAACGAGCTCACCGACCGCCTGCACGAGGAGATCGCGCAGCTGCGCAACCCGGGGGTACGGGAGGCCGCGCGCCTGGTCGGCCGCGCGGTGAAGGCAACCGGCTCCCGGCCCCCGCAGTAGGAACCGGCGTAGGCACTCGCGTAGGCACGCGCGCGTGCGCGCCGCCTGGCGCTAGCCGAGCGCTAGCCGAGCTGGGCGCGCCGATAGGCCGCGTAGGTTTCTTCCGCGCAGCGTCGCCAGGTCCAACTCGCCGCGTACGCCCGGCGGGCGGTGCGCGCCGCCACCCCTCCGTCGTCATCCAGCACCGCCCCCAGCGCGCCGGCCAGGGCGTCGATGTCGCCGACCGGGACGTAGCGCGCCTGATCGCCGGTTACCTCGCGCAGCACCGGCAGGTCGCTGGCGATGACCGGGGTGCCGCAGGCGAGCGCCTCCAGCGGCGGCAGGCCGAAACCTTCGTACCGAGAGGGGAACGCGAGCGCGGCCGCGCCGGCGACCACCCGGTGCAGGACGTGCTCCTCGAGGTAACCGGCGCGCACAATCGCGCCTTCGGGGAGGCCGCCCGTATCCAGCGGAGTCCCCCAGCCGGCCGGCCCGGCGAGCACCAGCGGCGGAACCTCGCGTCCCGGCTCGTGGTGCAGCGCGCGCACCGCCGCCAGCAGGACCGACAGGTTCTTGCGCGGCTCGACGGTGCCGACAAAAAGCAGGTAGCGCTCGGGGAGCCGGTGGGCTCGCAGCCATGCCGTATCCGGCTTCGTCGCGGCCGCCCATGCCGGATCCACACCCGACCGGGCCACGAGCACCTTGTCCCGCGGGATGGCGCACCACTGCGCGACCTCGTCGGCGACCGCCTGGGTAGGGGTAATGACGACCGCGGCGCGTTTGGCCCCCGCGGGGACCAGATGTCGGTAGCGCAGCACCGCATCGGTGACGGTGTCTGGGTGCAGCGCGAACGCGAGGTCATGCACGGTGAGCACCCCGACCGCGCGGCGGGTGGGCGGGAGCACGAAGTTCGTGGCGTGAAAGACGTCGCAAGGGCCGGCTAGCCATTCGACCGGTGGGAAGGCGGAGCGGGCCCACAGCGCCTGCAGCAATCGTGCGGGAAACGGACGTCCGGCCACGGCTGCGCCCCCGAGGTGCGGCACCGCTCGGGCGCCGCGGGCGGTGAACGCCGCCAGGGTCAGCTGCGGCGGGTCCGGCAACGCCGCCAGCCCTTCGACGAGGCCGGCCACATACCGACCGACGCCGGTGCGCGCCCCGAGCAGCGGCGTCGCGTCCACTGCCAGCCGAAGCGGCGCCGCGATCTTCTCCGGGGCCATGATCACCTATGCTACGTGCGCGGCCCCAGGGCGCCTGCTCTCGCCATGCGGCGCGCCGCCGGGACGCCCGCCGTCGACGCTCAGCTTGGGCCGATACGCTCGCACGTCGTGACCCTCCCCCAGCCGTCCTGGGCGCCGACCGAAGCGCTACCGGTGCTCCCCGCGACCGCCTCTCGCGTGGGGGGTGGCCCGCACGAGGCAACGCACCCGAGCACGCCAGAGGCGCCGGCGGTACCGCTGCTCGTGACGGTCGTGCTGCCCTGCTACAACGAGCAGGGCCATGTGCTCGGTGAGCTGGAACGGATCACCCGCGCCATGGACGAGAGCGAATACCGCGACTCCTACGAGTTGCTGGTGATCGACGATAAGTCCACCGACAGCACACTTCGGCTGTTACGTGAGGCCCAGGGCGGCTACCCACACGTCCGGCTGATGCCGTTCACCCGTAACGGCGGATCGGGGACCGCCCGGCGAATCGGGACCGCGGAGGCGCGTGGTCAGATCGTGGTCTGGACCGACGCCGACATGACCTACCCGAACGAGCGCATCCCCGAGTTCGTCCGCTACCTCGATCAGCACGGCGACGTCGATCAGGTCGTCGGCGCGCGGCGGACGGAGGAAGGAACGCACAAGTGGGCGCGCGTACCGGCGAAATGGGTGATCCGGCGCATCGCCTCGTATCTTGCGGCCAGCGATATCCCTGATCTCAACTCGGGTTTGCGGGCCTTTCGCAAGGAGGTCTCGCTCCCTTACCTTCGGTTGCTGCCGCCCGGGTTCTCCTGCGTCACCACGATCACGATGGCGTTCCTGTCCAACCAGCACGCGGTCGACTACGTGCCGATCGAATATGCCAAGCGCTCCGGCGAGAGCAAGTTCCACCCGGTGCACGACGCCTACCGCTACATCCTGCAGGTCCTTCGCATGGTGATGTACTTCAACCCGATCAAGGTGCTGATGCCGTTGGCCTTGTGGCTGTTCGGCATCGGCATCGTCAAGGGCGCGGTGGACCTGATCCGCTA
>DASYGP010000136.1:0-11605 GCA_035999615.1 Mycobacteriales bacterium
GTGCGCCCGGCAGGACTCGAACCTGCGACCAAGTGCTTAGAAGGCACCTGCTCTATCCGCTGAGCTACGGGCGCCCGCGGTCGGCTCGACAGGGTGCCACACCAGGAGCCGTTCGGCCCGCTTGCCCCGCTGGGGTCAGCCTCGAGAGCCGCTGAGCGTAGCCGCCGAGGATCGGCCCGTACGCGTCGCCGGCGGGAGGCGCCGCCCGGCCGCGCCCATCACCGCGAGTACCCCGATGCCTGCCACCACCGCAGCCACGACCGGGCGCAGAAGCACGTTCCCGGCGTCGGTGCCGGCCGAGAGCAGGTGGATGGTGCTCAGCGCGAACAGCGCATGGGTGGCCAGGTGGACCGGACGCCACAGACGCCGGACGCGCCTGGGCAGCCAGCGAAAGGCCAGTGACGTGATCGCGACGGCGGCAAGCAGGTAAAACGCCACCACGCCCCAGGCCACGGCGACGGGGTGCCAGGCGCTGGCCAGCGGGACGAACAGGTCGGCGAGCGAAAAATGCACGTAGCTGTCGAGCAGGATGCCCGTGAGGTGCAGCCCCACGAACCACAGGCTCAGGGTGGCGAGCCGCCGGTGCAGGCGCAAGAGCACGGCTGGTTTGGGGCTCGGTCCAAGAATGCGGGTAGCGAGCAACAGTCCGAGCGTGACGCTGGCCGACAGCAGGGCCCAGGCGATCAGGCCGCTCGCCCGGGCGACGTACCAGGGCAGGGTCCCGCTCAGCACCGGAACCTATCGAGGTCACCCACCGAGATGAACTCGCCGGAGTCCGTGACCAAGATGGCAGCAGCGCCGTGCCGCGTGACGAGATCAGCGCCCAGGTCCTGGCCGCCAATGAAGGCGGCGGTGGCCAAGGCCTCGGCCCACCAGCCCTCACCGGCGAGCACTGTTGCCTGCGCCAGGCCGGAGCGGGCGGGTGCACCGGTGACCGGGTCGATGAGGTGATGCCCAGGCCCCAAGACCCGATGGGTACGGCTGCTGGTCGCCACCGCGCCCGCGGACAGGCTGAGCGTCGTGATGGTCTCGCCCACCTGGAAGGGCGATTCGACGTCGACGAGCCAACCCCCGGGAGGAGGCGTGCCGGCCGCGCGCAGGTCACCGCCGAGGTTGACCAGTACGCCGCTCGCTCCGGCACCGAGCGCTGCGTGCGCGGCTAGGTCGGCGGCCAGGCCTTTGCCCAGGCCGCCAGGATCGACCTGGACGCCCACCGGTAGCCGGGCGTGCAGCCCGTCGGTCTCCATTCCGGCGAGCCCGCTGCTCGGGACCGGGTGGGCGGCGAGGACCGCGGCCGCGTCCAACGCCGCGTACGAGTCGGTGTAGCCGGCCGCTCGAACCGCCGGCAGGACGCTGGCGTCAAACAGCCCCCAGGTCCGGCGGCCGGCCAACCGGCATCGGTCCAACAGCAGCAGGGTGTCCGGGTGGATCGCCAACGGTCGGCCACCCGCGCCGTTCAGCAGCGTGACGTCGCTCGTCGCGATGAACCGGCTCCAGCGGCGCTCGAGTACGTCGATCCGGGCACATGCCGCCACACCCGCGTCCGGGTCGCCCCGGACGATGACGTGCAAGGCCGTGCCCATGACGTGTTCCCGGCGAAGTTCGGTCAGCTCGGGAACCAGCAGGTCAGCTGGCACGCGTCACCGTCCTCGGCACGGCGACGGTGCGAGCGCCGGTCCCGGCCGAGCCGACGCTGGGATCGATGGACGTGGCCGACCCTGGATCATTCGTCACGGTGGGCGCGGTGCTGTGCTGCGCCGCCACGCTCGCGCCCTGGTCGAGGAACGCCACCGCGACCCCCGCGATACCGGCGAGGCTGATCCCCGTGGCGACACTCCGGCTGCGCCCCCCCGGCGCTCGATCCGAGCTCGACGTCATACCTAGAGCCTGCCCCCCGCTCAGCCCCGGGACAATCAGATCTCGCTGAGCGTCGGCTGAGAGCTGGCCGGGACGGGAGCCGCGTGCACCGCCGGAACGCTCCCGAGCTTCCCCGCCTGGAAATCCTCGAACGCCTGCCGCACCTCGGCCTTGGTATTCATCACAAACGGCCCCATCCAGGCGACGGGTTCCTTGATCGGACGGCCGCCCAGCAGCAGCATGTCCAGCTGGTCGACCTTGCCGTCCTGCCGAGCGGCGGCCTGAATGGTGACCGCGTCGCCCGCGCCGAAGACCGTCAGCTGCCCGGTGTGCACCTCGCGCCGCTCCGCGCCGACGGTGCCTTGACCGGCGAGCACGTACGCCAAGGCGTTGTACTCGGTGGGCCAGGGGAGTACCAGGCGGGCGCCCGGGGCCAGCGTGACGTGCAGCATCGTCATGGGTGTGTAGGTGGAACCCGGTCCCTGCGCACCGGCCAGGTCTCCTGCGATCAGCCGGACCAAGGCGCCGCCGTCATCGGAGGCCAGCAGCGTGACCCGGTCCCGGCCCAGGTCCTGATAGCGCGGTGCCACCCACTTCTGCGCGCTGGGCAGGTTCACCCACAGCTGCAGGCCGTGGAACAGCCCGCCGCTGACGACGATGGCTTCGGGTGGCGTCTCGATGTGCAAGATGCCCGCCCCCGCGGTCATCCACTGGGTGTCACCGTCGGTGATGACGCCGCCGCCGCCGTTCGAGTCCTGGTGCTCCAGCACCCCGTCCATCATGTACGTCACCGTTTCGAAGCCGCGATGCGGATGCCACGGTGTGCCCTTGGGCTCACCGGGGCTGTACTGCACCTCCCCCATCTGATCGAGGTGCACGAACGGGTCCAGATCGGCGAGATCCACGCCGGCGAAGGCCCGGCGCACCGGAAAGCCTTCGCCCTCGAAGCCGTGCGGCGCGTCGCTGACCCGGCGTACCGGCCGCTGACGCGCCGTTGCGGGGGTTACGGCGACCTTGGGGATGCGGGTGATGTCATTGACGGTGACGGCGGGCATGCCTGACCTCCTGGGTGCGCAATGCGGTTGCTAGCCCTTAACACCGGAGGCGGCCAAAATCAGCCCCAAAATCAGCCCAAGGTGCGGTCGGCGAGGCAGGACCGGCCGCGGTCGGCCAACGCGCCGACCAGGTCGCCCATCGGGCCGAAGTCCTGGCCTCCCATCGCCCCGGCCAGCTGGCGGGCGACGATCCCCTGGATGACGACGGCCAACTTGAAGTAGCCGAACGCCACATAGAAGGGCAATACGCTCAGGTCGCGGCCGGAGTTGGTCGCGTAGAGCTCGGCAACGCCGGCGCGGTCCGGGAATCCCTCCTGTTGGGTGATCTTGGGGATGATGTGCTGCAGCGCCTCCGCCACCTGATCGGCGGTCTGCGCCCAGTAGACGAGCAGCACGCCCAGGTCGGCCAGCGGGTCACCCAGGGTCGACATCTCCCAATCCAGGACGGCGGCGATCCGGCCCACCTCGGTCGGGTCGAGGACGCAGTTGTCCAGCCGGAAATCCCCATGCACGATGGTGGCGTCCGAATGCATCGGCAGCGCCGTGCCGAGTTCCTCGCCGAGCTCCGCGAGACCGGGGACCGGGACGTCGGTGGATGCCGCGGACTGCTTGGTCCAGCGACGCACCTGCCGGCCCAGGTAGCCGTCAGGACGGCCGAAGTCGGCCAGACCGGCCGCGGTGTAGTCGGTCCGGTGCAGATCGGCCAAGGTGTCGATCAGCTGGCGGGCCACGTTGGTGTGATCGTCGGCGGTGTGCGCGTATCCGTCGGGAAATGCGTCGCGCACGATGTGCCCAGCGACCCGTTGCATCACGTAGAACGGTTGCCCGATCAACGCGCCGGTGCGTTCCACCGCGACGATGCCGGGCACCGGGAATCCGGTGGGGCCGAGCGCCCCGATGACCCGGGCCTCGCGCATCATGTCGTGCGCGGTCGGCAGGATCTGGCCGGTCGGTGGCCGCCGCAGAATGACGCTGCGGCCCGGCGCGGTGACGAGGTAGGTCAGGTTCGACTTGCCGCCGGCGATCAGCTGCACCGCCGCGCCGCGCCAGGCCTCGTCCCCGGTCTGGGCCGCCAGCCATGGTCCGACCGTGGCCGGGTCGGCGCCGACCGTCGCTGGATCCGCCGTGGTCACTGCAGCTCAACGGCGGCGGGTACCCGCAGCACCGCACCGTCGCGCCGGGCACCAGGGACCCCGCGGAATCGGTAGGGAGCCGGCTCGTGGCCGGGCTGGATCAGCCAGCATTCGCCGTGCCCGCCCTCCGGGGTGATCGCCTGCAGGATCACATCGACGACCGTCTGGACCGGGATCAGCGGGAAGTCTTGCGCGGCGAATCCGGCCCGCAGCGGATCCACCATCGGGGTGTCGACGAAGCCCGGGCAGACCGCGTTGAACGCGATGCCGTCAGCGGCCAGCTGCGGCCCCAACGTGCGGACCAAACCGACCACCGCAAACTTCGTCATCGAATAGAACGGGTCACCCACCGCCGGGGTGATCCCGGCCAAGGACGCCAGCACCGCGATGCCTCCGCCGCCCGCCCGTTTCAGGGCAGCCGAGGCGGCCCGGACGCCGTGCACGACGCCGTGCACGTTGACGTCAACGAGGCGGTGGTATTCGGCGAAATCCATGGATTCCGGGGCTTGGCCGATCGTGGTCGCCAGGCCAGCGGAGAGCACCGCGGTGTTGACCCGGCCGAAGCGCTCCTCCGCGGCATCGAAGGCGGCTTGGACCTGCTGCGGGTCGCGGACATCGGTCTCGAGGTAGGGCAGGTCGCCCGCTGGCGGCCGCAGGTCGGCGACCAGCACCTGGTCGCCCGCTGCCGCGAGGCGGGCGGCAACGGCCGCGCCGATGCCGGAGGAGCCGCCGGTGATCACGGCGGCGCGCTTCCCCGGCCGATCTCGATTCACCGGCTCACCTGAAGTCACCGGCTTACCTGGCGTCACCGGGTTTCCTCGAGCACGGCGGGCGCGTCCATGAAAATCGCCTCTCGTTGAGTTGATGGGGGTGCCGGACGAATCTAGCCATCCAGCAGCCCGGCGGCGACGCTCGCGCGTTGGGCCGGCGCCGACCCCCCGAACGACTCCAGCCACTGCGCCCGCTTGTAGTAGCGATGCAACATGCTGTCCCAGGTGAAGCCCAGCCCGCCGTGGACCTGAATGGCCATCTCGCACGCCCGGACGGCGGCGGTCGTGGCGTCCGCCTTCGCGGCGGCCGCGGCCATCGCCGCGGTTGCGTCGTCGGCGTCGATCGCCCAGCAGGCCCAAGTCGTCAACGAACGGGCCAGTTCCAACGCTACGTACGTGTCGGCGATTTGATGGCTGACCGCCTGGTAGGAGCCGATCACCCGGCCGAACTGCTCGCGCATCCCGGCGTGCGCGGCAGCCAGGTCCAGCATCTTGTGCGCCACGCCCACGGCCTCACAGGCGCAGGCCGTCAGCATCCGGGCGCGCGCAACGGCCGGGTCGACCGGGGGTAGCGGGGTGGACGGCGTGCCGTCCAGGACGAGTTCGCCGAGCCGGCGGGTGCGGTCGATCGTGTCGCGGGCCACCACGACCGCCGCGTTCACCTCCACCAGCCGCGCGCCGCCCGCGGTCATCACCACCGCCCGGCGGACCGAACCGAGGTCCGGGACCAGCACCTTTCGGCCGAACACCCGCCCGTCCGCGTCGACGCGGGTGGCACAGGCGTCACCGACATATGGCGACCCCGGCTCGGCCCACGCCAACGTTGTGGGGATCGACGTGTCGGCTCCCCACGCGCCGGCCAACCCGACCGTGACGAAAAAAGGTGCCGGCAGCAAGGCGTACGCGGTCTGCTCGAGGAGCACGCCGGTCTCGATCATGCCGACGGCGGCCGCTTCGATCCAGCCGAGCTCTTCAAGTCGCGCCCAGGCGGCCGGGTCGGCCCCCGGACCGGCCAGGTCGTCGGCGAGGGCCGTCACCGTGTCGGGCGGGTAGCTGCGCGCCAGCCAGTCGCGGGCAGAGGTGCGCAACATCAGCTGTTCGTCCGAGTGGGCGAAGTCCATGAGAGTCCCTGTCTTGCCGGTGGAATGAGCGGGTCAGCGTGAGCGCGGAAGCCCGACGACGCGTTCGGCGATGATGTTGCGCAAGATCTCGGAGGTGCCCGCTTCGATGGTGTTGCCGCGGCTGCGTAGCTGCTGATAGGTCCAGAACCCGTCCCAGACGGCGCCGTCGGCATCGAGCTGGGCGGCCGGCCCGCAGATCTGCTGCGCCAGGGTGGTCAAGGCCTGGTTGGTCTCGCTCCAGTGCAGCTTCGCGATGGATCCCTCCGGGCCCGGAACCCCCGTCTTCTGCAGGCTGGATAGGGATCGATAGTTGGTGAACCGCAGGGCCTGCAGGGAGATCCAATGCCCAGCGAGCTGATCCCGGATCAGCGGGTCCCGGTCGGCGCCGGTCTCCTTGGCCAACCGCAGCAGAGCGGTCAGCGACTGCTCCAGTTGCGCGGTCAGGGAAAAGCCCAAGGTGCCACGCTCATGCAGGAGGGTGGTCATCGCGACCCGCCACCCTTCGCCGGGCTTGCCCAGGATCGAATCGCTGGGCACGCGGACGTCGGTGAAGAAAATTTCGTTGAACTCGGGATCGCCGGTGATCTGGCGGAGCGGGCGCACCTCAACGCCGGGGGAATGCATGTCCACCAGCAAGTAGGACAGGCCACGGTGCTTTTCGGCGTCCGGGTCGGTGCGCACGACAAGGATGCAGAAATCCGCGATGTGCGCGTAGGACGACCACACCTTCTGGCCGTTCACCACCCACTCGGAACCGTCGAGCACCGCGCGGGTTCGGGCCGCGGCCAGGTCCGATCCGCTGCCCGGCTCGGAGAACCCCTGGCACCAGATTTGGTCACCGCGCAGCAGCGGCTCCAGGTAGCGCCGCTTCTGCTCCTCGGTCCCGTGCGCGATGATCGTCGGACCGGCCATCCCGATCCCGATCACCCCGATGTGCTGCGGGGCTCTGACCCGCGCCGACTCCTCCAGGAAGATTCCCTGGAAGGTGTGCGGGGCGCCTTGCCCGCCGTAGTGCTTGGGCCAGGTCAGGCCGGCGTACCCGCCCTCGTAGAGCTTGCGGGTCCAGTCTCGTGACTCCTGCTCGGAGTAGCGCCCCACCTGCGGCGGGCGTTGCGCCCAGTCCGGCGGCAGGTTCCGGCCGAACCAGGAACGCAGCTCGGCGCGGAACGAGGCCTCCTCCGGTGTGTCACGAAAGTCCATGGCCGCACGCTACCGAACGCCGTTCGGTTCGGCTACGGTCGGTGTCATGGATTTCGCGCTGTCCGCCAAGGCTGAGGACTACCTGGGCCGGCTCAACCTGTTCATGGATGAGCAGGTCTTCCCGGCCGAACCGGTGTACGAGCAGCAACGCCGCACCGCGGCGGCCGCGGGGGACGAGCACGCCTTCCCCGCGGTGATGGAGGAGCTGAAAATCGAGGCCCGCAAGCGGGGTCTGTGGAACCTGTTCCTGCCGGACGCCGACGATCCGGCGCACGGATTGAAGGTGCACGAATACGCCTCACTGTCCGAGCGCACGGGCTGGTCGCCGCACCTCGCGCCACAAGCGATCAACTGCTCGGCACCGGACACCGGCAACATGGAGGTCCTGCACCTTTTCGGTACCGCGGCGCAGAAGGACCGCTGGCTCCGGCCGTTGCTGGACGGCGAGATCCGCTCCGCCTTCGCGATGACCGAACCGGATGTGGCCTCCTCCGACGCGAGCAACATCAGCATTTCGATCGTGCGTGACGGCGGCGACTACGTCATCAACGGGCGCAAGTGGTGGATCTCCGGCGCCGCCGACCCGCGCTGCCGAATTTTCATCCTGATGGGCAAGACCGATCCGGCCGCCGCCGCGCACCGGCAGCAATCGATGATCCTGGTCCCCACCGACGCGGCCGGGGTACAGATCGTGCGAGCCATCCCGGTGTTCGGTTATCAAGATCAAGAAGGCCACTGCGAAATCAAATTCACCGATGTACGGGTACCGGTCAGCAACCTGATCGGTGAAGAGGGAGGTGGTTTCGCGATCGCGCAGGCGCGGCTCGGCCCGGGCCGGATCCACCACTGCATGCGCTCGATCGGGATGGCGGAACGGGCGCTGTCCCTGATGTGCCAGCGGGCGGTGTCCCGGCATGCGTTCGGTAAGACCCTCGCCGAGCAGGGCACCGTCCAGCAGGACATCGCCCGGTCCCGGATGGAGATCGACCAGGCCCGGCTGCTCGTGATGCAGACCGCCTGGATGATCGACACGATGGGGGCGAAGGCGGCCCGCACCCAGATCGCCGCCATCAAAGCGGTGGTCCCGGCGATGACCTTGGGTGTCCTCGATCGGGCGATCCAGGTGCATGGCGGCGGCGGTGTGAGCGATGACTTCCCGCTCGCCGCGATGTGGGCCGGGGTGCGCACCTTGCGGATTGCCGACGGTCCGGACGCCGTCCACGAGCGGTCGGTGGCCCGCGCCGAACTGGCGCGCTACTTGCCACCTCGCGTCCGCTCCTGACCGAGCGACCAACCAACCGACCGGGCGGCGCTCGCCGGTTGCCCGCAGCGAATGATGCCCGTAACACCCTTTGGAGGAGCCGTGCCCGAACTGGCGATCGAGACCTATCGCGAGCAGATCTTTGTGGATGGGGCCTGGCAGGACTCGGCCGGCGCCGGCCGGCTGCAGGTCACCAACTCGGCGACCGAACAGGTGATGGGTCACGTCCCGGAGGGGACTCCGGCGGATGTCGACCGCGCGGTGGCCGCCGCGAAAGCCGCCTTCCCCGGCTGGGCCGCCACTCCCCGCGAGGAACGCGGGAAGTACCTGACCCGGGTCAGCGAGGCCCTCGCGGCCCGCTCAGACGAGTTGGCCACGTTGATGGCGCAAGAGGTCGGTACGCCGTTCTTCCTGGCCAAGGCCATTCAAGTGGGGTTGCCGACTGCAACGTTCGGTAGCCAGGCCGGTTATCTCGACGCCCTGGCGGAGGAAGAGACCGTCGGCAACGCGCTGATCGCGCGCGAGCCGGTCGGTGTGGTCGGCGCGATCACCCCCTGGAATTACCCGCTGCATCAGATCGCGGCGAAGGTCGCTCCGGCGCTGGCGGCCGGGTGCACGGTGGTGCTCAAGCCCAGCGAGGTGGCGCCCCTCAACGCGTTCGTGCTTGCCGAGGTCATGGCGGAGGTGGGGCTCCCCGCCGGGGTGTTCAACCTGGTCACCGGCCTCGGACCGGTTGTGGGTGAGGCCATCGCCGCGCACCCCGACGTGGACATGGTGACGTTCACCGGCTCCACCGCGGCCGGCAAGCGGGTCATGTCCGTCGCCGCCGAAACCGTCAAAAGGGTCGCCCTGGAACTCGGCGGCAAGTCCCCGTTCGTGATCCTGCCCGATGCCGACATCGCCAAGGCGGCGGCCCGCGGGGTGCAGGCGGCCTTCCTGAATTCGGGCCAGACCTGCTCGGCGCTGACCCGCATGATCGCGCCGCGCTCGAAACTCGCCGAGATCGAGGCGGCCGTCGCGGCGGTTGTCGCCCGCACGAAGATCGGTGATCCGTTCGGCGAGGGCGTATTCCTCGGACCGCTGGTCAGCCAGGTCCAGTACGAGCGGGTCACCGGGTACATCAAGCTCGGTCTCGAGGAGGGCGCCCGCCTGGTCGTCGGCGGCGCGGACAAGCCGGCCGGTCTGGAGACCGGGTTCTACGTGCAGCCCACCGTCTTTTCCGATGTGACCCCGCGGATGCGGGTGGCCCAGGAGGAGATCTTCGGTCCGGTGCTGGTGATCGAGCCATACGACGACAGCGACGGATCGGTCGACGACGCCGTCCGGATCGCCAATGACACGCAGTACGGCCTGGCCGGGGGTGTGTTCGGCGGGGACCTGGCGGCTGCTACCGCGGTGGCCCGGCGGATCCGGGCCGGGCAGGTCGAGGTCAACGGGGGCGCCTTCAACCCGTTCGCCCCGTTCGGGGGTTACAAGCAGTCCGGGAACGGCCGCGAACTCGGCCATTTCGGGTTGGACGAGTTCCTCGAGACCAAGGCGGTCCTGCTGTGACGCAGGGCCTTCCGCAGGATTTCGCCGGCAAGGTTGCGCTGGTCACCGGCGGCACCCGCGGTATCGGGTTGGGCATCGCCGCGGAGCTCGTCGGGCGGGGGGCCCGCGTGGCGATCACCGCCCGGAAACCCGATGAGCTGGCGTCGGCCGTCGCGGAGTTGGGCGGCGACGGCATTGCCCTGGGTTTCCGCGGCTCCGCGGACGACGAGACGCATCAGGCCGACGCCGTCGCGGCCACGGTGGCGGCGTTCGGCTCGCTGGATCTGCTCGTCAACAACGCGGCGGTCAATCCGCATTTCGGCGCGACCCTGTCCGCCGACCTGGGGGTGTTCCGCAAGACCCTGGAGGTCAACGTCGTTGCCACGTTCGCCTGGGTGCAGCAGGCGTATGCAGCGTGGATGCGCGACAACGGTGGGGTGGTCCTCAACATCGCTTCCGTGGGCGGGTTGCGCACGGGGACACCGCTGGGGCTCTACGGGGTGAGCAAGGCGGCGCTCATCCACCTGACCAAGCAGCTGGCCGCCGAACTTGGCCCGGGGATCCGGGTCAACGCCATCGCCCCCGCGGTGGTGAAGACGAAGTTCGCGTCCGTGTTGTACGAGAGCGATGAGCAGGGGGCCGCTTCGGTCTACCCGATGAAACGGTTGGGGCTGCCGCAGGACACCGCGAAACTCGCCGCCTTCCTGCTCGGCCCGGACGCCACCTGGATCACCGGCGAGACCGTGGTTATCGACGGCGGCTCGCTCGCGTCCGTGCACTGAGCGGCTTCGCAACTGGCATCATGCCGTCGTGATCGAACGCAGCGAGCGTCCCTGGGGCCATTACGTCGTGCTCGATGAGAGCGCCGCCACCTTCAAGGTCAAGACCATCCAGGTCACGCCGGGCCAACGGCTGTCTCTGCAGAGCCACAGCCGGCGCTCCGAGCACTGGTTCGTCGTGGCCGGCCAGGGCCTGGTCTGGCGGGACGAGGACCGGATCGCGGTGTCCCCGGGCGTCGCGGTGGACGTGCCCGTGGGGGCCAAGCACCGCGTCGAGGCCACCGGACCCGAGCCGCTGATCTTCGTGGAAGTGCAGCACGGCACGTACTTCGGGGAGGACGACATCGTCCGTTACGACGATGACTACGGGCGGGCCGGCACGAGCTGATCTCATCGCCTGTGGATGGTCGCTGCCTATCCACAGATGCGCACGGCGGCGGCCACCACCCGGTCTGCGCGTCGCAGAGTGTTGCCCAGCGCGTCCACCGAAGGACGCCTCGAGCACCGGAGGACCCAGATGCAGGAATCCCACGTGATCCTGGTCGGCAACCTGACCGCCGACCCCAGCTTGAAGTCGGTCCCGTCCGGAGCCAAGGTCTGCAACTTCCGGATCGGGGTTACCCCCCGCTGGCGAGACAAGGAGTCCGGTCAGTGGCGCGATGGCGACTCGATGTTCTACGGGGTCGACTGTTGGCGGGCGCTCGCCGAGAACGCCAACGACACCCTGCGCAAGGGTGATCGGGTGGTGGTCGTCGGTCGACTCCGGCAGAACTCCTGGACCAGCCCCGAGGGTCAGGAGCGGTCCAGCGTCGAGGTGGAAGCCGAGACCGTGGGTCCGGACCTGAACCGGCATGTGGCGATCCTGCGCAAAGTCAGCCGTAACAGCGCTCCCTCGGGCG
>DASYGP010000149.1:0-32355 GCA_035999615.1 Mycobacteriales bacterium
CCGACCCGCCCGGCCGCGGCTGAGCCGTCAGGCCGGCGTGCTGGCGACCGCGGCGGCCAGCGCCCGGGTGAGCGGCTCGTCCGGGGCGAGGGTCATCGCATCCCGCAAGGCGGCGTGCGCCTCCTGCGGCCGGCCTTGGCGCAGCGCCGCCCACCCGATCGTGGCCAGCACCGCCGCGCGCGGTCCGGGTGCGGTCGTGGCCGGCTCGGCCCACCGCGCGCTTGCCTCCGCCTCGGCGTCGCGGCCCTGCGCGAGCCGCGCCAAGGAAAGGGTGTGCGCCGCGCCGGCGCGCGTCGCGGCCGGCAGATGCTCGGACCGGCCCGCTTGGGCGCGTTCGGCGGCGGCGACCGCTTCGGCCAGGTCGATCGGTGCCCCGGAGGTGAGCCGGTCCAGCAGCAGCGCCTCGGCCAGCACCTGATCCAGCGCCCAGCCGGGCGCTGCGCCGGCCGCGGCCCGCGCCGCGCCCGCCGCGTCCGCGTACCGGCCGGCGGTCAGCAACTCGGCCGCCAACCGCAGCCGCAGCTGCGCCCGATCCGGGCGGTGCGCCGCCGCATCGAGGGCCGCCCGCAGCCCGCCGGGCCCGTACGCCGCTCGCATCGCGACCAGGTCTGGGTCGTTGCCCAACAGGAACGGTTCGGGGGAACGCGCGTCCCGGACCAGACCCAGCAGCTGGGCGCCGTCGTTGGGACCGCCGGCGGTCGTGGTCAGGCTGCCCCGGGAGGGGATCGCGTTGGAGGCGAACGCCCCGACGTTGGCGAGCAGCAGATCGATCCGCCACACCGGCCAGCGCCCGCTGCCGGCGGCGAGCGCCAGCAGGATCAACAGCGCGTGCACGGCGATGCCGGCGACGCCCACCGCGAAGACCTGACCGCGCCGGGCGCCCTTCGGGGGCACCCAGGAGACGTGCCCGGCGATCAGCAGCGGGCGCAGATCCAGCCAGCCCGCGGGGGACAACCGCGGTCCGAACCCGAGCCGGAGCTCCATCACCCGCCCGCCGATCAGCCGCACCGCGAGCGCGTGGGCCAGCTCGTGCAGCACCACCGACCCGGCGATCGCGACCAGGTAGGTGAGCGCGGCGACCGTGGGCGAGGAGCGGTCCCCAGCGATGAGCGTGCCGACGTAGGCCACGAGGGCGACGGACAGCAGCGCCCGCAGCGCCGCGGTCCGCTCGTCTGCCTGCATCGCCATCGGCAGGACGCTACCGGCCGGCGCCGTACCATGGACTCAATCCCCCCCGATGGAATCGAGCGCTCCCGCATGTCTGCCACCCCCACCGACCACCTGACGCGACCCAGCGATTCGGCCCGGATGCGCCGCGCCGATCTGCGCAACGTGGCGATCGTGGCGCACGTGGACCACGGCAAGACCACCCTGGTCGACGCGATGCTCTGGCAGTCCGGGGCGTTCTCCGCGCACCAGGCCGAGACCGGTGACGTCAACGTGCGGGTCATGGACTCGATGGACCTTGAGCGCGAAAAGGGGATCACGATCCTGTCCAAGAACACCGCGGTCCGCCACGGTGAGCTGACCATCAACATCATCGACACGCCCGGCCACGCCGACTTCGGGGGGGAGGTGGAGCGGGGCCTGTCCATGGTCGACGGCGTCCTGCTGCTCGTCGACGCCTCGGAAGGCCCGCTTCCACAGACCCGTTTCGTGCTCCGCAAGGCGCTGGCCGCGCGGCTGCCGGTCGTTCTGGTCATCAACAAGGTGGACCGCCCCGACGCCCGGATCGCGGAGGTGGTCGACGAGACCTACGAGCTGTTCTTGGACCTGGACGCCGACGAGGAGCAGATTGAGTTCCCGATCGTCTACTGCCAGGCCAAGACCGGGCGCGCTTCGATGACCCGGCCGGAGAACGGCACCAGCCCGGACAGCCCGGATCTGGAGCCGCTGTTCACGGTGATCCGCGACCTGGTGCCCGCGCCGACCTACACCGAGGGGGCCTCGCTGCAGGCGCATGTGACGAACCTGGACGCCTCGCCGTACCTGGGCCGGCTGGCGCTGTGCCGCATCTATGAGGGCGAGTTGCGCAAGGGGCAGCAGGTGGCGTGGTGCAAGGCGGATGGCAGCATCGAGCGGGTCCGGCTCACCGAGCTGCTGGGCACCGTGGCGTTGGAGCGGGTGCCGATCGAGGTGGCCGGCCCCGGAGACATCGTCGCGATCGCCGGCATCCCTGAGATCACGATCGGCGAGACGCTGGCTGACCCGGTTGATCCGCGGCCGCTGCCGGTCATCACCATCGATGAGCCGAGCATCTCGATGACGATCGGCATCAACACCTCGCCGCTGGCGGGGGCCAGTGGCCGCAAGCTGACCGCCCGGCTGGTGAAGAACCGGCTGGACACCGAACTGGTCGGCAACGTCTCGATCCGGGTGCTCCCCACCGAGCGGCCGGACACCTGGGAGGTGCAGGGCCGCGGCGAGCTGCAGCTGGCGATCCTGGTGGAGATCATGCGCCGGGAGGGCTTTGAGCTGACCGTCGGGAAGCCGCAGGTGGTGACCCGGCTCGTCGACGGCAAGGTGCACGAGCCGATGGAGCGGCTGACGATCGACGCGCCCAGCGACTACCAGGGGGTGCTGATCCAGCTGATGGCCCTGCGCAAGGGCCGGCTGGAGCAGATGGTGGACCACGGCACCGGCTGGATCCGGATGGAGTACCTGGTGCCGGCTCGCGGGCTGATCGGCTTCCGCACCGAGTTCCTCACCGAAACGCGGGGCACCGGCCTGCTGCACCACGTCCATGAGCACTACGAGCCCTGGCACGGGGAGCTGCGTACCCGCCCCAGCGGCTCGCTGATCGCCGACCGGCGCGGTCCCACCACCGGGTACGCCCTGGCCAACCTGCAGGACCGCGGCACGCTGTTCGTCGGTCCCGGCACGGAGGTGTTCGAGGGCATGATCGTGGGCGAGAACTCCCGGTCGGACGATATGGACGTCAATCCGACCAAGGAGAAGAAGCTCACCAACATGCGGCAGTCGTCCGGCGACGTGTTGGTGCCGCTGATCCCGCACCGCGAACTGTCCCTCGAGCAGGCACTGGAGTTCTGCCGTGAGGATGAGTGCGTCGAGGTGACTCCCGCCACGGTCCGGATGCGCAAGGTCGAGCTCAACGGCAGCGAGCGTGGCCGCCAGCGCGGCCGGGCCGCCAAGGTCGCCGCCTCCTCCTGATCGCGACGTCGCCCCCCGCGGCGCGGATTACCTAGATCGCCAGCGTTCGTTGCCGGCGGTAAGGTTGTCTGAGCAACGGAAGCTTCGGGGAGGAAGCGTGCCGATGACCGCGATGCCAGCCGTGGGCGCCGAAGGCGCGGGGCTGACGTGGCTATCTGCGCGGGCCGGCACGATCGACGCCGCCCGCGCGCGGCGGGAGAATTTCCCGGTCGCGAGCCGCTTGCTCCCCGCCGCCGTCCGGCATGACCTGCTCGCCGCCTACGGCGTGGCCCGGCTGATCGACGACGCGGCCGACGCGGCCCCCGGCGACCGGGGCGCGGTGCTGGACCTGCTGGAGGCCGACCTGCGCCTGCTGGCGGCCGGCGAGCCACAGCTCCGCCCGATCCGGGCGCTGCTGCCGTCGGTACGCAGCCGGCACCTTCCGGTCGCACCGTTCCTGGCGTTGATCGAGGCCGGCCGGATGGATCAGCAGGTGACCCGGTATGCCACGTTCGAGGAGTTGCGGGGGTATTGCCGGCTGTCCGCCGAGCCGGTTGGGCGCCTGGTGTTGGAGATCTGGGGGCTGGCCGACGCGGACCGGTTCGCCCTCTCCGACGACGTCTGCACCGCCCTGCAAGTCGCCGAGCACCTGCAGGACGTGGGGGAGGACCTGGCTGTCGGCCGGATCTACCTGCCGCAGGACGCGCTGGCCCGCGCCGGGGTGTCCGAGCAGCTGCTGACCGCCGTCGCGGGGCTGCCGGCGGCCGCCGGCGAGCCGTCCCCGACCGCGGCCGACCGGCAACGGGTGGCGGCGTTGCTGGCCGGGGTGGCCGGGCAGGCCCGGGAGCTGCTGCAGGCCGGCCCGGCGCTGACCCGGCTGGTGCCCGGCCGGGCGAAGGTGGCCGTCGCCGGGTTCGTCGCCGGCGGTCACGCCGCGCTGGACGCGGTGCTCGCCGCGGGGGATCGGGCCGTCCGGGACACGCCGCATCCGCGCCGTCGCCGGGTGCTGTGGCACACCGCCCGCACGCTGCGGGGCCGATCATGACGGCCTCGACGCTCCCCAGCACGCTGGCCGAGGCCTACCGCGACTGCGAGTCGATCACCCGCACCGAGGCGCGGAACTTTTTCTGGGGCATTCGGCTGCTGCCGCCGGCCCAGCGCCGGGGACTGTGCGCCGTGTACGCCCTGGCCCGCCGGATCGATGACATCGGTGACGGCGACCTGCCCGCGGCGCAGAAGCTGGAACGGCTCGCCGAGGTCCGCGCCGGGGTGGCGCGGATCGGGTCGAGCACCGCGGACCCGGTGCTGTTCGCGCTGGCGGATGCGGGCCGCCGCTTCCCGCTGCCGCTTTCCGCGTTCGAAGAGCTGGTCGACGGCGTGGTGATGGACGTTCAGGGCCGCACGTACCAGTCCTTTGACGATCTTGTTGTCTACTGCCGGCGGGTGGCCGGCACCGTCGGACGACTCTGCCTGGGCGTCTACGGTGCCCGCGACCTGCCGCGGGCCAGTCAGCTGGCCGACGATCTTGGCGTGGCGCTGCAGCAGACCAACATCCTGCGCGACGTTCGCGAGGACCTGCGTGGCGGCCGGATCTACCTGCCACAAAACGACCTCGATGGATACGGCGTGACCTTGGTGATCGGTCCCGATGGGCGCCTCGGTGGCCCACCTGAGGCGGTGCACCGGCTGGTTCGAGCCGCCGCGTCCCGGGCCGAGGAGTGGTACGCGCGGGGCCTGCAACTGCTCGATCTGCTGGACCGGCGCAGCGCCGCCTGCACCGCCGCGATGGCCGGCATCTACGTCCGGCTGAACGCCCGGCTCGCGGCCGACCCGGCCCTGATGACCACCGGGCGGCTGTCGCTGTCCGCCGGGGAAAAGACCCATGTCGCGCTGCGGGCGCTCGCGGGACGGCGACCATGACCCGGCCCGCCGGATGGACCGGTACGGGCGTCCCCGCGCAGGCCATCGTCGTCGGCGCCGGCCTCGCCGGGCTCACCGCGGCGCTGCAGCTGGCGGACCTGGGCAGCGCGGTGACGGTGCTGGAGGCCCGCCCCCGGTTGGGCGGGGCGACCGCGTCCTTCGACCGGGACGGGTGCACCCTCGACACCGGTCAGCACGTGTTTCTCGGCTGCTGCACCGCCTACCGGGCGTTGCTGCGCCGGCTCGGGGTCGAGCAGCAGACCGTCCTGCAGCCGCGGTTGGATGTGCCGGTGCTGTTCGGTGCGGGGAGCGCTGTCCGGGTGGCGCGGCTGCGCCGATCGGGGTTCCCGCTGCCCCCGCCGGCGCACCTGGCCGGGGGCCTGCTGGGTTACCGCGCCCTTCCGCTGCCCGAACGGCTGCGGGCCGCCGGCGTCGCGTTGGCCCTGGGCCGGCTCGATCCCAGCGACCCGGCGATCGATGCGCAGACCTTCGGCGGCTGGCTCGCCCGCCACGGACAGGGGCCGCGCAGCATCGCCGCGCTGTGGGGGCTGCTGACGGTCGCGACGCTGAACACCGAACCGGATCGGGCCAGCCTCGCGCTCGCCGCCAAGGTGGTGCAGACCGGGTTGCTCGCGACCCGTGACGGGGCCGACATCGGCGTCGCTTCGGTGCCGCTGGGCGAGCTGCACGCCGCCGCCGCCCGCGCCGCGCTGATGCAGCGCGGCGCGGCGATCCTGACCGGCACCCGGGCGCGTTGGCTGCGGCCGCAGGCCGGCCGCTGGCAGGTCGGCGTCGACGGCGCGGAGCTGACCGCCGACGCGGTGATCCTGGCGGTCCCCGCGCCGCGCGCCGCCGAGCTGGCGCCGCCCGCCGCGCAGCTGGACCTGCCGGCGCTGGCGCGGCTGGGCAGCACCCCCATCGTGAACGTGCACGTGTTCTACGACCGGCGGGTGCTCGATCACCCGTTTGTCGCGGCGCTGGACTCCCCGGTGCAGTGGGTGTTCGACCGGACCGCGGCGGCCGGCGTGTCATCCGGGCAGTACCTGGTGATCTCGCTGTCCGCGGCGTCCGGCTGGCTGGCGCAGCCGACCGCCCGGTTGGCGCAGGTCTTCGTGGCCGAGCTGGCGCGGCTGCTCCCCGCGGCGCGCGGCGCCCAGGTCCGCCAGGTGCTGGTCACCCGCGAGCCGCATGCCACCTTCGATCAGGCCGCGGGGCAGGCCGCCTTCCGGCCCGGCCCGCGCACCGCGCTGCCCGGGCTGGTGCTGGCCGGCGCCTGGACCCGAACCGGCTGGCCCGCGACGATGGAAGGCGCCGTGCGCAGCGGGCTGACCGCGGTGGACGCGCTGCGCTCGGCGCACCCGGCGGCCGGCGAAGCCCAGATCGCGGGCGTGGCCGCATGACCTCCGTCGTGCCGGCCGCCGTCACCCGGTCCAAGACCCTGGTCGGGCCGGCGCTCGAGGCCGCCCTGGACCAGTTGCACCCGACCCTGCGGCAGGTGGCCCGCTACCACCGCGGCTGGGTGGATGAGGACGGCCGGCCGGTCGCCGGCGGCGGCGGGAAAGCGCTGCGGCCCGCGCTGGCCGTCCTGGGCGCACAGGCCGCCTGGGCGCCAGGGGAGGTCGCGCTACCTGGAGCGGTCGCCACCGAACTGGTGCATGACTTCTCGTTGCTGCACGACGACCTGATGGACGGTGATCGGGAGCGCCGGCATCGGCCCACCGCCTGGACCGTCTACGGCCCAGGCCCGGCGATCCTCGCGGGCGACGCGCTGCTGTCCCTCGCCACGGACCTGCTGCTCGAAGTGAAGGGGCCCGCGGGCACGGCGGCGCAGCAGCTGCTGGCCACCGCCGTCCGCCGGCTGGTCCACGGGCAGGCGGATGACCTCGACCTGGAGGCCCGCCCGGACGTCAGCGTCGGTGACTACGTGGCCATGGCCGCTGGCAAAACGGGCGCGCTCCTGTCCTGCGCCTGCGCGATCGGCGCCGCGCTGGCCGGCGCCGAACCGAAGCTGGTCGGCGCCCTCGGCGCGTTCGGGGAGCACCTGGGCTTGGCCTTCCAGCTGGTGGATGACCTGCTCGGGATGTGGGGCGCGCCGGCCACCACCGGCAAGCCGGTGCTGTCCGATCTGCGCTCGCGGAAGAACTCGGCGCCGATCGTGTTCGCGTTGACGGTCCCCGGGGCGGTGTCCGCCCCGCTGCGGGACTACCTGGCCCGCGCCGAAGCCGCGGACGAGGACGAGCTCGCCGAGCTGGCGCGCCTCGTGGAGCGGCTCGGGGGCCGGGACCGGACCACGGCGGAGGTGCAGCGCCAGCTGCAGCTCGCCGAGGGCAGCCTGGCCGGGCTGGACCTGCCGACGGATGTCGCCTCCGAGCTGCTGGCGACCGCCCGCTACGTGACCGCGAGGGACCGATGACCGCCGTCCCGCAGACCCGGCGCCCCGCATCGAGCCGGGGGCCGGCCGGCCAGCCGCAGGCGCCACGAAGCGCGCCGGTGGGGGACCCGCCGCCCCGCGTCATTTCGGTGGACGAGCAGCCGGGCACGGCCGCGGTCGGGTTGGTCCGGGCGTGGTCCGCGTTGCAACGCGGCCGGGATTTCCTGCTCGCGCAGCAGTCCCCGGAGGGGTGGTGGAAGGGCGAGCTGCAGACCAACGTCACGATGGACGCCGAAGACCTGCTGATGCGCGAGTTCCTCGGCATTCGGCTCGCCGAGGACACGCAGGCCACCGCCCGCTGGATCCGTTCGCAGCAGCAACCGGATGGCTCCTGGAACACCTTCCACGGCGGCCCGGGGGACCTGTCGACCACCATCGAGGCGTGGGTCGCGCTCCGGCTGGCCGGTGACGCGGAGGACAGCCCCCAGCTGCTCGCCGCCGCCGCCTTCGTGCGCTCCCAGGGCGGCCTGGAGGCAAGTCGCGTCTTCACCCGGATCTGGCTGGCGCTGTTCGGATTGTGGTCCTGGGACCGGCTCCCGGTGCTCCCCCCCGAGGTGACACTGCTGCCGTCCTGGGCGCCGCTCGCCTTGCCCGCCTGGGGCTGCTGGGCGCGGCAGACCATCGTGCCGCTGTCGATCGTGTCGGCGCTGCGCCCCTGCCGGCCGCTGCCGTTCGGGATCGATCCGTTGCGCACCTGGACGCCGCCGCCCCCACCGGCGCCGCTGCGGACGGTGGCCGGAATGTTCCAGCGGCTCGACCGGCTGCTGCACCGGTACCAGCGGCACCCATGGCGCCCGTTGCGTGAGCTGGCGCTGCGCCGGGCCGAGCGGTGGGTGCTCGAACGTCAGGAAGCCGACGGGTCGTGGGGCGGCATCCAGCCGCCGTGGGTCTATTCGCTGCTGGCGCTGCACCTGCGCGGCCGGCCGACCACCGACCCGGTCGTCGCGCTCGGGGTCGCCGGCCTGGAGCGTTTCACCACCCGGGAAGCCGGGCCGGACGGTCCGGAACGCCGGATCGAGG
Organism: Mycobacteriales bacterium; assembly: GCA_035999615.1. Lineage (GTDB taxonomy): Bacteria > Actinomycetota > Actinomycetes > Mycobacteriales > CAJCIY01 > DASYGP01. Next base: position 8,522 of record DASYGP010000149.1, read on the forward strand.
CCTGCCAGTCGCCGGTGTGGGACACCGCGCTGGCGATGATCGCCCTCGACGACGCCGGGCTGGGCCCCCAGCACCCGGCGCTGCTCCGGGCCAGCCGCTGGCTGCAGGCCGAGGAGATTCGCGTGGGCGGCGACTGGGCGGTCCGCCGCCCCTCCCTCGCGCCCGCCGGGTGGGCCTTCGAGTTCGAGAACGATCGCTATCCAGACGTCGATGACACCGCCGAGGTGGTGCTCGCCCTCCGCCGGGTCGCCACGGACGAAAACCGCGCGGTGATCGAGCGTGCCCTGGACTGGGTGGAGGGCATGCAATGTCGAGACGGCGGCTGGGCGGCGTTCGACGCCGATGGCACCAGCCGGCTGCCGACCCTGCTGCCGTTCTGCGATTTCGGCGAGGTCGTGGATCCGCCGTCGGCCGATGTCACCGCCCATGTGGTGGAGATGCTCGCCGCGGAGGGTCGAGGCGGGACGGAGGCGGCCCGCCGGGGGGTGCGCTGGCTGCTGAGCCATCAGGAGCCGGACGGTTCCTGGTTCGGCCGGTGGGGCGTGAACCACATCTACGGCACCGGTGCCGTCGTGCCCGCCCTGATCGCGGCCGGGCTCTCGCCCGAGCACGCCGCGATCCGGGCCGCGTCGCGATGGCTGCTGGCCCACCAGCAGCCGGCCGGCGGTTGGGGGGAGGACATCCGCTCCTACACCGACCCGTCCTACCGCGGCCGAGGGACCGCCACCGCTTCGCAGACCGCCTGGGCGTTGCTCGCGTTGCTGGCGGCCGGCGGGCAGCCCGCGGCGGTGGAGCGGGGTATCGGCTGGCTGGTGGGCAGCCAACGGCCCGACGGCGGCTGGGATGAGCCGGAGTTCACCGGAACGGGCTTCCCCGGCGACTTCTCGATCAACTACCACCTCTACCGGCTGGTCTTCCCGGTGACCGCTCTCGGGCGCTACCTAGGCGGCCGACCGTGAACCGCGCCCGCCGGGTCCCCTCTGACCTGCCGGGGTGCCAGGGGGTGCTCGCCGCCCCGCTGCGCGTGGAGGCGGCGGCGCTGTCCGCCGGCCTGCGCGGCCGCCCTCGCGGTCGGGGTCCGCAGGTGATCCGGACCGGCGGCGGCCAGTGGCCCGCCCACGCCGGTGCGCTGCACCCCAGCTCCGGCCCGGTCGTGGTGGCCGGGGTCTGCGGTGCGCTCACCGACGACCTGCTGCCCGGTGACCTCGTCGTCGCGAGTGAGGTCCGCGGGGCCGACGGTCGAGTCCGGCCGTGCCTGCCGGCGCCGCTTCTGGTGGCCTCGCTGCGGGCGGCCGGTCTGCGGGTGCACCTCGGTCCGATCGTCGTCACCCCCGGCCTGGTCCACGGCCGGGCCGAGCGCGCCCGGTTGGCGGCCCAGGGCGCGTTGGCGGTAGATCTGGAGTCCGCCGCGCTGCTGGACACGCTCGCCGGACGTCCCGCAGCGGTGGTCCGGGCGGTCGTGGACACCCCGTCCCGGCCGCTACGCCGGCTCGGGACGGCGGGCCGCGGGGTGCAGGCCCTGCGCAGCCTGGCCCGGGCCGCGCCGGTCCTCGCTGCGTGGACGCAGCTGGACATCCGCGCCGTACTCGTCGCCGAACCCAGGGCATTCTGCGCGGGCGTCGAGCGGGCCATCGCCACCGTGGAACGCGTTTTGGACAGCGAGCCGCACCCGGTCTACGTGCGCCGCCAGATCGTGCACAACACGCACGTGGTGGCGGGGCTGGAAGATCGGGGCGCTGTTTTCGTCAGTGAGCTGGACGAGGTGCCTCCCGGCGCCACCGTGGTCCTGTCGGCGCACGGGGTCGCCCCCACCGTGCGCGCCGAGGCCGCCGCCCGCTCGCTGCGGGTCGTCGATGCAACGTGCCCCTTGGTGGCCAAGGTGCACACCGAGGCTCGCCGCGCCGCCGAGCTGGGGGACGTCGTCGTGCTGATCGGGCATCCCGACCACGAAGAGGTGGTCGGCACCCGGGGTGAGGCGCCCGACTCCACGGTTGTCGTCAGCACCCCGCAGGACGTGGATGCTCTTGACCTGCCGGCCGGCGCGCACATCTCCTATCTGATGCAGACCACGCTCGCCCTCGACGAGGCAGGAGCCGTCGCGGCGCGGCTGGTGGCCCGCTTCCCGGGGGCGCAGGGGCCGCCTTCGCAGGACATCTGTTACGCCACCTCCAACCGCCAGGCGGCAGTGAGCCGGACCGCGGCCGGCGCCGACGTCGTGCTGGTTCTCGGCTCCTCGAACAGTTCCAACTCGCGCCGGCTGGTGGAGGTCGCCGAACGCGGGGGGGCGCCGGCCCACCTGGTCGAGGACGTCGGCTCGATCCGGCTGGAATGGCTCACCGGCGCGCAGCGCGTCGGGGTGACCGCCGGGGCGTCCGCGCCGCCGCACCTCGTCGATGATCTCGTCGAGGCGCTCTCGGCCATGGGGCCCGTCGAAGTAAGCACCGTCAGCGTCGGCCGCGAGCATGTGGCCTTCGAACTCCCTAAGGAGGTTCGCTACCCGTGACCGTTTCCGTTCGCTATGCCGTGCGTGTCGGTGGCTACGTTGCCAAGCAGAAACTGTTGCGACGCAAGCATTTCCCGCTGGTGCTGGAGTTGGAACCGCTGTTCGCGTGCAACCTGTCCTGCACCGGTTGCGGGAAGATCCAGCACCCGGCGTCGGTGCTCAAGCAGCGGATGAGCGTCGAGGATGCCCTCGCGGCGGTAGATGAGTGCGGCGCGCCGGTGGTGGCCATCGCCGGTGGCGAACCGCTGATGCACCCGCAGCTCGACGAGATCGTGCGCGCCCTCATCGCCCGCAAGAAGTTCGTGCTGCTGTGCACCAACGGGCTGCTGCTGGAGAAGAAGCTCGACAAGTTCCGGCCTTCGCCCTACTTCACCTGGGTCGTCCACATCGACGGGTTACGGGCCCGGCACGACGCCGTCGTGGAGAAGGAAGGGACGTTCGACATCGCGATTGCCGCCATCAAGGCGGCGCAGGCCCGCGGTTTCCAAGTCGGCACCAACTCGACGTTCTTCAACAACGACAGCCCGCAGGACGTCATTGACGTCCTGGACCATCTCAACGACGTCGTCGGCGTGGATCAGATGCAGATCTCCCCGGCCTATGCCTACGAGAAGGCGCCTGATCAGGACCACTTCCTCGGGGTGCGGGAAACCCGTGAGCTGTTCGCGAAGGTGTTCGCCGGCGGTCGACGGGAGAAGTGGCGGATCAACCACTCGCCGATCTTCCTGGACTTCCTGGAAGGCAAGCGCGAACTGGACTGCACCGCCTGGGGCATCCCCAGCTACTCGTTGTTCGGGTGGCAACGGCCGTGCTACCTGATGGCTGACGGCTACGCCAGCAGCTACGCCGAGTTGGTGGCGACCACGGACTGGAACGCCTACGGGCGGGGCAAAGACCCGCGCTGCGCCAATTGCATGGCGCACTGCGGTTACGAGCCGAGCGCAGTCCTGGCCACCATGGGCTCGTTGCGGGAGACGATCCGCGCAGCGGTCAACTGACGGCGCGGCCGTCCGCATCGTCGGGGCGAAGGGCCCGACGAAGCCAGCCGATTTGCAGCGTCAGCAGGTTCGCGGCGACCTCGGCGGCGCCGGCCATGTGGGTCGCGCCGGTGATCGGCAGCACATCGTGGGCGCGGCCGTGGGCGAGCAGCGCCGCCGAGAGGCGCAGCGTGTGCGCGGCGACGACGTTGTCATCGGCCAATCCGTGGATGAGCAGCAGCGGGCGGGACAGTTTCGGCGCGTCGGCCAGCAGCGATGAGCCTGCGTAGGCCGCCGCGTTTGCGCCGAGCGGGTCGGTGCCGAGGTAGCGCTCGGTGTAGCCGGTGTCGTACAACTGCCAGTCGACGACCGGGGCGCCGGCGATGGCGGCGTGGAAGATGTCCGGCCGGCGGAGCACGGCCAGCGCGGCCAGGTACCCGCCGAACGACCAGCCCCGGATCGCGACCCGGCCTGTGTCCAGATCCGGTTCGTGCTCGGCGGCGACGGTCAGGGCATCGACCTGGTCCTGCAGCGGGGCGGAGGCCAGATCCCCGGCGATCGCCCGCTCCCAGGTCAGCCCGCGCCCGGGCGTGCCCCGGCCGTCGGCGACAACCACGGCAAAGCCTTGATTGGCGATCCACTGCGGTTCCAACCACATGTTGTGTGCCGTAATGACTTCTGCGTGATGCGGCCCGCCGTAGGGGTCCATCAGCACCGGTAGCCGCCGGCCCCGGACATGGTCGCGGGGCAGCAGGAGTGCGACCCGTAACCCTCGTTCACCGCCCGACACGATGCGCACCTGCGGGACCAGTCCTGGGTCTTCGGCGTTGCTACTCAAGGTGGCCACGGACTTGCCGCGGCGGCGCACGACAACCGATGAGCCGGGTCGGTCCATGGTGGCGCTGATGGTGACCAGGACGTCCCCGCCGGCCAGGCCGTCGTGCACGCCGGGCTCCTGGGTCAGCTGCCGCGTGGCGCCTCCATCCAGCGGCACCAGGTAAAGGTCACGCACCGTCGGGTCACTCCCGGTTGCGACGACCAGGGCGGCCCCGTCGCCGACGTGCCGCACCGCGGCCAGGTGCAGGCCCGGCGGTGACAGCGGTCTCCCGTCGACCGCGAGGCGGCGGGTATCGGAGGCCGCATCATCGACGGCCGTGAGCAAGCGCCCATCCGGCAGCAGCCGGGGGAGTCCATCGATCACTTCCAGCCAGGGCTCGCCGGATTGCTCGGCGGCCACCCGCGCGACTGCGGTGGACGGATCCACGGTGAGCAAACGCGAGCGCCGCTGATCGCGGGACAACACGGCGAGCAGCAGTCCCGCCGCCGTCCACTCGACGGCAATCAGGTACGGGAATTCCGCGGTGTCCCACCCGGTCACGGGGAGCGGTTCGCCACCCACGGGGGCCAGCAGCAAGGACACGTCGGCGTTGTGGCCGCCGGCGCTGGGGTAGCGCAGCGAGGCCGGGGGACGCTCGGGGTTCGCTGGGTCGGCGACATACCAGGTTTGCACCGGTGTCTCGTCGACGACGGCCGCGAGCAACGTGGTCGAATCCGGCGACCACCAAAAGCCGCGCATCCGTCCCATTTCCTCAGCCGCGATGAACTCGGGCAGCCCGCACGTGGTGCCGGGCGGACCCGCGATCACGTGGGCAACCGCTCCGAGCCGGTCGGTCACCACGAGTCGGCCGGCGGAGGCGAAGGCGATCTGGCGGCCGTCCGGCGAGGGGTGCGGGTTGGCGACCGCGTCCTCGGTGGGCAGGACTTGGGCCGAGCCCGTTACGAGGTCGGCGACCCCCAGCCGGCCGCCGATGGCGAAGGCGGCGGTGGCGCAGGCGTCGTCGATGCCGTACGACGTAATGCCGCTCGCCTGCTCTCGTGCCCTTTCCCGTCGGGCCCGCTCCTCGGGTGGGAGTGCCGTATCGGCCTCGGTCCCCAGCGCGCGTGGGTCGGCTACCAGCTGCTCGGAGCCGTCCGCCACATGCAGGACCCAGAGGCAGGTCACCGGGTCGCGGCCGGAATTGGAGCGCAGGAACGCCACGCGTGACCCGTCGATTCCCACCTGCAACGAGCGGGGCCGACCGAGGGTGAACCGTTGGGTCAGCGCTGCGCGCTGCGGGAACCCCAGCGGGTCGACGGGTGCCGCGGACGGGGAATCGGGGGGCTGGGCCACGGCCGCTGATCGTAGGGCCTGCCGGGGCGAAGCCGGTCACCGGCTGACCCGCGCCGCGCGCGGCTGGCACCGCCCCCCGGGCGCCCCGGCCCGGCGGGTTGGCTGTCTGTGGTGGCGCTGGAGCGCCACGTGGGGCTGCCACCCGCCCGGCGCGCCCGTCCCCGACAAACCCGGCGGCCGCGTGGCGAGCCGCCCGCCCGGGCGGGATCGTAGGGTCTGCGGCATGACGACTCCCGCCGCCCGCCGGCTGTTGCTGGTGCACGCCCACCCGGATGACGAGACGATCGGCACCGGCGCGACGATGGCCCGCTACTCCGCCGAGGGGGCGGCGGTGAGCCTGGTTACCTGCACGCTGGGGGAGGAGGGGGAGGTCGTCGTACCGGCGCTGGAACACCTGGCGGCAAGCCGCGATGACACCCTCGGGCAGTTCCGGATCGCCGAGCTGTCAGCGGCGTGCGCCGCGCTCGGCGTGCGGGACCACCGGTACCTGGGCGCTCCCGGCCGGTGGCGTGATTCCGGCATGATGGGCACCCCCGAAAACGAGCGGGAGAGCTGCTTTTGGCGGGCTGATCCGGTCGAGACGACCGCCGCGCTCACTACCGTCCTACGTGAGCTACGACCGCACGTTGTCGTCACCTACGACGACAACGGTGGCTACGGCCATCCCGACCACATCCAGGCTCATCGGGTGACCGTCGCCGCCGTCGACGCGGCCGCCGATCCGGCCTACCGGCCGGATCTGGGTCCGGCGTGGCAGACCCCCAAGCTGTACTGGACGGCGCTGCCCAAGTCGGTGCTCGCCGAGGGCATCGAACTCATGCGCCGGACCGATCATGACTTTTTCGGGGTCGACTCGGTGGATGACCTGCCGTTCGGCACACCCGACGCGCTCGTAACGACCGCGGTGGACGGCCGCGAGTTCCTGGCCGCGAAGACCGCCGCGATGAAGGCGCACGCGACCCAGATTCGCACGGACGGCCCGTTCTTCGCCCTCGCCGACGGGGTCGGCCACAACGCCTTCGGCGTCGAGTACTTCACCCTCGCCCGCGGCGACGCGGTGCGGGACGGGGATGGCCACGAGAGCGACCTGTTCGCCGGGCTGGGCTGAACCAGGGCCCAAGCTGGGGCCATCTGCCGGATTCACCCGTTCGCCGTTGGGCCGGTCGGGTGACTCCAGCTGTCAGCCGGGTGACCTGAGCCGCCAGAAGGCCATTCCGGCCGTACCGTGATCGTTGCGGGGTGGACCCGTCAGCATCGACGGCTGGGGAGAGCGACTTGAGCGGTTCGCAGGACGAAAACGCCTCTAGTACGACCGAGCCGAACGTGGGCAGCCTGGTCAGCGGTTTCGGGGTGCTCCGCCCCGGAGGTGCCGACGTCGGCCTGGCCCGGGAGAAGCAGCGCCGGCGCCGGTTGACCCGCATCGGCCTGATCGTGGGCGGCCCCATTCTGCTGCTGGTGGTGCTCCGGCTCACCGGTCATCCGTTCCGCCCGCACGCCCCGCATGTCGATGCCCTGACCCTGATGCCATTCCTGTTCTTCCTGCTGCTCGGGTTGATGCTGGCGGCCACCACCATCGGTCCCGGGCGTTCACCCCATCTGGTCTTTCGACCCGAGCAGATAGATGTGGCGCTGGACGACGTCCGCGGCATCGACCAGGTCAAGGAGGACGTAGTTCGTTCGCTGAACCTGTTCCTGGCGCATAAGACGTTTGCCGCCGAGATGGGCGGCACACCTCGCCGCGGGCTGCTGTTCGAAGGCGCACCCGGCACCGGCAAGACCTATCTGGCCAAGGCGATGGCGCGCGAGGCCGGGGTCCCGTTCCTGTTCGTTTCGGCTACCAGTTTCCAGTCCATGTTCTACGGCGCCACCGCCCGCAAGATTCGCAATTACTTCAAGGCGTTGCGCAAGACGGCCCGCCGCGAGGGCGGCGCGATCGGCTTCATCGAAGAAATCGACGCGATCGGGCTCCGCCGCGGCGGCCTGGGCGCGACCGCCGCCCCCGACGGGCTCGCGCCTTCTCGCACGTTCGATGGTCGGATGTCCTCGGTGGACTGCGGCGGCCTGACCGGCCTCAGCCCGACCGGGTCCTTTGGGTTCGGGTCGCCGGCGACCGTGCGCAACGCGTATGTCTCCGAGGGCACCGGCGGCGTGGTCAACGAGCTGCTGGTGCAGATGCAGTCCTTCGATGATCCGACCACGATGCAGAAGTTCACCGCGAAGGTTGTCGACGCCATCAACCTGCTTCTGCCGACCGGCCATCAGATCCACCGCGCGAAATTGCAGAGCGCCAACATCTTGCTGATCGCGGCGACGAACCGGGCCGACGGGCTGGACCCGGCGCTGCTCCGCCCCGGGCGCTTCGATCGCCGGCTGACCTTCGAGATGCCCGCGAAGGCGGCGCGCCGCGACCTGGTCGATCACCTGCTGGTCAAGAAGGCACACGACGCCGACCTGGACCGCGACGAACGCCGTGATGCGCTCGCCGCGGTCACCCAGGGCTACACCCCGGTCATGATCGAACATCTGATGGACGAGGCGCTGGTCTCGGCCCTGCGCCGGGGAACGACCCGCATGTCCTGGGCGGATCTGGAGCACGCGCGGCTGATCGAGGAAGTGGGCCTGGGCCAGCCGGTCGCCTACACCAGCCACGAGCAGCGGCTGATCGCCACCCATGAGGCGGGGCATGCCACCGTCGCCTGGCTGGTGGCCCCCGAGCGGCGCCTGGAGGTGCTGAGCATCATCAAACGCCGCGAGGCCCTGGGCATGCTGGCGCACGGGGACCGCGAGGATGTCTACACCCGGTCACGTACCGAGCTGCTGAACCTCATCAAGATCTCGATGGGCGGGCAGGTCGCCGAGGAGTTGTTCTTCGCCGATGTGTCTACCGGCCCGGCGGGGGATCTGCTCTACGCCACCAACGTGGCCGCGGAGATGGTGGGATCCGCGGGGATGGTGGGGTCGCTGGTCAGCTACCGGGCTGTGCAGGCCGGCTCGTTCAACGACACCAACATCGTCGGCCGCGTGCTGGGCGACGCCGCCGGTCGCGCGTCGGTGGAAAAGTTGCTCGATGACCAGAAGGCGGCCGTCACGGTCTTGCTGCGGGAAAACCGCCATCTGGTGGAGGCGCTGCGGGACGCCCTGGTCGAACGCAGCGAGCTGATCGGTGAGCAGATCACCGAGGTGCTGAAGTCCGCCCGCCGCCCGGCGGTGGTGGATCTGCGGGACCCGGCAGAGGTGTCGCACCTCTGAACCCGGCCCAGGGGCAGCTCGCGGGCGCCGCCCGCCTGCCCGTTAGGGTGATCGCCGTGACCAGCCGGCCCCCCGAGCCCTCCCGCTCGGTTCCGACGGCCGGATCGACTGGCGCGCGGCCGGAGGCCGGATCGGGCGCCCGGCCGGCGGCCGGATCGGCTGCGCTGGGCGGTACGCCCATGCCGCTTCCTTACGCCCTGTCGGTGCAGGCCGTGCTGTTCGCGCTGGGCGTGTTGCTGGGTATCTACGGCGCGTTCCTGGTCCCGAGCGGCCCGCGGCTGGGGGGCACCGTGCTGTCCCTCGGCGTGCTGATCGCGGTGGTGGGCAACGTGGCCGGCCCCTGGCTCGGCCGGGCGGCGGCTGGCCGGTTCGGCGGCATCACCCCGCTGGTGGGTTGGTTGCTGGCCACGCTCGCGTTGGGGACGGCCCGGCCGGCGGGCAGCGTGATTCTGCCCGGTGGGGGAGACCTCGCGGTACCAGCGTGGCTTTTCCTGCTGCTCGGCGCGGTCGCGGGTGCCGTAGGCGCCGCCACCGGTCCGCCCGGACGGCGCAGATGACCAACCCCAGTCCCAGCCCCAGCCCCGATCCGGCGGCTCGGCAGATCGTCGTCGCGGCGGAGTCCACCGTCGTGCAGCGGGTCCTGAGCTCGGTGCTGACCCGCGCCGGCTACTCGGTCGTGGCGGTGGGGGACGGGGTAGCGGCGGCGCAGGCCGCGCTGTCGGGCCCGGCCGCGGCGCTCGTGGCCTGGGCGGTGCTGCCGCGGCTGTCCGGCTTCGCGGTCACCCGCCTGCTGCGCGACGACGTCCGCACCAAGGAGTTACCGATCTTGCTGTTGACCGCGCCGGGCGCGGCCGCGGAACGGTTCTGGGCCGAACGGTGCGGCGCCAGCCAGGCTTTCCCCACCGACGTGGAGGCGCACGAGCTGGTCGCCGCGGTCGGGGCGGATGTCGCGACCAAACCGGGGCACGCCGCGGGGTTGCCGTCCCCACCGCGGTTGCGCGACTCCGACGACGTGGTGCTGGAACGGGCCGGCGCCGTCCTGGAACGGGCCCTGTTCGAGACCGACCTGGCCGCCGAGATCGCGGGCCTGGCGGTGAGCGGGATGACCGCGCAGGCCGTGGTGGCCGCCCTGCTGGACATCGCCGCCCGCGTCGCCGACCCCTCGCTGGTCGCGTTGGTCACGGCCGAGCCGCCGGCCGCGCTGGTCAGCATTCTGGAGCCGCTGTCGCGTGGTCATTACCGGGATGCGTTGGTACGGGCGGCGGCCGCCTGCGCAGACAGTGCCGGCGTCGCGGTGCAGGCCGGAAAACTCGATGCCCGCGCCGCCGATCCGAACGGTCTGCTCGGCTCCGATGAGGATGCCGAACTGGGCGCCTTCTATTCGGTGGCACTCCGCGGACCGGACGGGGCTTACGCCGGGCATCTGGTGGTCAGCTCCACGCAGCGCAAGCCCTTCGCCCCGTCGGTACGCCAGACCCTGGACATGCTCGCTATCCCGGCGGGCTGGCTGGTCACGACCGTCAGCGGTCCGCGTCCGTAGGGTCGGGACCGATGTCCCTCCCAGGCCCGTCCCCCGACGCGGAGATCTTCCGCGCCGCACTCGGCCGTTTCCCGACCGGCGTCACGGTCGTGTCCACGGTGCATGAGGGCATGCCGCATGCCATGACGGCCTCCTCGTTCACCTCGGTGTCCTTGGAGCCGCTGCTGGTGCTGGTGTGCGTCGCGCGGGCCACCCGCTTTCACCCCGCGGTGCTGGCCGCCGGCTGCTGGGGGGTGTCGATGCTGGCGGCGCATCAGGTGGAGCTCTCGCGCCGGTTCGCGACGCACGACCGGGACCTGGACGAGTCGCTGGACGGGGTGTCGCACCGCGCCGGCCGGTGGACTGGCGTGCCGCTGCTGGACGGTGCGCTGGCGACTCTCGAGTGCCGCACCACGGCCACGCATGACGGCGGTGATCATTCGATCGTCGTCGGTGAGGTCCTGGCCATCGAGGTCGGGGATGATCTCAGCCCGGCCCTGGTCTGGCACCGCGGCCAATACGGGCGGCTCGCCCCGGCGAAGGATCAGCCCACCTCGTAGGTCTGGCCCTCCTTCCCGTCCCGCACGCTCACGCCGAGCGCCGCCAGTTCCGTCCGCAGCTGGTCGGCGGCCGCGAAGTCTTTACGGCTTCGGGCGGCCGCCCGTTCCGTCAGCTTCTGTTGCGCTCCGGGGGGCAGCGCGGTCGGCGGTTTGCCCACCTCTCGCACCAGGTCCAGGCCGAACAACGCGTCCAGGTGCGCGGCCGCCTCGAACCGGGACCCGGCGGGCAGCGCCGCGTCGGCGAACAGCTCCTGCAGCGCGACGACGGCCCGCGGGGTGTCGAGGTCGTCGGCGAAGGCGTCGGCGATCTGCTGCACGTAGCCGGCGCACATCGGCTTGCTGGGCGACTCGGCCCACCTGGCTACCTCGGCCCGCCACCGGCGCAACGTCCGGTCGGCGGCCTCGATCGCCGTCCACGACAGGTCGGTCTGCTGCCGGTAGCCGGTGCGCAGGAACGTCAGGCGCAGCGCCAACGGGTCCAGCCCCCGGGCGATCAGGTCGTCGACGAGCACGACGTTGCCGGTGGACTTGGCCATCTTGCGGCCCTCGAACAGGACGTGCTCGCCGTGCACCCAGTGCCGGACCACCTCATGCCCTACGGCCGCTTCGGTTTGGGCGCGTTCATCTTCATGGTGCGGAAAGCGCAGGTCGATGCCGCCGGTGTGCACGTCGATGGTTTCGCCGAGGTTGGCGAGGCTCATCGCCGAGCATTCCAGGTGCCAGCCGGGGAAGCCCGGCCCCCAGGGGGATTCGAAGACCACCGGCGCGTCGGCGGTGGTGGCCTTCCACAAGGCCCAGTCGGCGTGAAACCGCTTGCCGGTCATCTGTTCGGCGTGCGCCGGCTGCAGGGCTTCGAGCCGGTTGTGGCTGATCGCGCCGTAACTGGGGAACGAGCGGGCGTCGAACCAGACGTTGCGATCGGCGTCGACGTAACCGTGGCCCCCGGCGAGCAGCTTCTCGGTGAGGCCGATCATCAGCGGGATGCACTCGCTGGCGCGCGGGTACTGCTGGGCCGGCCGGATGTTCAAGGCGGCGAGGTCGGCGTGGAATCGCTTCTCGTAGCGGGTCGCCACCTCGGCGATCGAACGTCCCTCGACGCGGGCCTGGCCGGCGAGCTTGTCCTCGCCGCTGTCGTTCTCGTCGTCGGTGACATGCCCCACATCGGTGATGTTCATCACCAGTTCGACCCGTAGCCGCTGCCACTGGGCGACCCGGCCGATCAGGTCCGGCAGCAGGTTGGAGCGGTGATTGCCGACGTGCGCGTCGCGGTACACCGTCGGCCCGCACGAGTAGACCCGCAGCACGCCGGGCGTCGCGGGGACGATGTCCTCGACGCGGCCGGTGCGGGTGTCGTGCAGCCGGAAGGTCATGAGGCACAGCCTACGAGTGCTCAGTTCAGGCGGGCCCGCAGCATCCTGGCCTTGGCCCGCGCGCTGGCGGCCGCGGCCGGTTCCGCCGGCTCGACCGCCTCGGCGTAGGCGGACAGTTCCCGGGCGCCGTCGACGAACTCGCCGCAGCGCCCGAGCAGCTCGCCCAGCTCCCGGCGCAGGACGGCCGGGTGGCCGGGTACCGCGAGGGACAGGCGTACCGCCCACAGCCGGGTCCGCACGTCATTCTCGGTGGCGGCCAGATGCCGGATGTTCGTCAGGATCCGCAGCAGCAGCGAACCGGCCGGGCATGGGGCGAGCTGGCTGCGGCTGAACGTGGCCCCCGACGCCCGGACCAGTTCGGCGGCCTCGTGCACGGACAGGCGCCGCCCGCCGTGGAAGGGATCCACCAGCACCCACTCGCCGCTCGGATCGCCGATGCCGACGACAACATGTCCCGGCAGCGCGACCGGGTAGGCGTGCACCCCGAGCCGGCGCGCGACCTCCACCCACACCACCGACAGCAAGATGGGCAGGCCGCGGCGGCGGCGGAGCACCGCCGGCAGCAGGCTCGCCCGCAGATCGGCGTAGTCCTCGGCGAAACCGGCGAAGCCCGCCTGCTCCCCGAGGGCCCGACGCAGCGCCTCCGCGTGCGAGCCGGGCGACCGGCTGGTCTTGATCAGCGGTCGGGCCAGGGCCGCGAACGCGTCGAGGGCGGCCAGTTCCTCGGTCACCTCGGTGTGCGGGTCGGCGGCGAGCGAGATCAGGCCGCAGGCCAGCGCCAGGTCGATCGGCTCCTCGCGGACCGCGGCCGCGAACAGCGACGCCGCATCCAGATCGTGCGCCATCGGGCTTACCGGGCCCGGCGGGTCGGGGCCGGTGGCACCGGCTTGGCGGCCACCACCGCGGCTCGGGCGACGGTGACCGGGCCACGGGCGGTGGCCACCGTCAGGCTGCTGGCATCCTGGGCCAGCAGCTCGCCCAGCAGGTCCGACCACGGCGGGGTCCCGTCGCCGGCCGGGGAGTGGCGCACGACCACCCGAGTCCCCACGGTCAGCGGGACCAGGATGTGACGCGCGCCCGACACGCTTGCGATACTAGGCGCCGAGACACCGCACCCCACCTGCGCCACCTGGGAGAGGAAAGACCCCCGTGACCTACGTGATTGCCGAGCCCTGCGTCGACATCAAGGACAAGGCGTGCATCGAGGAGTGCCCGGTCGACTGCATCTACGAGGGTGCGCGCAGCCTCTACATCCACCCCGACGAATGTGTCGACTGCGGCGCGTGCGAGCCCGTCTGTCCGGTGGAGGCGATCTTCTACGAGGACGACACGCCGGAGAAGTGGAAGCCGTACTACGACGCGAACGTGCACTTTTTCGATGACCTCGGCTCGCCAGGTGGTGCCGCGAAGACCGGACCGCTGCCGAATGATCATCCGTTGATTGCTGCGCTTCCCCTCGACATCAACGCCGACCTGCACTGAGCGCGATGAACGCCCCGACCGGCCGCCCGCGGTGGGCGGCCGGACGCCGCGCCCTGCCCGAATTTCCGTGGGACCGGATCGCGTTGTTCGGTGCGACCGCCCGGATGCATCCCGACGGCATCGTCGACCTGTCGGTGGGCACCCCGGTCGATCCCACGCCCCCGCTCGTGCAGCAGGCCCTGCGGGAGGCCGCGGACGCCCCGGGTTACCCGTATGCGGCCGGCAGTGCGGACTTGCTCGACGCGCTGCGCGGCTGGCTGGCCCGGACCTGCGGGTGCGCCGAGGACGTCGCGGTGGCGCCCAGCATCGGGTCCAAGGAACTCGTCGGGCTGCTGCCCTGGCTGTTGGGATTGGGTCCCGGCGACGTGGTGATCGTGCCGCCGCTGGCGTATCCGACCTACGCCGTCGGCGCCCTGCTGGTCGGCGCGACCGTGAGCACCCACTGGCGCGACGACGCGGCGCTGGTCTGGCTGAACTCGCCGTCCAACCCGACCGGTGCGGTCACCGCCCCGGCCGAGCTCGCGGACAGCGTCGCCCAGGCTCGGGCGGTCGGGGCGCTGGTCGTCAGCGACGAGTGCTACCTGGAGTTCGGGTACGACGGTGTCCGCCCGGTCAGCGTCCTGTCGCCGGAGGTGGCGGGCGGCTCGCTGGCGGGGATCATCGCGCTGCACTCGCTGTCCAAGCGGTCCAACCTGGCCGGCTACCGGTTCGGCTCGGTCGCGGGTGACCCGTTGGTGATCGGCGGCCTGCTGGAGCTGCGCCGACACGCCGGCCTGCTGGTGCCCGGCCCGGTGCAGGCCGCCGCTGCGGCCGCGCTGCGCGACGACGAGCACGTGCACGTGCAGCGGGAGCGGTACGCGGCCCGCCGCGCGGTGCTGCGCCCGGCGCTGGAGGCGGCCGGTTTCACGGTCTCCGGCAGTTCCGCGGGGCTGTATCTGTGGGCCACCCGCGGGGAGGGCTGTCTGACCAGCGTGGGCTGGCTGGCCGATCGGGGCATCCTGGTCGCGCCCGGCGACTTCTACGGGACGGCCGGCGCCGAGCATGTCCGGGTCGCGCTCACCGCCACCGACGAGCGGGTCGCCGCGGCGGCGGCCCGGCTCGGCTGACCGCGGCGCCGCCGCCCGGCGGCGCCCAGGCGCACGGCGCCGCCCGGCGGCGCCCAGGCGCACGGCGGTTAGGGTCGCCGCATGTTCGACAGCCCGCTGGACCCTGCCCTTGACGAGCTGTGGCAGCGCCGGGACGAGCTCGATCCCACGGACACCGCGGCGTATTCCTTGATCTACGCGGCGCTGGACGCCCTCGACGCGGGGGCCGCGCGGGTCGCGCAGGTCGCGCCCGACACCGACGAGGTCATCGTCGATGAGCGGGCCAAGCGGGCGATCCTGCTGGCGTTCAGGGCCTTCCCGATGGCCGAGTCCAGCGCGGGGGAGTTCCGCTACCGGGACCGGATGCCGCTCAAGACCCGGCTGGCCGGGGTCCGCACCGTGCCGGGCGCCATCGTCCGGTTCGGCGCCTACCTCGGGCCCGGCGTGGTGTGCATGCCCAGCTACGTCAACGTGGGCGGCTACGTCGATGAGGGCACCCTCGTCGACACCTGGGCCACGGTCGGTTCCTGCGCGCAGATCGGCCGGCGGGTGCACCTGTCCGGCGGCGTCGGCATCGGTGGGGTCCTCGAACCGGCGCAGGCCGCACCGGTCGTCGTTGAGGACGACGCGTTCATCGGCAGCCGGTGCATGGTGGTCGAGGGAGCCCGGGTCCGGCAGGGCGCCAAGCTCGGCGCCGGCGCGATCCTGACCGCGTCCACCCACGTGGTGGATGCCGGCACCGGCGTCGAGTACCCACGCGGGCAGGCGCCCGCCCGCAGCGTCTGCGTCGGCTCCACGCGGGTCAAATCCTTCCCGGGCGGGGACTTCGGGATGCCGGTGCTGCTGGTGCTGCGCACCCTCGGCGCCGATGAGGTGCACGACAAGCTGGCGCTCAACGATGTCCTGCGCGAGCACGGCGTGGCGCCCTGATGACCGCTCAGCTCGATCTGGCACGCGACCCGGTGCGGCTGACCGCCGACCTGGTGGACGTCCCCAGCGAATCCGGCGCGGAGGGCCTCCTGGCCGATCTGGTGCAGGCCGCGCTGGCGGGCTACCCGCACCTGTCCGTCGAGCGGGACGGAGACGCCGTCGTGGCGCGTACCACGCTCGGCCGGCCGCGCCGGGTGCTGCTCGCCGGCCACCTCGACACCGTCCCGATCGCCGACAACGTCCCGTCCCGAGCCGAATCCGGCCGGCTGCACGGCTGCGGCAGCAGCGACATGAAAAGTGGCGTAGCAGTGCTGCTGCACCTCGCCGCGACCCTGCACGAGCCGACCAGCGACGTGACGTTCGTCTGCTATGACCATGAGGAGGTCGAGGCCGCGAAGAACGGCCTGGGCCGGCTAGCCCGTACCCACCGGGCGTGGTTGGCGGCGGACCTGGCCGTGTTGCTCGAGCCGACCAACGCCCAGGTCGAAGCGGGCTGCCAAGGCACGCTGCGGGTTCAGGTCGACACGACCGGCCGGCGGGCGCACACCGCCCGGTCCTGGCTGGGCGAGAACGCCATCCATGGGTTGGCGCCGGTGCTGGCCACGCTGGGCGGCTATCAGCCGCGCAGCGTCACCATCGACGGCTGCACCTACCGCGAAGGCCTGTCCGCGGTGCGCATCGCCGGCGGCGTGGCCGGCAACGTCGTCCCGGACGCGGCGGCGGTGACGGTGAACTTCCGCTACGCCCCGGACCGCAGTGAGGCGCAGGCCTTCGCGCACGTCCAGCAGGTGCTCGACGGCTTCCAGGTGACTCTCACCGACTCCAGCCCGGGCGCGCTGCCCGGCCTCGAGCAGCCCGCCGCGGCGGCGTTCGTCGCCGCCGTGGGCACCCCCCCGTCCGCCAAGTACGGCTGGACCGACGTGGCCCGGTTCGCCGCCCTGGGCATTCCCGCGGTGAACTACGGCCCCGGCGACCCCAACCTGGCGCACACCCGCGAGGAGTCCGTCGATCCGGAGCTGATTTCCCGCTGCGCGCACGTGCTGCGCGGTTACTTGTCGGCGTGACCAGCCGGCGGCTCAGCCGCCCTGCACCAACCGGCGGCTCAGCCGCCCTGCACCAACCGGCGGGTCAGTGCGGCCAGCTCGTCGTCGCCGACGCCGGCGCTGCGGAGGTAGCCGGCCGCCCCGCCGTACTCCTCGTCGAGCAGATCGAGCACCCCATGCATGGTCGCCGGGTCGACCCGATGCGCGTCCAGGCCGATCCGTTGCACGTCCGCGGCGTAGGTGTGATCGCCTAGCAGCCGGTCGTAGATCTGCTCGATCCGCTCGTTGCTGGCGACGAAATCCTCGACCAGGGCCTCGCGCAGCACCCCCACGGTGTCCAGGATCACGGCGCTGAGCACGCCGGTGCGGTCCTTGCCCGCGGCGCAGTGCAGCACCGCCGCGCCCGCGTCGTCGGAGGCGAGGGTCCGCACCGCCGCGGCGAAGGCGTCCGGCCGGTCCCGCAGGTAGTGCAGGTAGGCGCCGATGGCGCCATCCGCCCAACGGTCGGGCAGCACCGCACCGGGATCGGCGCGGATCTCCGCGTCGTCCGGGATGAACGAGAGAGCGACATGCCGCACCAGGGGCTGCCCGGCCAACGGGCCGGGGCCGGTGCCGCGGCGCTCGCTGTCGGTGCGCAGGTCGAGCACCGTGCGCAGGCCGACCTCATCGATCAACCGGGTGATGTCGGGTGCGCTGAGGTCCTGCAGGTTGTCGCTGCGCAGCACCAGTCGGCTGCGCACCCGCCCGCCGGTCGTCGGCAGACCGCCGAGGTCACGGGTGTTCGCGGTGCCGTCGAGATCCAACCAGCGGGAGGGCGCGGAAGTCACCCCGCGACCGTACGCGAGGCCGTTGAGCCGAGGCCGCCCGGCCTGATTGCAGCGGTACCAGGCCGGGCGGGGTCTCGGGCCCTGAGGCAGGTGCAGGTTACCCCAAGGGCAGCCCCGATGTCCGGCCGGCCACGGCGGGCCCAGGCGGGGACGGCGAGATGGCGGTCCCGGCCGGCCGCGGAGCGCCCGGCCCCTCCCGTTACCGTGACCCGCGTGAACGCGCTGCCGCCCCGCACGCCGACCCCGGCCGACCCCGATCGCAACCATGCTGAGCGCAGCAGGGGGCGGGTGGTGCTCCGCCGGGGACAGGTGGAACCGTCGACCACCGACCAGCGGCTGCTCGACCGCCGCGGACCCAGCGACTGGGTGCACACCGACTCCTGGCGGGTGCTGCGGATTCAGTCCGAGTTCGTCGAGGGTTTCGGCCTGCTCGCCGAGGTGCCGCGCGCCGTATCGGTCTTCGGTTCGGCGCGAACCACCCCGGATTCGCCCGAGTACGCCCTCGGCCGGGAGATCGGGGCGGCCATGGCCGCCTCCGGTTGGGCGGTCATCACCGGTGGCGGCCCGGGGGCGATGGAAGCCGTCAACCGCGGCGCCCAGGAAGCCGGCGGCCTTTCCATCGGCCTGGGCATCGAGTTGCCCTTCGAGCAGCACCTGAACGAATGGGTCGACCTGGGCATCAACTTCCGTTACTTCTTCGCCCGTAAAACCATGTTTGTGAAATATGCGCAGGCGTTTGTGATCATGCCCGGTGGTTTCGGCACGATGGATGAGCTGTTCGAGGCGCTGACGCTGGTCCAGACCCGCAAGGTCAACCAGTTCCCGGTGATCCTGGTGGGCAGCTCGTACTGGTCCGGGCTGGTGGACTGGCTGCGCGGCACCGTCCTCACCGGCGGGAAGGTGGCCGAACGGGACCTGGCGCTGCTGCATGTCACCGACTCGGTGCAGGAGATCATCGACATCATCACCGCCGCGGACCAGCAACGCCCATGAGGCTCTGCGTGTTCTGCGCGTCATCGGAGTCGATCGATCCCTCCTACCGGCAGCTCGCCGAGCAGGTCGGCACCGCCATCGCTCTGCGCGGCTGGGATCTGGTCACGGGCGGCGGCCGGGTGTCGATGATGGGAGCGGTCGCGCGTGCGGTGCGCGCCGGTGGTCGGCACACCCTCGGCGTCATCCCGCAGGGGCTGGTGCACCGCGAGGACGCGGACAGCGACGCGGACGAGCTCGTCGTCGTGCAGGACATGCGCAGCCGCAAAGGGCTGATGGACGCCCGCGCCGATGCCTTCCTGGCGTTGCCCGGGGGCATCGGCACCCTGGAGGAGCTGCTGGAGGTGTGGACCGCCCGGTCGTTGGGGCTGCATCACAAGCCGGTTGTGGTGCTTGACCCGACCGGCCTGCTGCGACCGCTACGCACCCTCGTGGAGGGCCTGGCGGCGCAGGGTTTCGTCCGCGCCTCCGGGCTGGCCGCCCTCACCTGGGCGACCAGCGTCGACGAGGCGCTCGACGCCTGCGCTCAGGCGCCGAGCGGCGTCAGCCCCTGATCCTGCGGTGCTGCTCCGCCGCTGCGATCGGCGCCGGGCACCGCCGGCGTCGGCGTCGGCGTCCCGGACATGCCGCGCTTGATGTGCGTCCTGGCCACCAGCGTGCGGACGGTGCGCGCGGTCTTAGCCGTGCCGTCGTTCACCGCCACCACGCCCACCATCGTGCCGGGATGAATGTTCGCGAGCGTGCCGGTGCCGGCCGGGCCGGTGCGCACCTTGGTGCTGCTGTTGGCCTGGTAGGTGGCCGAGAACCCATCCGAGCTGGTGACGGTGAAGCTGGTGATGCCGTCGTGGCTGGACCCGATCGTGATCGTGCCGCGCTGCATGTCGAGGGTGACCGGCTTGCCGCCCTTACCCAGGACCACGAACTCGCCGTGCAGGGCTCGTTCGGCGAGGGCCCGGCCGCGACGGTGCCCGGGCCGCGCGGTCCCTGGAGCGGCGGGGCTGGGGCTCACGGCGGTTCCTGCGGTGCCCGATGTGCTGGCAGCGGTGTTCGGGCTGCCGATGGACTCGGCGGCGCCGGCGGCGCCGGCGAGGGCGAGCACGCCCACGGCGGACCAAGCGACAACCTTCCCGGCTGGGTGCAGCTTCATGGGTATCTCCAAAAGGACTCGAGTGCGGGGACGTTCGCTGACAACATTGACCATGCGCCCGGATCACCAAGCCTGCGCTCGCGTGAGGTACGGGTTCGGTAAAGGCCGGCCAGCGGCGGCCCGTATCAGGCTAATCGCGGCGGAAACCGGCGGCCGACGGCGGGCCGTATCAAGCTAAACCGCGGCGGGCGACTGCCGGAGCTCGCTCTCCCGCGATCGCGCTGACCATGTCCAGGACCCGGCGCGTCGCGGCGACGTCGTGCGCACGGAACATCCGCGCCCCCTGCCAGGCGCTGAGCGCGGTCGCGGCGAGGGTGCCCTCCAGCCGCTCATCCGGGGGCAGGTCCAGCGTTTCCCCAATGAAGTCCTTGCGGGACAACGCCACCAAGACCGGCCAGCCGGTGGCGACCAGCTCGCCGAGCCGCCGGGTGAGCAGCAGCGAGTGCCGGGTGTTCTTGCCGAAGTCGTGGGTGGGGTCCACCAGGATGCCGTCGGTACGCACCCCCAGCGCCACCGCCGTGTCCGCAAGGTGCCCGACGGCGGCGATGACCTCGGTGACGACATCGGCGTAGGCGACCCGATGCGGGCGGGTACGCGGGACGGCGCCCCCGGTGTGCGCGCACACCAGCCCGGCGCCGGTGCGGGCCGCGACGGACGCCAGGTCCGGATCGTGGCCGGCCCAGGTGTCGTTGATCAGGTCGGCTCCCTCGCCGACCAGCACGTCGGCCACCTCCGCCCGCCAGGTATCAATGCTGATCACCACGCCGGGGTGCCGTGAGCGGACGGCCGCGATGAACGAGGCGGTGCGGCGCAGTTCCTCGGCCGCGTCGACGTCGCTGCCCGGACCGGCCTTCACGCCGCCGACGTCGAGGACGGCGGCTCCCTCGGCGACGTGCCGGTCCGCCAGGTCCAGGGCGGCGTCCGCCGCGTAGGCGGCTCCGCGGTCGAAGAAGGAGTCGGGGGTGCGGTTCACCACGCCCATGACAACCCGGTCGGTGGGCCGAAAGACGCACCTGCCAAGACGCAGGTCACCGGGCTGCACCGGCTCAGCGTGGCACGATGCCCTGGTGCTAGTCCTTCTCGAAATCGTGCTGGTGGCGGCGATCCTGTTTGCGATCGCCGCGTTCGCGGTCAGCGGGGTGGGCGGCATGACCGACGCGCCGCCGGAGCGCGGCGACGATGGGTTACCCGCCGATGGGCTGCGGGGCAAGGATGTCGACCAGGCCAGGTTCGGCCTCGCCTTCCGCGGCTATCGGATGTCGGAGGTGGACGCGGTCCTCGATCGGCTCCGCGACGAACTCGTCAGCTGCGAGCAGCGGCTGGCCGAATACACCGGCGCGGCCGCTGCGGAGGAGCCCGGACCGGCACCGACTACGTCGACCGCCTCCCCGACTACGCCGAATTCGTCCGCGCCGCCGACCTCGTCCGCACCGGCACCGACCTCGTCCATGCCCACCTCATCCCCGCCGGCGCCGATAGCGCCCGTGGCTCCGCCCGCGCCGGCCATGTCGCCCAGGCCCACCGACGCGGAGGCCCGCCGTGGCTGAGCTGGTGCTGCGGGTGGCGGTGGACGCCCCCGCCGAGGTCACCTGGGCCGCCGCCGTGGACTGGGCCGGACAGGGCGAATGGATGCTCGGCACGAGAGTGCGACCCACGGTGCAGGACGGTCGGGGTGTCGGCGCTCAGCTGATCGCATTCTCCGGCGTGGGCAGGTTCGGATTCAACGACACCATGACGATCACCGCCTGGGACCCGCCGCACCGATGCGAGGTCCGGCACACCGGCCGCGTGGTCCGGGGAGCAGGGGCCTTCGAGGTCGTGCCACTGCCGGGTGACCGGTCCGAGTTCGTGTGGTCCGAGTGGCTGGCGCTGCCGCTGGGCATGGCCGGCCAGCTGGGCTGGCAACTCCTGCGTCCGGCGTTCGCGGCCGGGGTGCTCGCCTCGCTGCACCGGTTCGCCTCGTGGGCACCGTCCCACCGGGCGCGCACGGCAACTCGGCCCGCTCAACTGTGAGCCTGATGCGGCGATGACCCCGGCGGTGCGCGGGGCGGACGGGCGGCTGCGTTGCCCGTGGGCGATGGGCGCCGAGGAGTACGTGGCGTATCACGACATGGAGTGGGGCGTGCCGGTGCGCGATGACGCCGGCCTCTACGAACGCCTGTCGCTTGAGGCATTTCAGTCTGGTTTGTCCTGGTTGACCATCTTGCGCAAACGTCCCGATTTCCGCCGGGCATTCCGTGGTTTTGACCCTGCCATCGTCGCGACGTTCACCGCCGAGGATGTCGATCGGATGCTTGTTGACGCCACCATCGTCCGGAACCGGCGCAAGATCGAGGCAGCGGTCACGAACGCGCGGGCGACCCTCGAATTGGGACCGGGCGGCCTGACCCGACTGGTCTGGGAGCACGCGCCCGTACCTGGCAACGGCGCTGGCGGTCCGCAGCAGGTGCCGGCGAGTACCCCGGAGTCGGTGGCGCTGGCCGCCGCACTTCGGCGGGCCGGGTTCGTCTTCGTGGGGCCGACAACGATTTACGCGCTGATGCAGGCCTGTGGAGTGGTCGATGATCACCTTCTGGAGTGCTTCCGGCGGGGGCACGCCGCGGCCGGAGAGGCCGGTGTGCCCCGTGTCGGTCCCGATCTGGGATGATGGTCGTCACGTGCCGCCGGCCCCCGGGCCTGGCGGCGTCCTGTCGAGGGTGCCCGTTGCCCGGGGCGCGAGGAGGGAGTACACCCATGGCCGCCATGAAGCCACGGACTGGAGACGGTCCGCTGGAGGTCACCAAGGAGGGGCGCGGCATCGTTATGCGCGTGCCGCTGGAAGGTGGCGGCCGGCTGGTGGTCGAGCTCAACGCCGAGGAGGCCAACAACCTCGGTGACGCGCTCAAGGCCGCTGCCGGCTGACAGTGGCAGCCGGCCGGGGCGGGTCTGCGCCAGCCTGCGTTGACCATGTGTCGGACGGTGTGTCGGCGGCCGCGAGGGTGACGTTGCGGTGGGCGGGCGCCGCCCCTGTCCGCGTGTGACCTGGTCGCGGTCGCTGGGTGTGATGGCTGGCTGAACGCGAGTTTCCTGTCGCGAGGCCGCGGCGTTCGCGCGCTGGTTCCTCGGCTCCCGCGGACCCATCGCACGCATCGAACTCATCGAAAGCATTGAACGCTCGGCCGCCGCTGGCCCCCCGGGCCCACGATGAGTTCTCGGCCCACCTGGGTTCCGCAGCCACGTTCAGCCCTCGGCCCACGCTAAGTCCATGATCCGCCACGCTGGCCGCGATAGCGCCATTGCTGTCTAAACCTGGCCCTTATGGGTCACAATCGTGGCACCCGTGCCGACGGGTCGCTCCAGCCTGTCCCTGGGGGCCGGCTCCGTCGCGATTCGGAGCCGGAACGACCGGCGGCGGCGTGGGGAGAGGAGGTGGGATGACACAGGTCAGGGTCGTCGACCCCCTCGCGGTCCAGCCCACCTTCCGTGGAGTGTTGCGCAACCGCGAGTTCCGCGGCCTGTGGTTGGCGCAGATCACCAGCTCCATCGGCGATCAGCTGGCGAAGATCGCCCTGGCCATCCTGGTCTATCACCGGACCAACTCTGCGTTGCTCGCGTCGCTCGCGTACGCGGTTACGTACCTGCCGGCGTTGGTGGCAGGACCGCTGTCCGGGCTCCTTGCTGACATCCGACCTCGGCGCGAGGTCATGGTCATCTCCGACTGTGTCCGTGCTGGTCTCGTCGCCTTGATGTGCCTGCCCGGGGTCCCTGTCGTGGGCCTGCTGGTCATGCTGCTGGCGGTCAGCGCGGTCGAGTCCCCCTTTGCGGCCGCTCGCGCGGCTCTATTACCGGATCTGCTGGAGGGCGAGGCATACCCCGTCGGTCAGTCCCTGACGCAGGTGACTGATCAAGTCGCCCAGATTTTGGGGTTCGGCGTTGGGGGAGCGGTGGTCGGGCTGTTGTCCGCCCAAGGGGCTCTCGCGATCGACGCGGCAACGTTCCTGGC
>DASYGP010000183.1:0-12384 GCA_035999615.1 Mycobacteriales bacterium
GTGGACCAGGCTGATCCGGCGAAATGGGTCGCCGGCAACACGCATCGCCGCCACCCGCGGGTCGCGGGCCGCAGTCAGGGCCAGGAGGGGAAGCAGCGCCACGGCCAACCCTTCGGCGACGAGGTTCTGCACCACCACGTAGTCGTCGGTGCTGTGCCGGATGTCGGGCTGGAATCCGGCGGCGGCGGCCAGGGCGGCGAGGTGCGTACGGCACCGCGGGCAGCCGGCGACCCACCGTTCGCCGGCCAGATAGGCGAGTTGGACACCCGGATCCACAGTGGCGGCGGCAAGCCGGTGTCCGGTGGGCAGCACCGCCAGCACTGGGTCATCGAGCAGGGTGATGCCGGTCAGGTCGCGGTGCTGGTCCCGCGCCCCGTCGCCCGGGTGCTGGAACAGCAGGGCCAAATCGGCTTCGCCGGCGAGTACGGCATCCCGGGCCTCGGGTGGCTCGAGCTCAGTGAGCCGTACTTCCAGCCCGGGGGCGAGGCGGGCGAGTCGCGCGATCGCTGCCG
Organism: Mycobacteriales bacterium; assembly: GCA_035999615.1. Taxonomy (GTDB): domain Bacteria; phylum Actinomycetota; class Actinomycetes; order Mycobacteriales; family CAJCIY01; genus DASYGP01. Next base: position 513 of record DASYGP010000183.1, read on the forward strand.
GCACCAAGGTGGCGCAGCCCGACGGGAAGGCGGCGAGCCGCAGCCGGCCGGCCTGCAGCGTGCGCAGGGCCCGCATCTCCTCGGCCGCGGTGAACAGCCGGCTGGCGACCGCGTCGGCGTGCTCGAGGAGCGCTTCCCCGGCGTCGGTGAGCCGCACCCCGCGTGCGGTCCGCAACGCTAGCGGCAGGCCGACGTCCCGCTCCAGGCGTCGTAGGTGCTGGCCGACGGCGGGCTGGGTCCAGCCCAGCGCGGCGGCGGCCGCCGACAGGGAGCCGCGGCGGGCGACCTCGCGGAAGATCAACAGGCGGCGCGGGTCAAGCTGATCCCCACGCTCAGCGGCGTCGTCCACGGCGGTATGCACCGGTCCATGAAAGCAGGGCTTTGGGCTCCTGGTGGCAATTCGCTCTGGTGCCGCGCTCCGCGCCCGGAGATGGTGGAGCTATGAGCATGCTGGCGGAACGGACCCGGGCCGAGCTGCAACTGGCCGACGCCAGAAGCGAGTTCGACGCCGAGGTCACCTATCTGAACACGGCCACCTTCGGTCTGCCGCCGCGACGCAGTTGGCTGGCGCTGCAGCAGGCGCAGGCCGAGTGGCGGGCCGGCACGGCCGACGCGGTTGGCTACGACATCCCGCTGGCCCAGGCCCGCGCGTCGTACGCCCGACTCGTCGGCACGGAGCCAGGCACGGTCGCGGTCGGCAGCCAGGTGTCCGTGTTCGCCGGTCTGGTCGCCGCCTCGCTGCCGGCGGGCAGTCAGGTGCTGACCGCGGCCGGCGATTTCACCAGCATCCTGTTCCCGTTTCACGCCCAGGCCGGCCGCGGCGTGTCCGTCCAGGAGGTGCCACTGGACCGCCTCGCCGACGCGGTGACAGAGCGGACGACGCTGGTATCGGTGTCCGCGGTGCAGTCGGCCGACGGGCGGGTCGCGGACCTGGCCGCGCTGCGCGCGGCGTGCGCCGCGACCGGCACCAAGGTGCTGCTCGACACGACGCAGGCGACCGGCTGGCTGCCGATCGCGGCGGACCGCTACGCCTACACCGTCTGCGGTGGCTACAAGTGGCTGCTCTCGCCCCGGGGAACGGCCTATTTCACGATCCGCCCGGAGCTGCTCGAGGAGCTGGTGCCGCACACCGCCGGCTGGTACGCCGGTGAGTCCCCCTGGGACAGCATCTACGGCGCACCGCTGCGCCTCGCGGCCGACGCCCGCCGCTTCGATGTATCGCCGGCCTGGCATGCCTGGGTCGGGGCCGGCCCGTCGCTCGGCCTGCTCGCCGAGCTCGGCGCCCATGCGCTGCACGAGAACGCGCTCAGCCTCGCGAACCGGTTCCGGGCCGGCCTCGGCCTGCCCGCCGGTGACTCGGCGATCGTGTCCCTGGCCGTACAGGACAGCGCGCAGGAGGCGATGCGGGTCGGACGGGTGGTGGGCTCGATGCGCGCCGGCCGGCTGCGGCTGTCCTTCCACCTGTCGACCAGCGAGCAGGACGTCGACCATGCGGTTGAGCTCCTAGCGGCACACCTAGGCTAGCTCGCGCTTCGCCGGTTGCTTCGCTGCCGCCCCGGCCGTCGGCGGGGTCTCGACCCGGTTCCCCCCTTGGCGTAGCTCTAGGCCCGGCGGGTGCTTGTCGCGGCGCCCGCGAACAGCAGAGATGTTGCTCGAGGTCTTGACCGGGCCCGGCTTTACGGCGCCCTCGCCGGACCACCCGGCAACGCCGCGCGGGTCGGTTGCGTTGAAGGAGCCAGACCGCTTCACGGCGTGTCCGGCGATGACGTGAGGCAGGTAGTCGCGTTGCAGAACCGTGGCGACGAGCTGGCCGCGGCTGTGCACGCCAGTCCTGGCGAAGACGGACTTCACATGATCCTGGACGGTGTCGATGGTCAGGTGCAGCTGGCCGGCGATCTGCCGTGTCGACAGGCCCTGACAGACCAGGCCGGTGACCGTCTTCTCGCGGTCAGTCAGTCCGTAGGCGGTCATGATCATCGGTGCGACATCGGCCGGCGCAGCTGGCTCGATGATCACCGCGATCGCGTCGGTCACGTTGGAGTTCATCCACGAGGCGTGCAGCACGGCCCAGCGACCGCCTCGCAGGCGCACCCTCAGCCGCGGCAATGCCGGACGCCGAGCATCTAGGTGACGAAGCCCACTCGCTAAGGCCAGGATCTCGACGGGAAGATTCGACCCGTCAGCCCGGCCGCCAAGTTCCTCGAGCCAGCGTCCGGCGGCCTGGTTCAGGCCGGCAACCGCACCGTCCGCCGCGAGGAGCACCAGGCCAGGGCCGTCGGCCGGGTCTTCCAGCTCGCAGGCCTGCCGAAGCAGGCCCATGCGGATGCCCTCGGCGAGGTGCGGGGCGAGCCGCTGGACGAAGCGTGCCTCCGCGCGCGAAAAGTCGGCCTGGGCCGCTTCGCGATGCAGACAGACATAACCCCAGCAGACGCCGCGCACGCGGAGCACCGCGCGCAGCTCGTCCTGCAATCCGAGCGGCGCGAAGATGTCGCGGTAGCGGTCACTACGGGCCGGGTGTCCGTCCGTGGACTGCATCAGGGTGCCCACCCCGTCCCGATCGCGGGCCAGGTCGGTCCACTTGTTGACGTCCTGGTGGAAGAACTCGTTCTCGACGAAATAGGGCCCGGATTCCGGCGGCAGCTCCTCGCGATGGGCCTGGGTGAACAGCAGCGTCGCCGGGTCGACCGACGCCCACCACAGCGCGTCGATCGGCACGACTTTGCGCAGTCGCGGCAGTACCGCAGCGCGCAGCCCGGCCGCGTCCAGCCCTGACCGGCAAGCCAGCGCGACCGCGGCAGCGACGTTGTCGAGCGCCGGACCGGTCAGCATGGCTTTCCTCTCCTACCGTCGAGCCTACGCGCGAGCGACCACCTCGTAGCTGCCGCGTGACGCCAGTTCGGTCCCGGTCGCGGCGACAGTCGCCGCCCGACTCTGTTCGGCGAATCGATCGGTGGCCTCCGCGGCGTCCTTGCTGTCCCACAGGGTCAGCGTCAGAGCGGTGCCCCCGTCGCGGTCGATCAGGAACACGACACCCGCGTTTCCGGGCAAGCCCTCGACGAAGCCCTGGACCTTGGTGATCGCGTTGTCGGTCCACTTCTGTAGCGCTTCGGGTGATCCGGTCCATGTCGACGTTCGTGCAAACATGGTGACTCCCTTCCTCACCCTGACCATCGCAGGGCAGACGCCGCAACACCCTCCCAGAATCCTGGGAGGGTGTTGCGGCACTGTCGGCGTGGCCCTTCCCGCGTGGCTAAGCGAGTTCCGAGTCCCGCGGGCCGTAGTCGCGCTGCACGGTGGCGACCCGTACTCGGTAATCGCGATACCAGACCTCGCGGCCGCGGCGTTGGGCGATCAGGTGCTCGGCGACCTGCTTCCAGCAGCGGGCGGCGCTGTCATCGACCCAGTACGAGACGGTGATCCCCAGCACCTCATGCGTCGATTCGATGCCCAGATACCCCGGCTGCTGGCGGGCCAGCCGCTCCATCGCGGCTGCCATCTCGGCGTAGCCCTGCTGCACCTCGGTGCGCTCGGAGGTGAAGATCACCGCGGTGTACGGCGGCTCGGGGGTGTGCGCCAGCCCGCCGCCCTCCGGGATGCCCATCCGCTCAGCCTCCACGTCCCCACTCGCGTTGCTGCTCCGAGGCTACGGCGGTCGCCACGTCGCGTGGGTAGGTCCGCCGCCCGACGACGATCAGCAGGGCGCCGGCCGCGACCAATGGCGTCAGCATGATCAGGAAGGTGAGATCCAGCCCGCGGGCATTGGTGGCAAGGATTGCGGCGGCTCCGGGGGCTTTCGTGCTGCCGGTGGAACCGGCCAAACCGACCACCTGGCCGCCGAATTGGGTTGATACATAGCCGAAGACGAGCGGTGCCGCGGCGACGAACAGCGAGCGGATCGTGGTCCGCACGGCCTCGGCGCGTCCCCACAGGTGGTGCTGCATCACGTCCAGGCGGGCGGCGTCCAGCGGCGGGTTGGTGGCGCTGTAGGCGGCAGCGGCACAGAACATCAGCGGCACGGCGACCAGTGTTGTCATGATCAACAGCCCGGGTAGCAGCAGCCCCGCCGCGAGAAGGAACGCCAGGCCCGCGACCAGGGGGCGCCCCGCGATGTGTCCGCGGGCGATCAGCCGGTCCGCGATCCGGCCGCCGGTAAGCACCCCTAGCACCGAACCTGCGCCGATCAGCACCAGCAGCGCGCTGCCGGTGGACTGGCTGAGGGAAAAGCGGCCGCGCAGGAACTCCACCGCAAAAATGCGCAGTCCCGCGTAGAAGAAGTACCCGAGCGCCGAGGCGAGGATCAGCAGCACGTTGGTGCGAACGGTCAACACGTAGCGGATGGCGCCGCCCAGCCCCATCGTGACCGGATCCCGGTCCAGCACCCGGTCCCTGTGGGGCAAGATCGCGGCCCGGCGCACCGCCCGCTCGGCGTCGCCCTCAGCCGGCGGCGGCGGGGGGTGGCCGGCCGGGCCGCCGGACCCCTGGTCCGGTGCCGGCGCACCTGCCGACCTCGGCACCAGAATCTCGGTGTCACCGATGCCGATCTGGCTCTGCCCACCCCGGGCCGGCTCGGGCAGCAGCCGGCGCAGCGAGAGGGCCAGGAGCGCACCAGGGATGGCGAGCACCAGGAACGAGGCCCGCCAGGACAACAGCCCGGCGAGGCTGCCGGCGATCAGGTAACCGACCCCGGCGCCGACCAACTCCCCGGTCAGGACGAACCCGAAGATCCGGCCCCGATCAGCCGCCGGGAAAAAATCCCCGGTGAGAGAGGCGATCGCCGGCCCGGCCGCGGCAATGACGGCACCCAACGCCAACCGGGTCACCAGCAGCATCAGGAATGAGCTCGCGAACCCGGAGATCAGCATGGCCAGCGACCACAGCACGACGGCGACCGTGAGCAGCCGGACCCGGTTGACCCGGTCGACGAGCGCCCCGGCCGGGATCGCGGCCAGCGCCCCGACGGCGGTGGAGACCGTGACCAGCAGCCCGAGCTGGGTGTTCCCGATGTGCAGGGCGGCTTCCAACGGCGCGGCAATCGCCCCGATGGTGGCGCTGTCGGCGCTCTCCAACGCCAGCACGCACGCCAACAAGGTGATCACGCGAAGCCGCGCGGCCCCGCCCACGGTCACCGCAAGCCGGCTGCCCACGGTCACCGCCAGGCGGCTACCCAACCCTGCGCCGACGCGGCGAGCGCCCGAAGCCGCGGCCACGCCCCGCGCCGCGGCGACGCCACTCACCGCAATCGCGCGCCCCAGCTGCTCGTGGTGGAGGCGCCCGGCTGCAGCCGGATGACGTTGTCGCCGGACTGGAAGGCGTTCGGCGGGCAGGTCATCGGCTCGGTCCCGAGGCCCTTGCGTTGCCGGTCCGGGGCGAGCGTGTCGGCGGTGTAGATCTCGATGATCGGGTAGCTCTCGTCCACCCAGATCTGCGCGCTGGACCCGTCCGGGCGGCCCAGCCGCGCCCACGCCTTGCCGTGCTCGTCACGGCCCAGGTCGGTGAAGGCGTAATCCAGCCGCAGATCGCCCAGTTGCCGGCCGGCGCGGAAGTCGTCCGGGGTGCCCTGCACCGGCTGCCGGCCCGTCGGCAACTGGCGCTGGTCGTCGGTCAGGATCCGGGTAGCCGCATCCAGTTGCAGCGTGCAGTCATCGACCAGCCCCGGGCCGGGGGACAGGTACGGGTGCTGCCCGCAGCCGTACGGGCAGGTGTGCTCCCCGACGTTCGTCGCGGTGGTCCGCACCGTCAGCCCAGCCTCGTCCAGCTGGTAGGCCACCTCCACCTCGAGGGTGAACGGGTAGCCCTGCAGCGGATGCAGCCGGGTACCCATCACGACCCGGTCCGGGGCCTGCTCTACCGCCCGCCAGGACCGCCAGCGCAAAAAGCCGTGGATCGCGTTGCACTTCTCCGGCTCGTTGAGGGCGACCTGGTAGTCCGTTCCGTCGAAGGCGTAGCGGCCATCCCCGAGCCGGTTCGGCCACGGGATCAGCGGGGCGCCGTGCGCACCGTCGCACATGGCCTGGAGCGGATACGGCTGCAGCACCGGGTACCCGTCCACCGAATACTCGCGGATGCCGCCGCCGACCTCGACGATCGTGGCGGCCTGGCCGCCGCAGGTGAGCTGGAACTGCTCCCCGGAGGGGGGAACGCGCACCGGACTCGGCGTCATCGCTGAACGCGCACGGCGGCGATGCCGGCGCCGGCCGCGGCCAGCAGGGCGCCGATCAGCGGGCGGCGATGGATGGACATCCACAGCTGCGGGTCGCGGGCGTGCGCCTTGGCATCGAAGGCGCCGTGCGCGCCCCGATCGACCTCGGCGTCCTGCGGCTCGAACACGTTCGAGCCCCAGGTGGGGAGCTGCTGCGCGGTCTGCTGAGATTTCACGCCGGTCCGGCCCAAGTAGATGTCGAGCAGCTTGGGGGCGACCTTCTCCCCGAGGATCGTGTACGCCGTGGAGATGCCGACCCACATGTTCCGGCGGGGGTGCTCGGCGAGATAGACAATCGCCTTCGCGGGGAGCTCCGGCTGGAAGATCGGCGCCACCGGCTGCGGGTGGCCGCCCATCTTGTTCAGGTTCCAGTTGAACTGCGGGGTGTTCAGCCCGGGTAGCTGCACGGTGCACAGCTTGACCTTGCTGTGCTCGTTCGCGAGCTCGGTGACCACCGATTGGGTGTATCCGACGACCGCGTGCTTGGCACCGCAGTACGCGGCCTGCAACGGGATCGAGCGATACGCCAACGCCGACCCGACGTTCACGATCACGCCCCGGTCGCGGGGCCGCATGTGCTGCAGCGCGACCTGCGTGCCGTAGACCTGGCCGTAGTAGGTGACCTCGGTCATCCGGCGGAACTCCTCCATCGAGGTGTCCCACGAAAACGCGAGCGATCCGACGAACGCGACGTTGACCCACACGTCGATCTCCCCGAGCTCGGCCTCCACCTGCGCCGCGGCGACCTGGACCCGGTTGTAGTCCGCGACGTCGGTCGGCACGCCCAGGCCGCGGCCGCCGGCGTTCTCGACGTCCTTGACGGCGCCGTCGAGCCCGGCCTGACCGCGGGCGAGGATCGCCACGTCGTAGCCGGCGGCGGCGAACGCCTGCACGGTGGACCGGCCCACGCCGGCGCTACCGCCGGTGACGACCGCGACCTTGCGCCCAGATGTGGATGTCATCTTGTGCCTCATTTCCTTGTTGTTGTAGTAGTTTTTGTCGCGGCGGTTGCCGCGCTAGTCCGGGCTGCCCACGCCCCGCCGGCCGCGAACGAGCTGGCGATGATCGCGTCGGTCAGGGCGGCCCGGCGATGGCGCCGGCTGATCAGCCCCAGCCCCAGCATGCTGGCGGCGTGCAGCAGATCCACCCCGGCGCCGAGGACGAGGGCCCGCGGGCCCGGCCTGGTCCCGGACAGGAGAGCCTGACCCAGTTGGCGGCCGGCGAGGACGCGGGCGACGCCTCGCTCGTGCCGGTCCAAGGGGTGGGAAAGCAGGCGGCCCGCGAGCAGTCCGGGAGCGGTGAGTTGCAGGCCGCCGTAAACCCCGCGCACCGCCTCCAGAATGGTCCGCGTCGAACCGGGCGTCCCGGCCACGGGGCTCACTTAGGCCCGTCCCAGGGATGGGTCAGCCGGGCCGCGGACTCGAACATCAGCGCGTGCACGAAGGCCTGCGGAAGGTTGCCGCGCAGCTGACGCTGGGCGATGTCGTACTCCTCGGAGAACAGTCCGGGCGGCCCGCAGGCGGCGCGGTTGCGTTCGAACCAGCGGGTGGCTTCCACCTCGTTGCCCTGCTGATGCAGGGCCAGCGCCATCGTGAAACCGCAGAGCAGGAAAGCGCCTTCGGCGTCACCCAGCCGGCCGGGCTGTTGCCGGAACCGGTAGAGGAAGCTGTCCTCGCCGAGTTCGTCGGTCAGCGCGCGCAGCGTGGCGAGGGTACGCGGGTCGCTCGCGGGTAGCGCCCCGCGGATCGGCGGCAGCAGCAGGGCCGCGTCCACCCGCTCGTCGTCGGGGGCCCGCTGCCAGCGGCCGGAGGGATGGGTGGAACTCGCGGCGGTCTCGGCGAGGATCTTCTCGGCCAACGCCAGCCACTCCCCGGTCTTGGGCGGGGGCGCCCCGGCCGAGCTGATCGCGCGCAGGCCGGCGACGCAGATCAGCCGGCTCTCGGTCCAGTTCTGCGGATCGAGTTCCCAGATGCCGGCCTCGGGCTCGCCCCAGCGCGCGGCGATCGCGGCGGCCGCGGTCTCCGCGGCGCGCCAGCCGTCCGCGTCCAGGTGCCCGTGCCGGTCGGCCGCGGCGAGCAGCAGCAGCGACTCGCCGAGCGCGTCCAGCTGGAACTGGGCGTTCACGTGATTACCGGCGATATCGGCGCCGCCGGGGTAGCCGGGCAGCTGCAGGCTCCGTTGGCTGGGCACCGGGCCGCCGGAGGTGGTGTACGCGGGCTTGAGCTCGGGGCCGTCCGCGAGGAGCCGCTCGGCGACGAACCGGACCGCGTCGTCGAGCAGCGGGTACGGGCCGGCCGCGGCGATCGCCTGCCCGGTGAAGCACTGGTCCCGGATCCACACGTAGCGGTAGTCGTAATTGCGGCCCTGCTCGGCCCGTTCGGGCAGGCTCATGGTGGCGGCGGCGACCATCCCGCCCCCGGAGCTGGTCAGCCCGCGCAGCACGGCGTAGGCGTGCCGGGAGTCGGACCGGGCCTGCATGTCGGGCAGCGCCGGCACGGTCTCGGCCCAGGTGTGCTCGGTGGCGACCCAGGCCTGCCCGGCGTCGACCGGCTCGGCCGGCAACACCTGGTCGGACAGTTCCAGGACCAGGTCGTGGTGCGCGCCGGCGGGCAGGGTGAATTCCATCGCGAGCGCGTTTCCCTTGGGGCCGGTCTTCGCGTGTTCCCCTCCGCTCCAGCGCAGGTGCAGATCACCGGCCCGGCCGGACCACACGCCGCCGTCGCGGGCATGCTGGCGCAGCGGATGGCGGCCGAACCCGGCCCGCGGGTCGAGTAGGACCCGCACCCGGGCGTCGCCCTGAGCGGCGATGATCCGCCGGAGCACGACGGCGCGATGCGGCTCGCCGGGGAATGCCAGCGCCTCCCGGCACTCCAGAATCCCGCTGTCGGTGATCCACCGCGAACGCCAGATCAGGCTGCCGTCCTCGTAGGAGCCGCCCCACACGTACCTGCCTACCGGGCTGACCGCGTAGCTGGCGTGGCCGCCGATCAGGGAGGAGAACACCGCATCGGAGTCCCACCGCGGCGCGCACATCCAGGCGATATCCCCGTACGGGCCGACCAGCGCCCCCCGTTCCCCGTCGGCGAGCAGCGCATATTCGCGCAGCACCTGGGGCGGGAACTGCCAATCTTCATGGTCATTCCTTGCCACGATGTTCCTCCTTCCTGTGAGCCCGGCTGCCCGGGGGAGTTGCTCGGTGGTGCGGATCAGTGGTGCGGATCAGATGCCGGCGGCGTTCGCGTAGAACTGCTGGTCCTCGCGCCAGCCGCCCTGCCCCATGCCGATGTCGCGGTAGTCCGCGACGAATTCGATGGCCCGGATCCACTTGACCATCTTGAAACCGAGCTGGGTCTCGATGCGGACCCGCACCGGGGCGCCGTGGGCGACCGGCAGCGGGGCGCCGTTCATCTCCAAGGCGAGGATGGTCTGCGGATTGGTCGCCAGTTGCAGCGGGACAGTGCCGTAGAAGAAGCCGTATCGCCCTTCACCCTCGGTCAGTCCCTTGTCGTCCATCGCGTAGAACACGACGTATTTGGCGGCGGGCGTCGGTCCCACCAAATCCATCAGCAGGGACAGCGGGACCCCGCCCCATTCGGCGATGCTGGTCCAGCCCTGAATGCAGTTGTGCTTGGTGATTTGCGATTGCTGGGCGAGGTGGCGCAGATCCGCGAGTGACAGTGACACGGGGTTTTCCACCAACCCGCCGACGGCGAGGCGATAGTCCCGGAACCCGTCCGCGGCCAGCGCTTGATAGTGCGCGCCGGGCGGCGGATAACCATTCACCCAGTGGTACGAGGAGATGTCGGCGGGGCCGTACCGTTCGCGGGAGGTGAATGAGCGCGACAACACCCGTTCGAAGGGGTTAACCATGAGCCCGAGCAGTCGCTGGGTGGCCCGCTTGTAGCGCAGCGAAAGAACGGTGATCACGATGTGGAAGACGAGGATCAGAAGCAGGCCAGTGAGCCCGATGGCGAGCGCCAACACGTGGCTGTGCTGATAGCCGCCCAGGACGATCGCGGCGAATTCGCGCGGCACGCCGTGCACGATGACCATGAAGACGTGGATGACGACGAAGGCGGCGAACGCGACGAGGCCCAGAAAGTGCAGGCTGCGGGCGCCTTGCTTGCCGCCGAAAAGCTTTCCATACCAGGGAAAGCGGGCCAGCACGGTGGGGGACATGGCCGCGCCGGTGGCGATCTGCAGCGGCGCGAGGACGAAGATGACCAGGAAGTAGGCCAGCTTCTGGGCCGGTTCGAAGGGCTGGCCGGGAATCGTCTTCGGGATGTGGAAATGCAGATAGGTGCCGATGGAGCGGATTGAGTCGGGGACCAGCGACCAGCTGGTGGGGACCAGATAATGCCAGTAGCCGGTGGCGAACACCAGCGCGATATAGACGGCGCCGGTGAGGATCCAGAACTGGATGGTCAGGAAGTGCCAGTGCCGACCCAGCCCAAGGTTTTTCTTCCCCGGCAGGGCGATCACCGAATTCCAGGACGATTCTGCTTCCAGCGAGGTCCAGGGCTTTCGGGAATCGGCCGAGAAGTTCTTCTTGGACAGGCTGAGCCACTGCCGCCCGGGTGGGCAGTCGTCGTGCCAGTAGAGCTTGGGCAGCGAGGACAGCACCTCCAGCCCGGAGCGGCCGAGCAGGACCATCAAGAAGATGTTCAGGAAATGCGTGACGACGACCCAGTAGGGAAAGAAGGCGGGCATTGGTCAGCCCGCCGATGGTAAGGCGGTCATTGGCGGCGGTACCGCTCGGCGCCGGCGGCCAGCGTCATGCCATGCCCGAAGGCATTCCCGAGCCGAATAAGGCCGTCCGCGACCGGAGGGGCGCCGTCGACGAGCAGGGGCTCGAGCCGGGCATGGTCGGCGAACCACTCGATGTGCCTCGTGTTGGGCGCGGCGGCGGCGACCACGGCGTGCAGGGAAGGCGCGCAGTGGGCGCTGACTTGCAGCCCGTGGGCGGCGGCGACGGCGGCGCCCCGCAGCCATCCCGTGTAGCCGGTGATGCGGGTGGCGTCCAGTTGCAGGCAGTCCACCACCGGGCATAGCGCCCGTGCGTCGTAGACGTCCCAGGCGTATTCCCCGGCGGCGATGTCGCAGCGCAGGGCCTGGCGGATCGCAGCGAGGCCCTCGAGGTCGTCGCTGCTGACCGGCTCCTCGAACCAGACCACGCCCAGCTCGTCATAGGCGGCGCCGAGCCGGCGCGCCTGGCCGCGCCCGTATCCGCCGTTCGCGTCGATCATCAGGTCCACGTCGGGACCGATCTGCTCGCGGACCTGCCGGGTGCGGGCCAGGTCGCGGGCCGGGTTGGTGCCCCAGGACTCGCCCACCTTGATCTTCACGGCGCGGCAGCCTGAAGCGAGCCAGCCATCGACCTGGGCGTGCAGCTCCTCGTCGGTCAGGGTGGTGAAGCCGCCGCTGCCATAGACCGATACGGCGCTCTCCGGCTTGGCCCCCATCAGCTGCGCGAGCGGCAGCTGCTGCAGCCGTGCGCTCAGGTCCCACAGCGCGATGTCGACGGCGCTGATGGCCTGTCCCACAAGCCCTTTCGTGCCGATGTTGCGGCAAGTGCGGCGCATCGCCTCGTGCAGGGCGCTGACCGAGTGCGGGTCGGCGCCGAGCACGATGTCCTTCAGGTGCGCCTCGATCACCGCGCCAGCAGCGGGGCTG
>DASYGP010000188.1:0-2695 GCA_035999615.1 Mycobacteriales bacterium
CTGGCGATCACCCGGGCCGGGGCCGCTCTCGGCTGCAAGGAGGCGCTGTTCACCTTGGGGGACCGGCCGGAGGACCGCTGGCCGCAGGCCCGGGCCTGGCTCGACGAGGCCGGATACGACTCGACACTCGCTTATGTCAGGGCCGCCGCGATCGCCGTGCTGGAAGAGACCGGCCTGCTGCCGCACCTCAATCCCGGGGTGCTGAGCTGGGCCGACCTGCAGCGGCTCAAACCGGTCGCGCCGAGCATGGGGCTGATGCTGGAGACCTCCTCCCGCCGGTTGTTCGAATCACCCGGCGCGGTGCACTTCGGCAGCCCGGATAAGGACCCCGCGGTCCGGCTCCGCACCATCGAGGACGCCGGACGCAGCACCATCCCGTTCACCACCGGAGTGCTGGTCGGGATCGGGGAGACCCGGACCGAACTCGCGCAGTCCCTGCACGACATCCGGGCCAGCGCCCGCCGCTACGGCCACATCCAGGAAGTGATCATCCAGAACTTCCGCGCCAAGCCTGACACCGCCGCCCGGCACCGCGACGATGCCGACCGGGACGAGCACCTCGCGGCGGTCGCCGTCGCCCGCCTGATCTTGGGCCCCAGCACCCGGGTCCAGGCCCCCCCGAATCTGGTGGAGCCGGCCGACGTTGCGGCGCTGTTGGCGGCGGGCGTGGACGACTTGGGCGGCGTCTCCCCGCTCACCCCGGATCACGTCAACCCGGAGCGGCCCTGGCCGCATCTGGACGACCTCGCCGCGTGGACGGCGGCCGCCGGCTTCACCCTCCAGGAGAGGTTGGCCGCGCATCCCCGCTACCTGTCCGAACCCTGGCTGGACCCCCGGCTGATCCCGCACGTGACTGCTCTCGCCGACCCGCGGACCGGGCTGGCCCGCGATGTGCACCCCACCGGGCTGCCCTGGCAGGAACCGGACGGTGGTCTCGCCAGCTCCGGGCGGACCGATCTGCATCAGACGATCGACACCGTCGGCCGCAGCGCCGAGGGCCGCTCGGACGTGGAGGAGGTCTACGGCGACTGGGCGGCCATCGCCGAGCAGCTGCCCCGTTCGGCCCCCGAACGGCTCGACGCCGACGTCGCCGGTGCCCTCCGCCGGGCCGCCGAGGACCCGGCCGGACTCAACGACGGACAGGCATTGGCGCTGCTGCACGCCGATGGGGCGGCGCTGGATGCCCTCACCGCGCTGGCCGACGCGATCCGCCGGGACACCGTCGGCGACGAGGTCACCTACGTGGTGAACCGCAACATCAACTTCACCAACGTCTGCTACACCGGCTGCCGGTTTTGCGCGTTCGCCCAGCGCCGGACCGACGCCGACGCGTTTTCGCTCAGCCTGGACGAGGTGGCCGGCCGGGCGGAGGAGGCGTGGCTGCTCGGCGCGTCCGAGGTGTGCATGCAGGGAGGCATCGACCCGGAGTTGCCGGGTTCGGCGTATGCCGATCTCGCCCGGGCGGTGAAGGCCCGGGTGCCGGGCCTGCATCTCCACGCCTTCAGCCCGATGGAGATTGTCAACGGCGCCACCCGCACCGGCCTGTCGTATCCGGACTTCCTGGCGAGCATCAAGGACGCCGGCGTCGACACCATCCCGGGGACCGCCGCGGAGATCCTCGACGATGAGGTCCGCTGGGTGCTCACCAAAGGCAAGCTGCCCGCCGCCCAGTGGATCGAGGTGATCACCGCGGCGCATCGGATCGGCCTGCGGTCCAGCGCCACGATGATGTACGGCCACGTCGATGCCCCGCGTCATTGGTTGGCCCACCTGCGGGTCCTGTGCCGGATTCAGGACCAGACCGGTGGGTTCACCGAGTTCGTGCCGTTGCCCTTCGTGCACACCTCCGCTCCGCTATATCTGGCCGGCATCGCGCGGCCGGGCCCCACGCTGCGTGATAACCGGGCGGTGCATGCCATGGCCCGGCTGCTGCTGCACGGCCGGATCGATCACGTGCAGACCTCCTGGGTGAAGCTGGGCGTCGACGGGACCCGGCTCATGCTCGGGGGCGGCGCGGACGACCTCGGCGGGACGTTGATGGAAGAGACCATCAGCCGGATGGCCGGCTCGCAGCATGGCTCGGCGAAAACGGTCGCCGAACTGACGGAGATTGCCCGGGGGATTGGGCGCCCGGTCCGCGAGCGCAACACCGTCTACGGCGTCCCACCCCGGCGGCCGGCGCCGCCGCTCCCGCTGGCTGTCGGTTGAGCTTCGCCGGGGGGAAACGCGCCCGCCGTCACACCTGCCCGAGCGACCCGGATCCGTACAATCTGCGTGCATGACCGAAGATCGCGGTCCAGGCACCGAGTCGCCGGACGACGATGACGAGCGGTACGCCGCGCGGACGGCCGCGCTGAAGGCGAGCATTCCTGGCCTGGCCCGTGGTGACCAGCATAGGCATGAATCGGATGAGGCTCCAGTGGAACTTGAGCCTTTCCCGACGCCTGAACGGCCGATAACTGCGCCGGTGACCCTCGACGCAGGACTCCTGGACGCGATCCGGCAGGTGGTGCGGGACAGCGTGTCCGAGTCGCTGACCGCGGCCCTGGCCTCAACAACCGACGAGGCTGCGGCCCTGGAATCACGCTTGGCCGCCCTGGAGGACGCGATCGACGGTGTCGGCGACCGGCTGGAGGCGCTGACCCGGGTGGCCGGCGCCGGGGGCGCCGATCAGGCCGGTACATCCCTTGCCGCA
>DASYGP010000006.1:0-3279 GCA_035999615.1 Mycobacteriales bacterium
GCGCCCGCGATCTCGACCCGTCCCGCAACCAGAATGTAGGCCCAGTCGGACACACCGAGCGCCTCGAATGCCTTCTGCTCGACCAGCAGCACAGCCGTCCCGGAGTCGGCCAGACGCCGGACCTGGTCCCGGAGCACCGACCGGGACAGCTCCGGCGACAGGTTGGAGGTCGGTTCGTCGAGGACGAGAACGGTCGGCTCGACCATCAGCACCCGCGCCACCGCGAGCATCTTCCGTTCGCCACCGCTGAGCTTGCTCGCCGTCCGCGACCGCATGTTCGCCAGTGCCGGGAACGTCGACATCACCTTGTCGATCCTGGCGGCCAGCTGCGGTTTCGTGAGCAGGTAGCCGCCCATCTCCAGGTTCTCGGTCACCGTCAGGGTGTCGAACACGTCCTTGGTCTGCGGTACGAAACCCAGTCCCATCCGGGCAAGGAGATGCCCACGCCAGTTCGTCACGTCCCGGTCCTTGAAAGTGACCGTGCCGGCCATCACCGGGAGTCGGCCGGTCACGGCCTTGAGCAAGGTGGACTTGCCCGCGCCGTTCGGCCCGATGACCGAGACCACCTCCCCTGGCCCGACGCTGATGCTCACGCCGGACACGATCGCAGCGCCGCCGTATCCCGCCGCGACGCCAGTCAGGCGCAGGACCGCTGGGTGCCGCTCCCGCTCGCCCGGTGCGCTATCCGATGAGATAGGCATCCAGCACCTCTTGATCGGAACGGACGTCGGCCATGGTTCCCTGCGAGATCACCCGTCCCTGGGCCATGACTACGACCGGGTCGCACAGCCGCTCCACCACGGCCAGCTCGTGCTCGATCATCAGCATCGTGAGTCCCTCACGGACCAGGTCGGCCAGATGCTGCTCGATCCTGCGGGCCAGGGACGGGTTCACGCCGGCCATCGGCTCATCGAGCAGCAACAGCGCGGGATTGGCCATCAGCCCGCGCATCAGCTCCAGCAGGCGTTTCTGGCCGCCGCTGAGGTTCCCGGCGTACTCATCTTCCTTGGCGGACATGTCGAAGCGGGCCAGCAACTGCCGGGCGCGCTCCACCATTGCCCGCTCCTGCGGCCGCCAGTACCGCTTGCCGAGCGCCGCCTGCCACAGCGCCTCGCCCCGCTGGGCAGGCGCTGCGACCAGCAGGTTCTCCAGTACAGTCAGCGCGGCGAACTCACTGGAGAGCTGAAAGGTGCGGATGATCCCGCGCCGGGCCACCTTGTAGGAGGGCAGTCCGGTGATGTCCTTCCCATGGTAGGAAACCGTCCCAGCGCTCGGCTTCAGCGCACCGGCGATGATGTTGAGCGCGGTCGACTTCCCGGCACCGTTGGGCCCGATCAGGCCGGTGATCCGGCCGGGCGGGACGGTAAAGGACGCGCCGTTCACCGCGTGCACCCCGCCGAACTCGCGATGCAGGTCCTGAACGGCGAGCACGGGAGCGGAGAGGCCGCTCATTCCCCGGTCCCCACGGGTACCTCGTCCTTGGCGGCCACCGGGAAGCGGCGGCGCCGCTCGGGAATCACGCCACGGGGCCAGAACCACAAGAAGATGAGGGCGAGCGCACCGACGACGATCCACTGCAGGGCGTCGATGAGCCCCGGCGGACCGAACTGAGGCAGGAACCGTGTGGCCTCGAGGAAGGCGACGGGCACGAGCAGCGCGCCGACCATGACGCCCAGGTTGTTGCCGGACCCGCCCACGATGACGGCGGTGAAGTACACGAACGTTTCCGGGTACAGCCACGAACCGGGGGACCAGGCGGAGATGAACTCCACGAGGACGGCGCCGCTGATGCCGGCGATCACGCCGCCCAGGATGAACGCGAGCATCCGCAGCCCGGTGACGTTCTTGCCCAGCGCCGCCGCCGCCTGCTCGTTGTCGCGGACCGCGCGCAGCGCGCGCCCGAGCGGCGAGCTCGTCACGATATGCACGAGCCAGTACACGCAGACGCAGATCGCGGCCGTGATGCCCACGAACAGCCACTGGTAGCCGATCGGCGAGAGGTTGACCAGCGTGGCCAGCGGCTTGGGCACCAGGGCCAGCCCATTCGGCCCGTTGACCAGCCCAACCTGGTTGATGGCCACGCTGGTCGCGATCAGCGACACCACGAGCATGACCATCGCCTCGTAGTCACTGCGCAGCCGCCGGACGGTGAACCCGCCGACCAGCGCCGCGAGCAGGCCGCCGACCAGCCCGGCCGCCAGGATCGGCAGCGGGAAGGGCCAGTGCGCGCCGCCGACGTACTGCTGGAACCCGCCCTGGCTGGCGGGCTCGGCGGGCCCGAGGGTGAGGACCGCAGCCGTGTAGGCGCCCGCGGCCTGGAAGATGATGAAGGCGAAGTTGACCAGGCCGGCCACGCCGAACTGCAGGTTGAGCCCCCAGCACGCGATCACGTCAACGCCGAGGTAGATCAGCACCGTCGACATGTAGAACTGCCAGGCGACGCTCACGCCGCGACCTCCTTGCGGGTGGCGACCTCCGACAGGATGCCCTGCGGCCGGACCAGGAGCACGATCACCAGAATCACGAAGGCGACGACGTCCTTGTACTCGGGGTTGAAGATGGTCGCCGCCACCTCACTGGTGATCCCGATGACCAGGGCGCCCAGCATGGCCCCATAGGGCTGGCCGATCCCGCCGAGCACCGCGACGGCCACGATCGGGATCAGGAACTCCGAGCCGGTCGTGTCGGTGAACGCCGTCACGTTCATCACCAGGATGACGCCGGCCAGGCCGCACAACGCGCCCGAGATGGCCCAGGCCAGGTCGATGACCCGGTCAGTGGCGATCCCGCAGTTGCGGGCGAGGTCGGGGTCGGCGGCGGTGGCGCGCATCGCCTTGCCCAGCTTGGTGTAGCGGAGCAGCAGGTGGATGAGGAGCATGGCGACGACCGCGATGGCGATGATGGCGAGCTGAACGGTGGTGAACACCATCCCGGCGATGTGCACCGGCGCGGGGCGGGGCATCTTCAGGCTGAAGAAGTTGGCGCCGAAGATGGCAAGCAGGCCGTTCTGCACCATGAGGCTGATCGCGATGGTCACGATGATCATGCCGAACAGCCGCGTCCCGCGCCGGACGAACGGGATGTAGATGCACCGGTTCAACAGCACGGAGAACACGGACCCGAACGCCGCGCCCGCCACCAGTGCCAGCCACACGCTGAGGCCGGCACTGGTGACGAGGTAGGCGACGAACGCGGCGGCCGTCATGATGTCGCCGTAGGCGAGGTTGAGGATGTTGGTCACCCCGAACTGAAGGGTGAACCCGACACCGGCCACCGCCA
>DASYGP010000011.1:0-1645 GCA_035999615.1 Mycobacteriales bacterium
GAGAATCTTGTGCCAGCCGAGGACATCACCCGCCAGCCCGGTCGCGGTGACATCCTCCGGGGTCAAGCCCTGGCCGCGGGGCCCGGGTGCGAAGCAGCGCGTGTACGACAGCACGGTGGTCGTCCATAACGCCTCCAGGACAACGCCCTCCCGCTCGCTGTTCTCGGGAGCCAGCTCCGCCACCAGACGCTCGCAGCACCGCAGCGCGGTCTGCAGATCCTCGAATATCGCGGCCAGGTCGGCCAGGGCAAGGGCGGCGGGCGTCGTCAGGTGTCGTACCTCGCTTGGCTGGGCGGTGGAGACGCCATTGCTATCGCTCATCGCGTGACTTCCTTCGCTGGCTGAGGTGGATGGCTACCGACGAGCACTGGTTGGGGGTCGAGCACGCTTGCGGTCGAGCACTGCTTGCGGTCGAGCACTGGTTTAGGGCGAGCGCAGGGACGCCAACGTCCGGTCAGGACGAGGAAAACAGCTGGTAGAGCAGGAAAACGTTGAGCAGCACGATGATCGTCGTGATCGCGATCAAGGCCCGGGTCGTGCTAGGCCGGTTGGCGAACGGGCCCATGATGTCGGGACGCCGGGTCACGATCGCCAGCGGGATCAGCGCGAATGGGATCCCGAAGGACAGCACCACCTGGGAGATCACCAAGCTGTCCGTCGCCGGCAACCCGAGGGCCAGGACGAGCAGCGCCGGCAGCATCGTCACCCCCCGGCGCACCACCAGCGGGATGCGCCGGCGGATGAAGCCCTGCATCACCACCTGACCGGCGTAGGTACCGACGCTGGAGGAGGACAAGCCTGACGCGAGGAGCGCGACGGCAAAGGCCAGCGCCGCGCTGCCGCCGATGACCCGACCCATCCCGGAGTACGCCGCCTGGATCGAGTCGCCGCCCCCCGGACCGCCGATGCGGTGGAACAGCGCGGCCGCCACCACGAGCATGGCGACGTTGATCAGCCCGGCGGCGGTCAGCGAGATAACGACGTCGAGGCGGGTGAACCGCAGCAGTTGGCGGCGCTCGCCGTCGTTGCGGCACGACACTCGCGACTTGGTCAGCGCCGAATGCAGGTAGACCACATGCGGCATCACGGTGGCGCCGACGATCCCGGCCGCCAGCAACGCGCTGTCGCCCCCCGCGAAGCGCGGCACCAGGCCGGCCGCCACCCCGCCGGGATCCGCCCCGACCAACGCCAGGTCATAGGCGAACCCGAGGAAGACCAGCCCGAGCAGGGCGGCGATCGCGAGCTCGAAGCGGCGGAAGCCGCGCTGATCCAACGTAAGAATTCCGAAGGCCACCACCGCCGTGATCAACCCGGCCCGGAACAGCGGCACGTGGAAGACCAGGTTGAGTCCCACCGCCGCCCCGACGAACTCGGCCAGGTCGGTCGCCATCGCGATGAACTCTGCCTGCACCCACAGTCCGCGCGACACCGAGCGCGGCAGGTGCTCCCGGCACAACTGCGGCAGGTCGCTGCCGGTGGCCACCCCGACCTTCGCGGACAGGTACTGCACCAGCATCGCCATCACGTTGGCCGCGATGACGACCCAAACCAGGGTGTACCCGAAGTGCGCCCCCGCGGACAGGTTCGTTGCGAAGTTACCCGGGTCCACGTAGGCGACCGACGCCACGAACGCCGGCCCGAGCAG
>DASYGP010000195.1:0-9521 GCA_035999615.1 Mycobacteriales bacterium
GGCTCCGTCAGCACTATCCGGGCGGCTCCGTCAGCCCAATTGCGGGAAGAACAGCGCGATCTCCCGGGCCGCCGATTCGGCGGAATCGGAGCCGTGCGCGATGTTCTCGCCGATCTCCAGGGCCAGATCGCCGCGAATGGATCCGGTCGCGGCCTGCACCGGGTCGGTCGCCCCCATCAGGGCGCGCCAGGCCTCGATCGCCCGCGGCCCCTCGGCGACCGCTGCGAACAGCGGGCCGCCGGTGATGAAATCGACCAGGCCGGGGAAGAAGGGTTTGCCGGCGTGTTCGGCGTAATGCGCCTCAGCGGTGGCCCGGTCCAGCGTCCGGAGCTCGGCGGCGACGAGCACGAGGCCCTTGGCCTCGATCCGGCCCAGTACCTCACCGACCAGGCCGCGTCGAACACCATCGGGTTTGATCAGGACCAGGGTTCGCTCGTTCACGGGGCCGGAGATTACACAGCGGCGCCGGCGGCGAGCACAACTGCGCTTACCGACGCCGGGTGAGCAGACCCCGGGCCTGCCCGACCGTCACGAGCGACCCGGTGACAAGCACGCCGATGCCGCCGACCCCCTCCCCCTCCTGATCCGCCCAGGCGAACGCCAGGTCCAGGGCGTCGGCCAGGGACGCCGCAAGCGTGACATCGTCGGGATCGAGCAGGTCCCGTCCGATGGCCGCGACGTCCTCGGCCGGGAGCGCCCTCGGGGAGTCCGGCTCGGTCGCCACCAGGTGATCCAGATGCGGGGCGAGGGCCTCCAGCAGCCCGACGGTGTCCTTGTCTGCGAGCACGCCGACCACGCCGACCAGCCGACGGAACTCGAAGGCCTCGTCCAACGCGGCGGCGAGGGCGCGGCCCCCGGCCGGGTTATGCGCCCCGTCCAAAAGGACGGTGGGACTGGTCCGGACCACCTCGAGGCGGCCGGGCGAGTCCGCGGCCGCGAACCCTTCCCGCACGACGTCGGCGTCCAGCACGCGGCCGCCGAGGAACGCTTCGACCGCGCACAGCGCGAGCAGCGCATTGCGGGCCTGATGCGCCCCGTGCAGGGGCAGCAGCAGGTCCTCGTAGGTCGCCGCGGGGGTCTGCAACGCGAGCAACTGGCCGCCAACGGCCAGCCGCCGGTCGACGATCTGGGCCCCCACACCTTCGGCGATCAGCCGGGCCCCGGTCGCGGCCACCCGCGAGAGGATCGCCCGGGCAGCCTCCGGGGACTGCGCCGCGCTGATCACCGTGGCGCCCTCGTGCACGATGCCGGCCTTCTCCGTCGCGATGGCCCCCACGTCCTCGCCGAGCAGGTCGGTGTGATCAAGGTCGACGGTGCCGATGACGGCGATCTGCGCGTCCAGCACGTTCGTGGCATCCCAGGTGCCGCCGAGACCAACCTCGACGACCGCCACGTCGACCGGCGCATCGGCGAACGCCGCGAACGCCAGCGCGGTGCCAACCTCGAAGAAGGTGAGGGCCTCGCGATGCCGGCCATCCACTATGTCGATGTACGGCGCGACCTCGTCCCAGATCTGGCCGAGCCGGTCCGCGCGGATCGGCTGTCCATCAAGGCAGATCCGCTCGGTGAATCCCTGCAGGTGCGGGCTCGTGTACCGGCCGGTGCGCAGGCCGTGCGCCCGCAGCAGCGCGTCGACCATCCGCGCGGTCGACGTCTTGCCGTTGGTCCCGGTGAGGTGAATCGACGGGTAGGCCCGCTGCGGGCTCCCCAGCACATCCATCAGGTCGGTCATGCGGGCCAGGTCCGGGATCATGATGTGCGGATGCCGAGCGGCGAGCGCGGCGGCCACCCGCACGACCGGGTCGGACGGATCCTGGTCAGCGGGGGGCAGCGACACAACGCGCGAGCCTACCGAGCCGGCGCCTCCCTAGGATCAGCGGATATGAGCACCCGGATGCCGGAGAAGCCGAGCCTCGCCGGCCTGGAAGAGCGGTGGTCCGCGGCCTGGGCCGAGCGCGGTACCTACAGCTTCGATCGGACCGCGGACCGGGCGCAGGTGTTTTCGATTGACACCCCTCCGCCGACGGTCAGCGGCTCGTTGCACGTCGGGCATGTGTTCAGCTACACCCACACCGACTGCATCGCGCGCTTCCAGCGGATGCGGGGCCGCGCCGTTTTCTATCCGATGGGATGGGACGACAACGGACTGCCTACCGAGCGCCGGGTGCAGAATTTTTACGGGGTGCGGTGCGACCCCTCGCTGCCCTACGACGCCGGCTTCATCCCGCCCACCGAGCCAGGCAAGGCGCAGCTGCCGATCGCCCGGGCCAATTTCGTGGAGCTGTGCCAGCAGCTCACCGCCACCGACGAGCAGGCCTTCGAGACGGTGTGGCGCCGGCTCGGGCTGTCCGTCGACTGGGCGCAGGTGTACACCACGATCGGGCCCCGAGCCCGCGCCACGTCGCAGCGCGCGTTCCTGCGCGACCTGGCCCGCGGCGCCGCCTACGCCGCCGAGGCGCCGACGCTCTGGGATGTCACGTTCCGCACGGCGGTTGCCCAAGCCGAGTTGGAGGACCGGGACCGCCCCGCCGCCTACCACCGGATCGGGTTCCCAGGCGCGGACGGTAAGCCGGTGTTCATCGAGACCACCCGGCCCGAGCTTCTCCCGGCCTGCGTGGCACTGGTCGCCCACCCCGAAGACGCCCGCTACCAGGCGCTTTTCGGGAAGACCGTCACGACACCGCTCTTCGAGGTGCCGGTGCCGGTACTGGCACACCCGCTGGCCGACCCGGAGAAGGGCTCAGGCATCGCCATGATCTGCACCTTCGGCGACCTGACCGACGTCACCTGGTGGCGGGAGTTGAACCTGCCGACCCGGCCGATGCTCGGGCGAGATGGCCGGGTGCTCCCGCTTCCCCCGCCGGGCTTGGACTCCCCGCACGGCCGGGCACGTTTCGAAGAGCTCGTCGGCGCAACCGTGTTCACCGCCCGCGAGAAGGTGGTGGCGATGCTGCGCGAAAGCGGCGGGCTGGTCGGCGAACCTCGGCCCATCAACCACCCGGTGAAGTTTTTCGAAAAGGGCGACAAGCCGCTGGAAATTGTGACGAGCCGGCAGTGGTACCTACGCAACGGCGGCCGGGATCTCGCGCTGCGCCAGCGGCTGCTCGGCCGCGGTGCCGAGCTGGCCTGGACGCCGCCGTACATGCGAGCGCGGTACGACAACTGGGTCGGTGGGCTCAACGGCGACTGGCTGGTGAGCCGCCAACGCTTCTTCGGAGTTCCCTTCCCGCTCTGGTACCCCCTCGACGAGGCCGGCGAGCCCATCCACGACGCGCCGATCCTGGCCGACGAAGGGCACCTGCCGGTGGACCCGTCCAGTGACACCCCACCCGGATTCACCGCCTCCCAGCGGGGGGAGCCCGGTGGCTTCATCGGCGACCCCGATGTGATGGACACCTGGGCGACCAGCTCGCTCAGCCCGCAGATCGCCGGTGGATGGGGTTACGACGAGGACCTGTTCGCCCGCGTCTTCCCGATGGACCTACGGCCCCAGGGGCACGACATCATCCGGACCTGGCTGTTCTCCACCGTCGTCAGGGCGGACGCCGAGTTCGATTCGCTGCCCTGGCGTCGGGCGATGCTCAGCGGGTGGATCTTGGACCCGGACCGGAAGAAGATGAGCAAGTCCAAGGGCAACGTCGTGACCCCTCTGGACCTGTTGGTCGAGCACGGCAGCGACGCGGTGCGCTACTGGGCCGCCTCCGGTCGGCCGGGGGTCGACACGGCCTTCGACACGGGGCAGATGAAGGTCGGACGCCGTCTCGCGATGAAGCTGCTGAACGTTTCCCGGTTCGTCCTCGGTGTCGTCATGGACGAGGAGTCCGACCCGCCGGCGGCGACCGACCCACCACGCGCCGCCGTCGCGGCGACCGACCCGCCTCGCGCCGCTGTTGCGGCGACCGAAGCCGCCGACCGGGCCATGCTCGCCGCGCTCGCCGACACCGTCGAACGCTGCACGACCGCCTTCGACGCCTTCGACTACACCCGGGCGTTGGAGGCGGCGGAACAGTTCTTCTGGTCGTTCTGCGATGACTACGTCGAGCTGGTGAAGGTTCGGGCCTACAGCACCGGCGCCGCGGCCGAATCCGCGCACGCCGCGCTGCGGGAGGCGCTGTCGGTGTTGCTGCGCCTGTTCGCGCCGGTGTTGCCGTTCGTGACCGAGGAGGTCTGGTCATGGTGGCAGCCCGGTTCGGTCCACACGGCAACCTGGCCGCAGGCACCGGAGCTTGCCGCGGCGGAGGCTCCAGCGGATCCGGTCCTGCTGAGCACCCTCGGTGCCGTCATGTCCGCGATTCGCAAGGCCAAGAGCCAGGCGAAGGTGTCGCAGCGGGCGAGCGTCTCCCTGGTCCGGGTGAGCGGCAGCGCGGCCCAAACCGAGGCGATCCGGGCCGGCGCCGACGACCTGCGCGCGGCGGGCAGCATCGTGGACCTGGAGCTGCTGGAGGTGGACGGCCCACTCAGCGTCGAGGTGACCCTCGCCGACGCCGCTTAGCCGCTGGGCGCTGGGCGCTAGGCGCTAGGCGCTAGGCGGACTTTTCGCGCCGCTCCCGCTTCGGCGTCTCCCTCGGCACAATCGTGGGCAAGACATGCTCGAGCACGCTCTCGCGGGTGATCACCACTTTGGCGACGTCCTTGCGTGAGGGAACGTCGTACATGACCGCCAGCAGGACTTCTTCCATGATCGCGCGGAGTCCCCGCGCGCCGGTGCCCCGCAAGATGGCCTGGTCGGCCATGGCCTCCAGCGCATCCGAGGTGAACTCCAGCGCTACCCCGTCCAGCTCGAACAGCCGGGCGTACTGCTTGACCAGGGCGTTCTTCGGTTCGGACAAGATCCGGATGAGCGCCGCCCGGTCGAGGTTGTTGACGTGCGCCATCACCGGCAGGCGCCCGATGAACTCCGGAATCATCCCGAATTTGAGCAGATCCTCGGGCATCGCCTCAGCGAAGACCGCGGCCGGATCCAGCTCATGCTTGGTGTGCAGCATGGCGCCGAACCCCACCTGCTTCTTACCGACACGCCCTTCGATGATCTTGTCGAGGCCGGCAAACGCCCCGCCGACGATGAACAGCACGTTCGTCGTGTCGATCTGGATGAACTCCTGGTGCGGGTGCTTGCGGCCACCTTGGGGCGGCACGCTGGCGGTGGTGCCTTCGAGGATCTTGAGCAACGCCTGCTGCACTCCCTCACCCGACACGTCCCGGGTGATCGAGGGGTTTTCGCTCTTGCGGGCCACCTTGTCGATCTCGTCGATGTAGATGATCCCGGTCTCGGCCTTCTTCACGTCGTAGTCGGCCGCCTGGATCAACTTCAGCAGGATGTTCTCGACATCCTCACCGACATAGCCGGCTTCGGTGAGCGCGGTGGCGTCGGCGATCGCAAAAGGGACGTTGAGCATCTTGGCGAGGGTCTGCGCCAGGAAGGTCTTCCCGCATCCGGTCGGTCCCAGCAGCAAGATGTTGGACTTCTGCAGTTCCACGGGCTCGTCCCGGCTGCTCACGCCGCTGCTCGCCTGGATCCGCTTGTAGTGGTTGTAGACCGCAACCGACAGGGTCTTCTTGGCGGTCTCCTGCCCGATGACGTACTGCTCAAGGAAATCGAAGATCTCCCGGGGCTTCGGAAGCTCGTCGAACTTGATGTCGGTGGTCTCGGAGAGCTCTTCCTCGATGATCTCGTTGCACAGGTCGATGCACTCATCGCAGATGTAGACGCCGGGGCCGGCGATGAGTTTCTTGACCTGCTTTTGCGACTTCCCGCAGAAGCTGCACTTCAGCAGGTCGCCGCCGTCACCGATGCGTGCCACGTGTGAGCCCTGTCCTCTCCCGCGGGGACCGTTCCCCGACGGATCCTCACCAAAGGCCCCGGCCACGTGACCGGAGACCTTCGACAGTACGCCTCGCAGCCTTCCTACGGGGCTAGGCCGCGACTGTGTACCCGAATGTCGGGCGTTGCGTGCACCGTCCGACCCGAGCGGTCAGCGGGGGGCGGCCGTGGTCAGCTTGCGGCTGCTGAGCACCTCATCGACGATGCCGTACGCCTTCGCCTCGTCCGCCGTGAGGATCTTGTCGCGTTCGATGTCCCGACGCACCTGCTCCTCGGGCACCCCGGTGTGCCGGGAGAGGATCTGTTCGAGCAGCGAGCGCATCCGCAGGATCTCCCGGGCCTGGATCTCGATGTCGCTGCCCTGACCGCCGCCTTCGGAGTACGGCTGGTGGATCAGCACCCGGGCGTGCTGCAGCGCGTGCCGCTTGCCGGGGGTGCCCGCCGCGAGCAGCACCGCCGCCGCCGATGCGGCCTGGCCCATGCAGTAGGTGGCGACATCCGGCCGGATGAAGCTCATCGTGTCGTAAATCGCGGTCAGCGCCGTGAACGAGCCGCCCGGCGAGTTGATGTAGATGTTGATGTCGCGGTCGGGATCTTCGGACTCCAGGTGCAGCAACTCGGCCATCACCACGTTGGCCACCCCGTCATCGATCGGCGTGCCCAGGAAAATGATCCGTTCCTTGAGCAGGCGGCTGAAGATGTCGTAGGTCCGCTCGCCCCGACTGGTCTGCTCAACGACGTAGGGAATCGTGTAGTTCGTGGTCTCGTTCATCGCCCTGCTCACTTCCCGCTGGTAGCGCTGGAGCCCTTTGAGGCGTTCGCGACGTCCCCGACCCGGGCCACGACGTGGTCCACAAAGCCGTAGTCCCGCGCTTCGTCGGCGGTGAACCAACGGTCCCGATCGGAGTCCTTCTCGATCTGCTCCACCGACTGCTGCGTGTGGAAGGCGATCCGCTCCTGCATGGTCTTCTTGGTGTAGAGCATCTGCTCGGCCTGGATGGCGATGTCGCTCGCCGTACCGCCGAAGCCGCCGGAAGGCTGATGCATCATGATCCGTGCGTGCGGCAACGCGTAGCGCTTGCCGGCAGCTCCGGCGCAGAGCAGGAACTGGCCCATGCTTGCGGCCAGGCCCATCGCCACCGTTGACACGTCGTTGGGAATCCACTGCATCGTGTCGTAGATGGCCATGCCGGCGCTGACCGACCCACCCGGCGAGTTGATGTAAAGCGAGATGTCCCGCTCGTGGTCCTCCGCCGATAGCAGCAGCAGCTGCGCGCACAAGCCGTTGGCGACGCTGTCCTCGACCGCGGACCCGAGGAACAAGATGCGTTCCTTCAGAAGCCGGTTATAGACCGAGTCGTCCAGGTTCATACCCGGCGACGGTGCACGCAGCTGCGGCACCTGAATGCTGGGGTGGGCACTCATCGCGGACTCCTGTTCACGCATGGATGCTTCGAATTGGTCGGTAACGCCGACAGTAACGCCGCCCGGCGACAGCCATGCCGTCTTGACCGGCTCGTTCGCCCACAGCGCAGCGGCGAGTCGGCTCAGCTCGAGCTGTCGTCGACGACTGGGGACGCCTCGCCCTCGATGACAGGGGACGCCTCGCCCTCAATGACTGGAGACGCTTCGCCCTCGATGACGGGAGCGCCCTCGGCCGGGCTGACCGCGTCAGCCTGCGCCTCGACCCCCTCGGGGTCGTCCTCCTCGACCAGCATCGGCGCGTCGCCTTCGGCAAGCTTCTGCAGGTCGATCGCGGTTCCTTCGGTATCGGTGATGACCGCACCCTCCAGGACCAGAGCCAACGCCTTGCCGCGGACGATCTCCCCGGCCAGCGCCGGGAGCTGGCCCGCCTGCACCAGCTGGTCGGCGTACGCCTGCGGCTCCATCCCGGCACGCTGCGCCCGGCGCACCACCTGTTCGGTGAGTTCGGCGTCGTCGACGCCGATCTCCTCTTTGCGAGCGACCGCGTCCAGCACCAACGATGCCTTCACCGCCTGCTCGGCGGACGTCCGCACCTCGGCGTCGAAGTCCTCGCGGGGCCTCTCTTCGTCCGCGAGATAGCCCTCGAGGGTGAGGCCGGCGTTCTCCAACTGGTGGCCAAGGCTGTGCATCCGAGCCTCGACCTCCGAGTCCACAGCGGCCTTCGGGAGGGCCAGGTCCACTCGTTCCAACAGCACCTCGAGCACCTTGTCGCGCGCGATCATCCCCTGCTGCAACCGCTTGACCCGGCCGAGGCGACTCCGCAGGTCTGCCGTCAGCTCATCAAGGGTGTCGAATTCACTGGCCGTAGTGGCGAACTCATCATCCAGCGGGGGCAGCACCTTGGTCTTGACGCTGAGCACGGTGACCGAAACGTCGGCGTCCGTGTCCTGCTGCGGCCCGACCAGCAGTTGGGAGGTGAAGGTGCCCGCATCTCCCTCGTTCATGCCGATCAACTGCTCGTCCAGGCCGGTGACCAAGGATTCCGAGCCGACCTCGTAGGACAGCCCGGTCGTCGACGCGTCCGCGACCGGTGCGCCGCCGATCTTCGCTTCCAGGTCGATCGACACGAAGTCTCCGGCCTCGACCGGCCGGGAGGCGCCCTCGAGCACGGCAAAGCGCTCCCGCATGGACTGCAGTTGCTCATCGAGGTCGGCGTCCGTGACCTCCGCTGTCTCCACGGTCACCGGAAGCTTGTCGTATTCCGGCAAAACCACCTCCGGGCGCACGTCGACCTCGGCGGTGAACACCAGCGGCTCGCCGTCGCCGAAGGACGTGACGTCGACGTCGGGGCGGCCGAGGATGTCGACCTCGTGCTCGGTGACAGCGGCGGAGTAGAACTTCGGAACCGCGTCCTCCAGCGCCTCGGTGAGCACCGTTCCGCGGCCCACCCGCTGGTCGAGAATGCGCGGGGGAACTTTTCCGGGGCGGAAGCCCTGGACCCGAACCTGGCCGGCAATCTTCTTATAGGCGGCGTCCACGCTGGGTTTGAGCTCTTCAAAGGGCACTTCGACGGTGAGCTTGACTCGGGTCGGGCTCAGGGCCTCCTTGACGGCCTTCATCGGGGCGAACGTCTCCTTCAGAGCAGGGGTTGGACGGTCGGGGCGGGGAGACTCGAACTCCCGATCTCCTGCTCCCAAAGCAGGCGCGCTAGCCACTACGCTACGCCCCGCTGGCGCAGGCGCCCATCGTACGGGCTCTCGCCAAAGCCCCTCGCCGGCGAGCGCTGAGGTTCGCTTGCGGCCCGATTCCCACCGGTTCGACCGGTGTCCCGCGTGCGCTCCCCACCCGCGCCTGGACGTTGCCACGGCGAGTCTTCCGGTTTGCCTACACTGGTGTCCTTCTGCGGGTGTAGCTCAATGGCAGAGCCCCAGCCTTCCAAGCTGGCCATGCCGGTTCGATCCCGGTCACCCGCTCCGAACGTCGTACCTGGTCAGGCGCCGGGTCCGAAACCGAGTGATCGCATCAGCGACTGTCACGCACGGCGCTGCTCGGTGCGCTGGCGAAGGGCCTCATCGATGTCGTGGACCTCGTCGAGCTCACCAGTCGCGATGGCGGTGATGAGGTCATAGGCCTCGTCGTTGGTCATCGTCAGGCGCAGGCTGTTGACCCCCAGGAAGGCGATCCCCCCGGCGAGAGCGAGCCGCTTGTTGCCGTCGACCAGCGCGTGGTTCCGCGCGATCGAGTGGGTCAGCGCCGCGGCCTTCCCGAGAAGTGA
>DASYGP010000179.1:0-10299 GCA_035999615.1 Mycobacteriales bacterium
GGGCTCCGCACCGGCAGCCGTGCCGCCCAGCAGGTCGGTGACCACCACGACCACGCCCCGACGGGTGGTTGGCACCGCGCGCAGTGCCTGCGCCAGCGGCGGCGCGACCCCGTCCCGGGCCACGGCGCGGTCCAGCACGGATAGCAGTTGCGGCCCGGCGGTCCGGGCCGGCCGAGGCGGGATCCGGCGCAGCCCCCGCTCGGTGAGTACCAGCGCGGCCAGCCGGTCCCCCGGCCCGGAGCCCAGGTGGCAGAACGCCGCCACCGCGGTCAGCGCCAGGGTCCGTTTGTCCTGTCCCCGGGTCCCGAACGTCATCGACGGGCTCAGGTCCACCACGAAGGTTGTATCCAGCTCCCGCTCGGCGGTAGTGGTGCGCACGTGCGGGACGCCGGTACGGGCCAGCACGGCCCAGTCGAGCCGGCGCACGTCATCGCCCGGCAGGTACAGCCGAGCGTCCGCCGGCTCACCGCCGGAGCCGGGCAGGACGCCCAGGTGCTCGCCGTGCAGGATCCCGTCCACCTTGCGGGAGACGTGCAGGTAGAGCCGGCGGGCCCGGGCGGTCCGCTCCAGCGGCGACAACGGTGGAGCGGGCGGGCCCTGCACCAGGAGAGAGGTCACGCGGCCGTCCCATCGGTGCCGGAGACCTGCGCCGGGGCGACGGTCGGCGGCGTGATCTTCTCCAGCACCCGGCCGATCAGCCGGCGCGGCGGCACCCCGTCGGCAAGCGCGTCGTAACTGAGCACCAGCCGGTGCGCCAGCACGTCGATCGCGACGTCGCTGACATCGCCGGGGAGCAGGTAATCGCGACCCCGGAGCAGCGCCAGCGCCCGGCCGGCGGCGAGCAATCCAAGGCTGCCGCGCGGGGAGGCCCCGTGCGCGACCAGCGGCTCCAGCTCAGGAACCTGCCAGGCGACGGGCTGCCGGGTGGCCATCACCAGCCGGACGGCGTAATCGGCCACCGCATGGTGCACGAACACATCGTCCACAACGCGCTGCAGGCCGATCAGTTCCGCCAGCGTGAGCACCTGCTGGGCCCGCGGCGGGTCCACCGACATCCGCCGGACGATCTCCAGTTCCTCCCCCATCGAGGGGTGCCGCACGTCGACCTTGAGCAGGAACCGATCAAGCTGCGCCTCGGGCAGCGGGTACACCCCTTCGCTCTCCAGCGGGTTCTGGGTCGCCATCACCACGAACGGCGCGGGCATGGGATAACGCTTCCCGGCCATCGAGACCTGCCGCTCCGCCATCACCTCCAGCAACGCGGACTGGACCTTGGCGGGGGCCCGGTTGATCTCGTCGGCGAGCACCAGGTTGGCGAACACCGGGCCGAGTTCGACGGTGAACTCCTCTTTGGAGGGGCGGTACACCCGGGTGCCCAGAATGTCGCTGGGCACCAGGTCCGGGGTGAACTGCAGCCGGACGCTGGTACCGCCGATCACCCGGGCCAGCGTCTCCACCGCCAGCGTCTTGGCGACGCCCGGCACCCCCTCCAGCAGGCAGTGCCCGCGCGCCAGCAGCGCGATCACCATCCGTTCGAGCATGCGGTCTTGGCCCACCACCACCCGCTTGACCTCGAACAAGGTTCGCTCGAGCAGCGCGGCCGCGTCGGCCGCCTCTCTCGACTGGGGCGCAGCCGTCATCACAGTCCTCGTCTCATGCTGGTGGGTTCCCGGGCTGCTCAGCCTCGCCGACGAACCTATGGGCTCGCTGAGGGCCAGCCAGGGTGTGCCTGAAATTCGGAGCTAGGAAACGTGCTCACGGTCGAGCGCCGCGCCCGAAGGCCCGGTCGCGGCGAGCGCCGCGACACCGCGCCCCGTCGCGGCGAGCGCCGCGACGCCGGTGGCTAGGGCGCCGATCAGGTCGGCCGCCGCGGCTGCGGTCAGCCGCACCGCACTGACGCACCCCCCGGCCCGCCAGGTGCTCAGCACGAGCAGGCCATCCTCGACGTGCCAGGACACCCGCAGGGCGCGGTCCTCCCCGCGGGCATCGCCGATCCACTCCGCGCAAGCGGAAAGCGGCACCACATTCATCTCGCGATGGTGCGCTCCGGCCCGGACCCGGTCAATGCCACGCGTTGGGATGGCTGACCGAGGAATCCCTGCCCCCGGGCACACCGGCGCCGGCCACGCGTGGGGTTCGGGGGATAAATCGGTCGCGCCCCGGCCGGCCGGTGCGTAGCGTGCGGGGCCGATGCGTGCCCTGCCCCTCGCCGAACCCGGCGTACCCGACCGGCGCTCCCCGCGTGCCCTTTTGTGGTGGCTGGTCCGCGGCCAACGCGGCACCCTGACCGGCGGTGCGCTGTTCGGGATGGTCTGGATGGGGGCGCAGGCGCTGGTCCCGGCGGCGATCGGCCGGGCCCTCGACCGCGGCATCCGGACCGGTGACACCGGCTCGCTCGTCGTCTGGGCCGCCGTGCTGGTCGGCCTGGCCGCCGCGACCGCCGTCGCCGGCGTGATGCGCCACCGGTTTGCCGTCACCAACTTCCTGATCGCCCAGACCCGGGTGCTGCAACTGCTGGCCCGGCACGTTGCCACCACCGGCCCGGCGGTCCACGCCGAACTGAGCTCCGGCGAGGTCGCGGTGGTCGCCAACGCCGACGCGGCCCGGATCGCCAACCTGCTCGACATCTCTGCCCGGCTCGCCGGCGCAGTCGCCTCCTTCCTGCTCGTCGCCGCGCTGCTGCTGGCCGCCTCGCCGGTGCTCGGCCTGCTGGTCCTGATCGGCCTGCCCGTGTTGCTGCTCGGCACCTCCCCGCTGATCCGGCCGCTGGAACGCCGCGAACGGCGGACCCGGACCCTGCTGGGCGAGGCCTCCGGGCTGGCCGCGGACACCGTGCTGGGGCTGCGGGTGCTGCGCGGGATCGGCGGCGAGGACGTGTTCACCGCCCGCTTCGTCGCCGCCTCGCAGCGGGTCCGGGTCGCCGCGGTCCACGCCTCGGTGCTGCAGGCCGGCTTCGACGCGTTGCAGGTGCTGCTGCCCGGCCTTTTCACCGTCGCGGTCACCTGGCTGGGGGCCCGGTTCGCGCTGACCGGGCAGATCACCCCCGGCCAGCTGGTGGCGTTCTACGGGTACACCGCCTTCCTGGTGCTGCCGCTGCGCACGTTCACCGAGGCGGCGAAGAAGACCGCCGCCGCGCTGGTCGCGGCCCGCCGGGTGCTGCGGGTGCTCGACGTGCCGCCGGCCCGGCCCGCGGCCGGTCCGCGCCGCACCCTGCCGGAAGGACCGCTGACCGACGACGTCACCGGCGTGGTGATCGGCCCCGGACTGCTGACCGCGGTGGCCTGCGCGGACCCCGCGCAAGCCACCGCCCTGGCCGACCGGCTCGGCGGCTGGGCCGACCCCGCGGCCCGCACCGGCGGGATCCGGCTCACCGACGCCGACCCCGACGTCATCCGCCGGCGCATCCTGGTCGCCGACCGGGATCCGGTGCTGCTCGCCGGCACCCTGCGGGCCGCGCTCACCCCGGTGGATGGCGGACCGCAGGCGCCCAGCGTGCAGGAGGCGCTGGCCGCGGCCGCCGCCGGCGACGTGCTCGACGCGCTGGCGGGCGGCCTGGACGGGATGCTGCCCGAACGCGGGCGCAACCTGTCCGGCGGGCAACGTCAGCGGGTGGCCCTGGCCCGCGCGCTCGCCGCCGACCCCCCGATCCTGGTCCTGGACGAGCCCACCAGTGCGGTGGACGCGGCCACCGAGGCCGCGATCGGGGCGCGGCTCGCCGCGGTCCGAGCCGGCCGCACCACGGTGCTGATGACCACCAGCCCGCTGCTGCTCGAGCACGCCGACGTCGTCGTGCACCTGGCTGGGGATCGGGTGGTGGCCAGCGGTGGCCACCACCGGCTCCTGGGCGCCGACCCCGGCTATCGGGAACTGGTACTGCGCACCGAACCCGTGGGGGAACCGGTCCGATGAGCCTGCTGCCGGTCGCCGAGCCGGACGAAGTACGGCGGCACGCCACCGCGCTGCTGCGCCGCCGGCGCGGCCAGCTGCTGCTGGTGCTCGGCCTGCAGACCCTCGCCGCGGTGGCCGGCCTCGCCGGTCCGCTGGTGCTGGGCCGGCTGGTGGACACCGTGGTCCGGCACGGGACGCGCGGGGCGGTCGACAGCGCCGCCGCGCTTTTTGCGGCGGCGCTGCTGGCGCAGACCGCCCTCACCTTTGCCGCGCGAGCCCGGGGCGCCGTCCTTGGCGAGGCGGCGCTCGCCGAGCTGCGGGAGGGATTCCTCACCCGGGTGGTGCGCCTCCCGCTGGAAACGGTGGAACGCACCGACGGCGGCGACCTGCTGGCCCGCGCCTCCAGCGACGTGGAGAACCTGCAGGACACCGTCCGCCGCGCGGTCCCGGAGATCGTGGTGGCGCTGCTGCAGACCACGCTGCTGATCACCGCACTGGTCATCACGTCCCCGGCGCTCGCCCTCGCCGGGCTTCTCGGCGCCCTCCCGCTGACCCTGGCCACCCGGTGGTACCGGCGCCGGGCCCCGGCTGGCTACCGCCGGCTGCTGGCCCGGGAGGCGGCCGTCGGCGGCCGGATCGCGGAGACCGCGGCGGCCGGCCGTACCGTCGAAACCTTCGGACTCGCCGGCCAACGCATCGCGCACACCGAACGCGACCTGCGGGCCCTCATCGAGGCGGAGCTGTACACCCTGCGGCTGCGCACGGTGTGGTTCCCGTCCGCGGAATTCGCCTACTTCCTGCCCCTGGCCGGACTGGTCGCGCTCGGCGGGGTGCTGCACGCACACGGCGTCGTGTCGCTGGGCACCATCACCGCCGCCGCGCTCTACCTGCGCCAGCTCGTCGACCCGGTCGATGCGCTGGTCTCCTGGATGGACGAGCTGCAGATCGGCGGCGCCGCCCTGGGCCGGCTGATCGGCGTCCAGCAGGCGCCGCACGCCCCGGACGGGACCGCGGAACCCGCCGACGGCGAGCTCCACGCCCGAAACGTGCATTACGCCTACCGCAGCGAGGCCGGCGTACCGCTCGACGTGCTGCACGGCGTGAGCCTGCAGGTGCCGGTCGGCGGCCGGATCGCGGTCGTCGGTCCCTCCGGCGCCGGCAAATCCACCCTCGGCCGGCTGCTCGCCGGGGTGGTCCCGCCGCGGACCGGCACGGTGACCGTCGGCGGGGAGTCGGCCGCGCAGGTCGCCCCCGAACGGCTCCGCCGGCACGTCGCCCTGGTCACCCAGGAGCAGCACGTGTTCATCGGCACCCTGCGCGACAATCTGCTGCTGGCCCGGCCGGGGGCCGACGACGGTGAGCTGCTGGCCGCGCTGGAAGCCGTGGACGCCCAGTGGGGGGCGCGCCTGCCGGCCGGCCTGGACACCGTGCTGGGCTCCGGCGGCCTGGCGTTGTCCCCCGGCGAGGCGCAGCAGCTGGCGCTGGCCCGGCTGGTCCTGGTCGATCCGGACACGCTCATCCTGGACGAGGCGACGTCGCTGCTGGACCCGCGGGCCGCCCGGCACCTCGAACGTTCCCTCGCCGCGGTCCTCGACGGACGCACCGTCGTCGCGATCGCGCATCGGCTCTCCACCGCGTTCGACGCGGACCTCGTGGCGGTCGTCGACGGGGGGCGGATCACGGAGATCGGGACGCATCCGGAGCTGGTCGCGGCCGGCGCCGGGTACGCGGCGCTCTGGCGGTCCTGGCAGGACGATGGCTGACCGGTCAGGGGTGGGTGAGCCGCCACCACAGCGAGGGTCCCGGGAGCGACGCGGCGGCCACCACGGGTGCGGTCGAAGAGTCGGCGTGCGCGACGGCGACCGACCCGCCCTGGCGCAGGCTCGGGTGCCGGCTGGCGGTGATCGTCACCGCCACCGGATTGCCGGGCCAGCCGACGACGCGCAGCGGCCCGGAGGTGACCAGCGGTACGGCCGCCCCCCAGGGAGCGGTCAGCCGGCCCACGACCGCCCCGGCGGGCAGCGCTGTCACCACCCCAATCTGGTTTTCCGCCGCGGCCAGCAGCGCCCCGGCCCCGTCGAGCGCGGCGTGCAGCGCCTGCAGCGGGGGCGCGCCGATGTCGGCGCCGAGCACCGCGCCGACGAAGGTCACGGTCTTCCCGGCGACGTCCTGGCGGGCGGCGAACACGATGTTGCCGCCGGCGGCGTCCGTCGAACCGGTCTTGATCCCGATCACGCCCAGCGTGCCCAGCAACGTGTTGTAGTTCGCGACCGGGCCGATCTTCGGCAGCTCAACCGACTGCTCCGCGACGACGCTGGCGAACGCGGGCAGCGCCAACGCCCGGGTGGCCAGCTTGATCTGGTCGGTCACCGTACTGACCGTGCCCGGGTCGAAACCGCTCGGGTCGTTGTACCGCGTGTCGGGAAGGCCGATCTGGGCTGCGGCTGCGGTCATTTTCGCGATGAAGGCGGGGACGCTGCCCGCGTCCCACCGGGCCAGCAGCGTCGCGATGTTGTTCGCGGACGGGATCAGGAGCGCTTCGAGGGCTTGCCGTTCGCTGAGCTGCTCCCCCGCGACGACCGGGAGCAGCGACTGGCCGCTTCCGGCGCGGGACTGGTAGTCCGCCTCGTCCGCCGCCGTCACGGTCAGTTCGGGGCCGGCGGCGCCGGCCGACAGCGGGTGATCCCGCAGCACCACCAGCGCGGTCATCACCTTGGCCACGCTGCCGATCGGTACCGGCTTCAGCGGCCCGGCGCCGCCGACATAGCTACTGGGGCCGGCCTGCAGAGCCGCCTGCCCGGTGGCCGGGAGCGGGATGCGGGTGCTGGCGCCGGCGGCCTTGACCTGGGCCGGCAGGCTGAGTGCGGCATGGCTACTCGGCAGCGCCGCGGTGAGCGCGACCACGACGTACAGCCCGGCCAGCACCACCAGGGCCAGCGTGCCCACCAGCAGCCGGCGCCGGCGGTAGGGCGGCGGGGGCAGTTGGCCGGATTGCGGCTCGTCAAATATCGACGTGACCGCCCGTTGCACTCCTGGACAATAGGCGCTGTGAGGTTGACCCGACTGTGCTGAGCGTCGAACGCGTACTCGACCCCCGGGATCTCCCGGAGTGGCACGCGGTGAGCGCCGCCGCCCACGACGCCGACTACGTCGGGTTGCCGACCGACCCGCCGGAGGAACTGATACCGCTGCTGGCCGGGCCGGTGAACGGCGAACGCACGGAGTTCTGGCTCGGCCGTGCCGCGGGGATCCCGGTGGCTGCCGGGCAGGTCACGTTCCCGCTGTTCGACAACACGAGCATCGCGCACGTCGACATCCAGGTCGATCCACAGCAGCGCCGACACGGGTACGCCCGAGACCTGCTGCCCCACCTGCTGCAGCGCGCGTCCGGCGAAGGACGCACGACGACATTCGGGATGGCGGCCGGCCGTGATCAACCGCCGGTCTCCCCGGGCGTGGCGTTCTCGCGCGCGGTAGGGGCGCGGGCCGTGCTGACCGATGTCCGGCGCCTGCTCGAGGTGAGCTCGATGCCGGCGAAACGGTTGGCGGAACTCGCCGCCGACGCCGAGCGGGCCGCGGACGGCTACACCCTGGTGCAGTGGCAAGACCGGGCGCCCGAGGAACTCCACGCCGGGCTCGCGGTCCTCAAGGCACGGATGAGCACCGACACGCCGATGGAAGACATGGTGTTGGACGCCGAAGCCTGGGACGTGCCGCGTTTCCTGGAAGATCAGGAGGCCACTCTTGCCCGGGGCAGGCGCACCGTGGCCTGCGCGGTGCGGCACCGTGCCACGGGACAGGTCGCCGGTTTCACTGAACTCACGGTGAATAGACGTCGTACCAACGTTGCCTACCAGTGGGACACGATCGTGCTGCCGGCGCACCGCGGCCACCGCTTGGGGCTCTGGCTCAAGGCGGCGAACCTGTGCCGGCTGCGGACGCTGCTCCCCGAGACCCGGCTGGTCAACACCTGGAACGCGGCGGCGAACCCGCACATGATCGCCATCAACGAGACTCTCGGTTTCCGGCCGGCCGAGGCGTGGACGAACTGGCGGCTGGATCTGCCGGCATCGCCTGCCGACGTTGCCGCGCCCGGCGCACCGCCTCGGCCAGGATCTGGGCGGCCACGTCCGCCAGCTTGATGGACTCGGACTGGCTGATCGCACGCAGCCGGTTGAGCGCCTCCTCGGCGCTCGCCCCGGTCCGGCTCATGACGATGCCCAGCGCCTGGTCAATTACCGCCCGGCTCGTCAGCGCCTGATGCAGCTGCGCCACCAGCGCCTGGCTCTGCGCCAGTACCTGCGCGTTGAACACCGTGACCGCGGCGGGCGGCGCGAACAGCTCCCCGAGCCGCACCGCGTCGAAACCGAACACATTCTTGGGATGCGCGTACACGTTCACCGCCCCGACCACGCGGTCGGGCAGCAACAACGGAAGCGACAGCGCGCTATGCACCCCGAGCCGGCCGACCCGCGGGCCGAACCGCGGCCACTGCGCGGCGCCGCCCAGCGATCCCGAGCTCACCGTCCGTCGCTCGGCCACCGCGCTGACGCACGGCCCCTCGTCCAAGCCGTACTGCACCTCGTCGATCCGGCGAACGAAATCGTGGCTTGCCACCACCGTCTGCGCGCGACCAGCCGCCAGCAAAGTCAGCCCGGCGCCCTCCGCCCCCGGAATGGCGCGGACCGCGAACTGCGCCACCTGGGTGAGCGTTTCCTCCAACGTGCGGACCCCGGTGAGCAGCCCGGCCAGCGAGGCTAAGGCCTCGGACAGATCCTGTTCGACCATGTCTCCGGCTCCTCTCGTTGCTCGGCCGAAGCTAGTCTGCCGGGGAGGTTCCCGGAGAGGGCTTGAGGTGCCATGAAAGCTCTGCTGATCGTGGTCATCTTGCTGGCGGTCGCGGCCCTGGTGGTCCTGGGCATGGCGGTGCGCATCGTCAAACAATACGAACAAGGCGTCTTGTTCAGGTTCGGTCGGCTGCAGGGAGTCCGCGGTCCCGGCCTGCGTCTCATCGTTCCGGCGATGGACTCCCTGCGGCGCGTCTCGCTGCGCATCGTGACGATGCCGATCCAGTCGCAGGGGATCATCACCCGGGACAACGTCAGCGTCGATGTGTCAGCCGTGGCCTACTTCCGGGTGGTTGACGCGGTGAAGGCCGTCATCGCGATCGAAGATGTGGCCGCGGCGATCAACCAAATCGCCCAGACCACGCTGCGCAAGGTTGTCGGTCAGCACACGCTGGATGAAACGCTGTCCGAAACCGACCGGATCAACGTGAGCATCCGCGAGATCCTCGACGTCCAGACCGCCGAGTGGGGCGTCGTCGTCACGCTCGTCGAGCTCAAGGACATTCAGCTGCCGGAGAGCATGAAACGGGCGATGGCCCGGCAGGCCGAGGCGGAACGCGAAAAGCGCGCCAAGATCATCGCTGCGGAGGGGGAATCCCTCGCGGCGGAGGCGCTCGGCACCGCCTCGGACATCTTGATGGCGCACCCGCTCGCCTTGCAGCTGCGCACCTTGCAGAGCCTGGTGGAGATCGGGGTCGACAAAAACACCACTGTCGTGTTCCCCGCGCCGCTGATGAGCACCATCCAGGAGCTCGGGGCCTTCCTGGCCCGGGAAACGGCCGCGGGGCGTGGACACCAGGACGCGACAACCGGGCCGCCAGACCCGGCGGCTGGCTAGGGCTCGACCAGCAGCAGTTTGGCGGTCGACGCCTCCTGCCGGATCGCGCGAGCCGCGGTGTACTCCGGCGAGCTGTACCACCGGCGGGCCGCCGCGCCGTCCGGGAATTCGAGGACCACGAAACGACCCGTATCCCACACGCCTTCGAGGACCTCGACCGAGCCGCCGCGCACGGTGTACTGGCCGCCGTACTCCTCGACCGAGGGGCCGGCGAGCGCCTTGTAGTCCGCATAGCGCGTCGGGTCCGTCACATCGATGTCCGCCAGGACGTACGCAGTCATGCGCCCAGTCTCCCCCACTCGTCGTCCCCCACCTCTCCCCGGGGCCCTGAGTTCAGTTTCTCCGGGATTCCGACGATGCACCCCGCATGGGAGATCTGCACGACCGATCGGAACTGTCCTATCGGCGGATCATCGAGACCGCGAACGAGGGCGTCTGGGTGCTCGATCCCGCTGGCCGCACGACCTACGCGAACGCGAAGATCGCCGCGCTGCTCGGGTACTCGGCCGAGGAGATGGCCTCCCTGTCGCTGTACGACGTCCTGGATGAGCCCGGAAAGGACCGGGCCGCGGCCAACCTCGAGCTGCGCCGCGAGGGGCAGTCGGCCCAGTTGGAGTGCAGCTACCTGCGCAAGGACGGCACGCCGGTCTGGGTCCTGCTCAACGCCAGCCCGCTTTTCGACGAGGCCGGCGGCTACCTCGGCTCGGTGAGCCTGGTCAGCGAGAT
>DASYGP010000020.1:0-3417 GCA_035999615.1 Mycobacteriales bacterium
GCCCAGGGGGTCGTGGTCAGTGGCGAACTTGACCTGGCCTCCGCCCCTCGGCTTGAGGCTGCGGTCTGCGCGGCCTATCAGGCCGCGCACCCGCTGGACCGGCTGCTGTCGGGCTGCCGATTCCTGCTGGACCTGAGTGAGCTGACGTTCCTCGATTCCGACGGGATCTCTGCCTTGCACGCCGCCCACCTGGAGGTGGAACAGCGCGGGGATCAGCTACACGTCGCCGGCCCCACCGCATCGGGTCCGCAGCGGCTGTTGGCGCTGGCCGTCGCGAACGGCTGGCTCGGCCGGGAATTCGCCCGCGGCGAGCCGACCCGTCGCACCGCCCCCACCGGCTGACGCAGCTGTTCAAGAACCCGGGGCGCCCCGATTCGCGGCATTTGCCGCGCCAGATGGCAGCAGCGGACGGCGCCCGGAACGGGCAGACTTGCCCTCACCCGACCGGTGGCCTTGCCGAGAGGAGCAGTCGATGACGCTGCACCCAGCTGCCATCCAGCCGCGAAGCGCCGTGATGATCGCCGGCGCGGTGCTGATCCTCGGCCCGCTGGCGGCGTGCGGGAGCTCTGCCCCGTCCGCCCCCGCCTCCTCGGCCACCTCGGCGGCGGCCAGCAGCAGCTCGTCCAGCAGCACCGCGAGCACGGCAACGAGCGCCCCCGTCGGCGGAACCGCCTGCCAGCGGGTGCAAACCGATCTGGCCCAGGCGCCGACCCAGCTTGCGTCGGCGGTCACCAACCCCAAGGGCGCCGCGGTCTCCGTCGGCGGATTTGAGAACAAACTGCGCCAGGACGCGGCGACGGGCTCCCCGGCGCTGCGAACCGCCGTCGCCCAATTCGCCACCGCGGTGCAGCTGGCGCTGCAGTCAGCTGCGGGAGGACACCCGCCGGACATTGTCGGTTTGACGAAAGAGGCCACCCAGATCGGTGAGCTGTGCGCCGGCGGGAGCCCGAGTCCCTCGCCGTGACGGGTGGTGACGGAGTCACGACCGACGCCGCCCCTTCGGCCGCGGGGCAGCTGGCGCCGCGCGCGCTGCGTCCCGTCTCCCGCGCGTTGGCGTTGGCCGCGCTGTGCCTGCTGCTGTTCTTGACCTTTCTGGACAACACCGTGGTCAGCGTTGCGCTCGGCCAGATCCAGTCCGAGCTGCACGCCAGCGTCGGCGGCTTGCAGTGGGTCGTGGATGGCTACGCCCTCGTCTTCGCCAGCGTGATGCTGCCGGCGGCGGCCATCGGCGACGAGTTCGGCCGCAAGACCGTGCTGCTGTCCGGCGCGGCGGTGTTCTGCGCCGGCTCCATCGTCTGCGGCCTCGCGACGTCGGTGGGCTGGCTGTTGGCCGGGCGCGTGATCATGGGGTTCGGGGCCGCGGGTTCCGAGCCGGGGACCTTGTCGATGATCCGGCAGCTGTATCCCAGCCGCCGGGCGCGGAACCGGGCGGTGGGCGTCTGGGCCGCGGTGTCCGGGCTGGCGCTGGCCCTCGGCCCGGTGCTCGGTGGGGTCCTGGTGGCGCTCGGCGGCTGGCGCTCGATCTTCTGGTTCAACCTGGCGCTCGGCGCGCTGGCGCTGCTGGTCGGCTTGCGGTTGCTGCCGGAAAGCGCTGACCCGGACGGGCACCGGGTCGATGCGGCGGGGGCGTTGCTCGCCGCCGGGGCGCTTGCCTGCGCCGTGTTCGCGGTCATCATCGGGGAGACGGATGGATACGACTCGTCTCAGGTCCTCGCTTTATTCGTCGTCGCTGCGGTCACCGCCGTTGTCTTCCTGATCTGGGAACGGCACGCCGCACACCCGCTCATCGACCCGGCCTTGTTCCGGTTGCCGGTGTTCATCACCGCCAATATCGCCGCGTTCGCGGTGTATTTCGGCGCGTTCGCCCTGTTCTTTTTCACCGCGCTGTATCTCGATGTCGTGGTGGGGGAGAACGGCTACCAGATCGCTCTGCAGTTCCTGCCGTTGACCGGCGGCATGGTGCTGGCGGCTCTCGTCACCGGCCGGCTCAGCTCGCGGACCGGCCCGCAGGCACCGGTGGTGGGCGGTTGCCTGCTGTTCGGGGCCGGGCTGGTCCTGACCCGGATCAGTCTCGGGCCGCACCCGGACTACGCCCCGCTCGCCGGCAGCCTGCTGCTGGCCGGAGTGGGCCTCGGCGCGGCGGTGGTGTCCCTCACCACAGCGGTGCTCGACGTCGTGCCGGCGGAGCGCTCCGGCCTGGCCGCCTCCGCGACGAATACCAGCCGGGAGCTGGGCGCGGTCGTCGGGGTGGCCGTACTCGGGGCGATCGTGGACGCGCGGCTCACCGGCGGTCTCAGCGCGGAGATCAACCGGCTCGGGCTGGGCAGCTTCCAGCAGTTGATTCTCAGTGCGGTCGAGCATGGGGGGCTGCCCAGCAACAGCCAGGCCGCGGGGGTCGCCGGGTCGGCGGGCGGCGCGGACAGCGGGCTGGCGCAGCAGGTGTTGAACGCGGCGTACTCGGCGTTCGCCAGCGGGCTTCGCATTTCGTTGCTGCTCTCCGCCGGCCTGGTGCTCCTCGCCGCCGGTCTGGCAGCCGTCGGGATGCGCCCGGCCGGTGGTCGAGCTAGCCGTTAACCCAGCGTGCCGCGTGAGGTCCCCGCCGGCAGGCGCAGCAGGTGACCGTCCGAGAGGAGCAGGCGCACGGGGCTGTCGCTGGTCAGGCGGAACGACGCGCCGGGCCGCAGGCAGGCGCCGGCCAGGTCGAGGGACGCGC
This sequence comes from Mycobacteriales bacterium, assembly GCA_035999615.1. GTDB lineage: Bacteria > Actinomycetota > Actinomycetes > Mycobacteriales > CAJCIY01 > DASYGP01. The sequence goes on from DASYGP010000020.1 coordinate 2,714, forward strand.
TGGCGACTCCGGTCAAGGTGCCCTCCAGCAGCTGCGCGGCCGGCGAGGTGTGCACCGCGGTGATCTGCTGCGCGATCGACACCCACGGCACCGGCGAGGAGCCGGCCCCGTGTGAGGTCGCCAGCGCCGGCACCGGCACCCCGCAGCCGTGCGAGATCAGGTCCACCGCGAGCGGGCCGGGCCGCGCGCCCCGCAGCGCGCTGACCCAGTACGCCCGATCGTGCCGGATGCCGTACTGCGGCGCATCGAGCAGCGGGTCGGTGCGGAAGGTGACCCGCGCCGGGCGCCGGACGAGGACCGCACCGCGGCTGAGTGCGGCCTCCTTCGCCCAGTCGTCGGCCACGGCGTAGGTGAAATGGTCGGCGGCCGGGTGCATGAACCACGTGTAGATGTCATCGGTCGCGGCGAAGGCCCGCTGCATGGCAGTGCTGCTCGGGATCTGCACCAGTTCATCGGCGCCCGAATAAAGCATGGAGCCGGATACGTGTCGCAGGTTCCCGACGTAGTCGATCATGTTGCCGACGGCACCGGCCGTGACGGTCACCGTCCCCTGCGCGGGAGTCCCGTTGGCGTCATCGCCGGTAAAGCCGACCCAGGAGGTGAAGCCGGCGAACCGGTCCGGGTAGAGCATCGCCATCCGGAAGGCGAGATAGCCGCCCTGGCTGTAGCCGCTGGAGAAGGTCCGGGCGGGGTCGGTGTGGTAG
>DASYGP010000072.1:0-14352 GCA_035999615.1 Mycobacteriales bacterium
GACTAGCCTGCGCGCGGTGGAACTGCTCCGGACCCGCAGGCTCGTCCTCCGCACCTGGCGGGACGATGACCTGCCGGCGTTCTTCGACCTGTACTCCCGCTGGGAGGTCATGCGCTGGCTCGGGCCGCCACCCCGGCGCAGCCTGCGCGACGTGCAGGAGGCCGGCGAACGGCTGGCCCGATGGCATCGCCGGGCGGCCGGACTCCCTGCCCCGTACGGGTTATGGGCGCTGGTCCCCGACCTCCCCGGTGCGCCCGCCACGGGGCCGAGGGGCACGTTGCTGTTGCTTCCTCTACACGACGCGGAGGGCCTAACCCGCGAGGTGGAGATCGGCTGGCATCTGCATCCGGACTACCAGGGTCGGGGTCTGATCACCGAGGGCGCGCAGGCGCTTCTGGGCGCCGCGGCGGCCGCTGGACTGGCGCGGATCCTGGCGCTGACCGATCCCGACAATGCCGCCTCGCAGGCGGTGGCGCGCCGGCTTAATATGGCCGACGTCGGGCTGACCTCCCGCTGGTTCGGCTTCCTGACGCGGCAATTCGAGTGGACACCCGAGCCAAACCGGACCGGAACCGAGATCACATCGGCCGCAGACGGTCCGGTCGGGCCGCCGCGCTGAGCACCGCACTGAGCACCGCACTGAGCACCGCGCCGGCCTGGCGGCCCGCGGTGTCGCGCCTGGCTCCTCACGGCCGGCGCCCAGGGGGGTCACAGCCAGTGCACAGCTTGGCGCGCGACACTCGAAGCGTGAGCACCACGCTTGAGCGGGGCCCGGCTGCCCTCACCTCACGCTCCGGGCAGTGGCCGCTCCCCGTCGGCTCGCGCGTGCTGGTCATGATCGGCGCCGGGGGCCTGGCCGTCATCGCGTTGTGGTGGAACGACACCCCACCGGTGCAGGGGCTCGGCGAGTGGCTGACCAACGCCGGACGGATCACCGGGCTGCTGGCCGGCTACGGGGTGGTCGTCCTGTTGGCGTTGATGGCCCGGATCCCCTCCTGGGAGCACGGCATCGGCGCCGATCGCCTCGCGCGTTGGCACGCGATGGGCGGCCGCTACATCGTCAGCCTGGTCGTCGCGCATGCCGCGTTGATCACCTGGGGCTACTCGGTGACCGGGCACGTCAACGTCGTCCGGCAGGCCGTTGATCTGCTGGTGAGCTACCCCGATGTGCTGATGGCGACGGTCGCCGGGGCGTTGCTGGTGATGGTGGGCATCGTGTCGGCCCGCGCGGCCCGGCGGCGGCTGCGGTACGAGACCTGGTACCTGCTGCACCTGTACACCTACCTCGCGGTCGCGCTGGCCTTCAGCCACCAGTTCGCGACCGGGGCGGACTTCGCCGGCAGCCTGCCGGCTCGCGTCGCCTGGTCGGGGCTCTACCTGCTGGTGGCGGCGCTGCTGGTGTGGCACCGGCTGATCACGCCGATCCGGCGCGCGCTGCGGCACCGGCTGCGGGTGCTGGCGGTGCGGACCGAAGCGCCCGGCGTGGTCTCGGTGGTCGTCGGGGGCCGGCACCTGCAGGACCTGAACACCCGGCCTGGGCAGTTCTTCCGCTGGCGGCTGCTCGATCGCGGCCTGTGGTGGGCGTCGAACCCGTACTCACTGTCGGCCCCGGTGCTGGCCAATCGGATGCGTTTTACCGTCAAGGCGCAAGGGGACCACAGCGAGGCGCTCGCTTCGCTCCGCCCCGGGACGTGGGTGTTCGCCGAAGGCCCCTATGGCGCCTTCACCGACGCGCACCGGGTCCAAGCGAAGGTGCTGCTGCTCGCGGGCGGCGTGGGGATCACCCCGCTGCGGGCGCTGTTCGAGGCGCTGCCAGGCGCCCCCGGTGACGTGACGCTCATCTACCGGGCGAGCGCTGACGCCGAGGTGATGTTCCGCGCGGAGCTGGCCGCCATCGCCCGGCGCCGGGGGGCGCGGGTTCACTACCTGCTCGGCACCCGGGCCGACCTTGGCCGCGACCCGTTGACGGCCGGCTCGCTGCTGCAGCTGGTGCCCGACCTGACCAATCACGAGGTGTATGTCTGCGGGCCGCCGGGCATGGTTGACGCCGCGATGAGCGGCTTGCGTGGCGCCGGGGTTCCGCGCAGGCACCTGCACCGTGAATCATTCGAGCTGTAGGGGAATTTCGCATGCGCCGTGTCTTGCTCACCGTGGCCGCCACCGTGCTGGGGCTGGTGCTGCTGTTGGGTTTCAAGAGCCACGGCGCCAACCCGCGAGGCGGCGTCTCCGCGCTGGCCATCGCCTCGGCGCCGCCAGCAGCCGTCGCCGGACCCTCCGGTGTGTCGGGTTCGCCCCCGCCGTCTGCCGCCGCGCCGTCCGCCGCCGCGCCGTCTGCTTCCGCGACGCCGCCGGTCACGCCTTCGGTGACCACGCCGGGCGCGACGCCGACCCCCAGCGCGCGTCCACGAACCGTCGCCGGGCCCGCCGTCGACACCCGGTACGGGCCGGTCCAGGTTCAGATCACCCTCACCGGCACGCGGATTAGCAGCGTGGGTGTGCTTCAGGTGCCGCTGGACACGAGCCGGGACCAGGAGATCAACAGCTACGCCGTACCGCAGCTCAATCAGGAAACGCTCACCGCGCAGAGTGCCCAGATCGACAGCGTGTCGGGGGCGACGTACACCAGCGACGGCTACCTCCAGTCGCTGCAGGGCGCCCTCGATGCCGCGCACCTGCGGTGAGCTCGTCCGGCTGCGCGCCGATGTTCCGACACGTGGAAGCGTGCATGGGCACGGTCTTCTCCTTCGATGTCCGGGGGCAGTTCGACGCCACCGCCTTTGCGGGGGTGCTGGAGCGGCTGCACGAGTGGGATGCCGTTTTCTCCACCTACCGGATTGACAGCGCGGTCAGCAGGTTGAACCGCGGTGAGGTGTCCGTCGACGACTGCCCCGCAGATGTTGCCCGAGTACTCGCTCTCTGCGGCCAAGCCGCGGAGCGAACGGACGGCTGGTTCTCCGCGTGGGCCGGAGGCGTGCTCGACCCTTCCGGCATCGTCAAAGGTTGGGCCGTGCAACAGGCGAGTGAGTTGTTACGAGCGGCCGGCGGCAGCGCGCACATCGTCAACGGCGGCGGCGACATCCAGAGCGCCGGCGGCCCGTGGCGGTTCGGCATCACCGATCCGCAAGACTCGCGGCGCCTGCTGACGGTCGTCGGTGGCGTCGACCTGGCCGTCGCGACATCCGGGAGCGCCGAACGCGGGAACCACATCCTCAACCCGTTCACCCGGCGCCCCGCCACCGATCTGCTGAGCGTCACGGTGGTCGGACCGTCGCTGACGGACGCCGATGTTTACGCGACTGCCGCTTTTGCGATGGGGGATGCTGCCCGGGACTGGTTGAAAACCTTAGAGGGGTACGGGGCGCTCGTGGTGGGACGGGACGGTGCGATGTGGCGTACCCCCGACTTGCCGGAAGTCAGCTCCCGCTAGCAGAAGTCAGGTCCCGCTAACAGCACGAGGAGGATTTGCTGTGCAGAAGGAGAATCTCCACCACACGGAATCGATCGTGGTCGACTGCTCCGCCGAAACGCTCTACGACATGGTCTCCGATATCACCCGCATGGGGGAGTGGAGTCCGGTCTGCAAGTCCTGCTGGTGGGATGAGGGGGAAAGTCTGCGGGTCGGTGCCTGGTTCACCGGACGGAACGAATTGCCGGAGCGAACGTGGGAGACGCGCTCGGAGGTGGTGGCCGCCGAGCCGGGCCGCGAGTTCGCCTTTGTGGTCGGCGGCTCCTGGATTCGTTGGGGTTATCGCTTCACCCCGATGGAGGAGGGAACCAAGCTGACCGAGTCCTGGGAGTTCCTCCCCGACGGCATCGCCAGGTTTGAGCAATTGTTCGGTGCGGATGCTCCGGCGCAGATTGCAGATCGCACCCAGGCTGCGAAGCGGGGCATTCCGGTGACCCTCGCCGCGCTCAAGCGAGCGGCTGAGGCGCGGTAGGCCCCGCTCGGACCGGTCAGTTCTTGAGCGCGGCGTCCAAGCTGATCGTGACGCCGGTCAGCGCCTTGCTCACCGGGCAACTCGCCTTGGCGGCCTCCGCGGCCTTGGCGAATCCGGCGCTGTCGAGGCCGTCGACTTCCCCGCGCACGGTCAAGGTGATGCCGGTCAGTTGAAAGCCACCCGCCGGGTCCGGGCCGAGCGAGACGTCCGCCCGAACATCGAGCGTCTGCGGGGTACCACCGGCCTCCGCGATGAGCGCCGACAGTTGCATCGCATAGCAGGATGAGTGGGCAGCCGCGATGAGCTCCTCAGGGCTGGTCGTCCCGCCGGCCTCGTCTGCCGCCCGTTTGGGAAAGGAGACTTCGTAGCTGCCGATCTTCGAGCTGGTGAGCTCGACCTGTCCGGAACCCTTTTCCAGGGTGCCGGTCCATGCGGTGCGGGCTGTGCGGGTGGGCATGCGGTTCTCCTTCAGTCGACTGCCGCCACGGTAACCGCAGACGCTCGAGCCGGCACGTCGAAGTAGGTGTCGGCCGCCCCTCGCCGACGTGAGCCGGCTGGGTGATCGGCTAGGTGATCGGCAAGCTCCAGGCGGCCCGCCAGGCGCGGGCATCGACGGTGCCGGGGACTCTGGTCGCCAGGCGCTTTTCGGTCGCGAACAGGCGCGCAATGTGGGCCGACTGGGGCCCGAAGTGGCCGTCCACGCTGAGCGACCAGCCGCGCGCAGCCATGCGCCGCTGCCACGTGATCACGTCCTGGCGACGCTGGCGCACCAGCACGGTGCTCAATGTGGTTCCGTCGAACGGGGGCGCCGTGGCTGTCGTCCGCCGTGGACCAGCGGGCGATCTCCCTGCGCTCACGAGGATGGGCCGAGCCTGGCTGCGGCTGGCGGCGTGGACGGGCGCGGCGCCGTAACTGCGACCGAAGCTCAACCCCAGCCGTGCGCTGCAGCCGGGCCACGCCGACCAGCCTCGCGCCGCCTGCAACGAGCGCGCTGCCTGGTCCTGCAGTCCGGGTGAGGCCTGCTGCGGATAGCCGCCGTATCCCAGCCCGCGCCAGGTGCCGAGGCTGAACTGGTAGGCGCCGAAGTAGCCGTTGCCGGTGTTGACGGCGTAGTTGTTGCCGGACTCGCAGATCCGTAGTTGTAGGAAGTCGCCGGCCGTGGCCACCCCCGCGGCGTGCGCAACGGGGGCAGCCGCGATCAGCGCGGCCGCCGTCGCGGTGAACGCGGCGCCGGCAAGGGCGACGATCCGGACCCCGCGAGGCGCAGGCGCGTCCGGCCGATTCGCGGGCATGCTGCGCCGACGCGCGTGTGCGCCCACGTCGGACCCCTTCCCCTGATGCCTACGGGGTGAGCTGTCGGGTGAGGGCCAGGGAACGGCCCCGCCGCCATTGGCGGCTTTACCCCGAGGAGCCCCGAAGGGCCCCAAAAAAAATGGGTCCCCCGCTCCTGCCCGTTGCGCTCGAGCCGCACGCACCGCAGCGGGCAGGACTCGGTGTCCCTGGGGCGTGCCCACGCCGGGAGGCGTGGCTCACGCAAAGATAGGGTCAGCGCGGTGCGCTGGCTAGTCCCCGCGTTGTGCTGACGGCCGGGGGACGAGCCTCGGGCTCATTCGAAAGTCTCCCGCACTCATGCGAATCTGCAGCGGTGGGTGACCGGGGCGCAGTCCGATGGGCCGTCGCCGGCGCTGTCGTCGGCACCGGGGTCGTTGCCGGTCTGGGTGGAGCTGGCCTGACGTTGCTGCTGCACGTCGTGCAACACGCCGCCTTCGGCTACACCGATGACAGCACGTTCCTGGTGGGTGCGGAACGCACGGCGCCAGTGCGCCGCGCCGCGGTCCTGCTGGCCGCGGGCTTCGTTGCCGGCGTCGGCTGGTGGGGCTTCACCAGGATCCTGGGTAAGCGCCCGGATGTGAGCTCGGCTCTCGAAGGGGAGGCGCGGCTGCCCGCGCTCCCCCGCGGGGGCAAGCGCGGGCCGGCGTGCTCTTTGCCCTCGAGGTCCTGCTGCTCTCCACGGCGCTTGTCGATGTCGTCGTGACGGCCGTCACGGTGGCGATCGCTACCGCCGTGTCGCTGCTCTTTCTGCCTGACCGGTCAACATTCCTCGTCCCGTCCTTGCACGGCCGGCCGGTGTTGCTGCTCGGTGCCCTCGCGGTCGGCCCGATTGCCGGTGTCGTCGCCGCCGCATTCACGAAACTCACTGGCGCCGCGCGCAACAGTGCAGCCCGCGGATGGCGGTTAATCCCCGGGTGTGTGGCTGCCTTCGCCGGGCTTGCGGTCCTCGGCATTTTCCGACCAGAGGTCCTGGGCAACGGCAAGGGACCCGCGCAGTTGGCGCTCACCGGAAGTCTCGCCCTCCCGGTAGCGGCGGCGCTGTTGCTGCTCAAGCCGATAGCCACCGCAGTCTGCCTTCGCGGCGGCGCCGTGGGCGGGATGCTGATGCCCGCGTTCGCCACCGGAAGCCTGGCCGGCCTTCTTGTGGGCCATGCCTGGGCGCACCTCGTCACCGGCACGCAGCCCGGTGCGTTCGCTGTTCTCGGCGGCGGCGCCGTGCTGGCCGGCACGATGCGCGCCCCGCTCACCGCACTCGCGCTTGGGATCGAACTCACCGGCGTCGGTCCCGGCCTCGCGCTGCCGCTCGCGATCGCCGTCGGTGGATCTTTCCTGACCTGCCGCACCATCATCAAACGCCTCAACAAACGGGAAGCCCAGGAATGACGGCGGCTTACCGGAGGCGGGGATCTCCAGCGGCCGTCATTTCACCGCAAGAATGTCGACGGTGCGGATGTTCGGGTCGCCGGCGAGCAGGTCGGGACCGACCTGGCCGAGCGCCGCCGGGATCTGTCCGTTCAGGTGCGCCTGGCGGCCGTCCTCGCCTTCGAAGGTGTCGAAGATGCCGTAGGTCGTGTCGCTGAGTTTGAAGGCGTACCAGGTGACCGTCCCGCCTTCGGCCGCCGCCAGCTCGCGGCCCTTGGTGAGAAATTCAGCGAGCTCATTGCCCTTACCCGGCTTGGCCTCCAGCAGCGCCAGCAGCCCTCGGTCGACAGTCATCGCGGTCCTTCCGTTGTCGGTTTCGCTCGAGAATAGGTGCGCTTGGGTTCTTGCCGTGGCAGCGGCGCCTCGATGACGCTGTCGAGGGAGGTGAATAGCCTGGACGTGATCGATCCCATGAAACGCCTCCTTTGCCGCGATGCGGATCCTTCAAGCAGCCGCGAACGCTTGTCAATACCGCACGGACCGGGAGCGCGCGGGGCAGACACGATGTCGGCGTCAGGACTCTGACCGCCCGGCGCACCGTCATGGAGGGATGACCCGTGACCACGAACGACACGACCCGCGCCGACAACGGGCTCATCGAGGCGCTGCATGACGGTGGGCCAGCGGCCGAACACGCCGACAGGCTCATGCTGTTCGGGCGGTTCGTCGGCTCCTGGAACCTCGCCTGGACCGGGGCCGGGACCGATGGCCGGCCCGCCACGATGACCGGCGAGCTGCACGTCGGCTGGGTCCTGGGCGGCCGCGCTGTCCAAGACATCTGGGTCGTCCCGGGCCGCGGGCTACAAGGCCAAGGGCAACCACCCATGGCCTTCCACGGTTCCACGATCCGTTTCTACGACCACGCGATCGACGCGTGGCGCTCCACGTGGATCGAGCCGGTTAATGCGCGGGTACGACGTTTCATCGGGCGTCCGGTCGAGGGTGACATCGTGCTCCTGAGCGACGAGGACGACCCGCAGCTGCGCTGGCGCTTCACCGATATCACCCCCGACTCGTTCACCTGGCGCGCGGAGAGCTCCCTCGACGGCGGTGCAACATGGCGCTTCGATGAGCAGATGCTGGCCACCCGCACCTGACAGCGGGCAGGGGCTATCCGATCCCACCAGCGCTTGGCGCCGCGGTCGCGGTACCGGCCGCGAGGACGACGTCGGCGAGCGCGCTGGGGTCCGCGCCGCGGTGCACGGGCGTGTCGGCGACCCGAATGTCCGGGATGTGGGCGGCGACAGCCTGCGCATCGTCGGCATCGGCCCGGTCGAGGACGAACGTGGAGCACAGGTCGGCGTAGAGGGCGGCGACCCCGACCGGGATGGGCTGGTAACCGAGCACCGCGAGAAGCGCCGCGCGGCTGAGGCCCCGGGCCGCCTTTCTCCCCGAAGGTGTGCGTGCCGCTCACCCAGCTTTGCCGCGGTTGTGCCGATGCCCGCGACGGTCGGTCCGCACAGCGCGCGGTACCTGCTCACCAAGAGCCAGTTGATGGGTCAGTCGGGTCTGCTCGCGCCGGAGGAGACGGTCCCTGCCGCGGTGTGAGCGGCATCATGGGGTCGGCGGCCGGCGAGGTTGCCGTGATCGTCCGGTTCACGGAAGAGAGGCTTCGCGATGGATTGGGAGTCGTGGCAGCAGCGATGGGACGCCCAGCAGCAGGCGTATCTGCCGGACCGGGAGGAACGCTTCAGCGTCATGCTGGACGCGGTCGAGGCAGCCTGTGGGGCCGCCCCACGGGTGCTCGATCTGGCGGGCGGCACGGGCTCGATCACTCGGCGGCTGCTGGCCAGGTTCCCGGGTGCCACGTCGGTGGTCCTTGACGTGGATGAGGCGCTGCTGGCGATCGCGCGCGGGTCGTTCGCCGGCGACGCGCGGGTGCGGGTGTGCCGGGCCGACCTGGCGACAGCAGCCTGGCGCCGCCAACTCGCCGAACCCGAGGCCAGCATGGACGCCGTCCTGACCGCCACAGCTCTGCATTGGCTCACCCCGGCACGGGTGGCCGGGGTTTACGCCGAGTCCGTGCCCCTGTTGCGTGCCGGCGGGGTGGTGATGAACGCCGACCACATACCGGACCCGGGGCTCGGCTCGCTTTCCGAGGCGATCGGGCGTCTCGCGGAGTCTCGTACGGCGCAACTGCGGGTCGACACCGGCGCACTCGACTGGGCCGGCTGGTGGGAGCAATTGCGCGCCGACCCCGTACTGGCGGGGCCGACGGGGGAGCGGGACCGGCACTTCGCCCGGCCGGATGGGCGGGCGCACACCGAGTCGATGCTGTCCTGCGACTGGCACATCGAGGCGCTGCGGACGGCGGGCTGCATCCAGGCGGGCCTGGTCTGGCGCGGGCTGCAGGACGCCGTGGTGCTGGGGCGGGTCTGCTAGCGCGGAGCGATGCCGGGGCCATACCGTGCAGGCCCGCCCGACCGCGAAGGGAACCGCATGAGTGATGTTGAGCTGCTCGGCAACGTGCTGAGCAAGGAGGGCGCGCTGATCGGCGCGGTTGTCCCGGCGCGCTGGGACGACCCGACCCCGTGCCCCGACTACAGCGTCCGCGTCCTGATGAACCACATGATCGGCTGGCTTCAGGTCTTTTCGGCCGGCGCGAACGGCCGGATATTCGAGGGCGACCCGGCGGCGTTTGTGAGCGACGACCCTGGGCGTGACTTCGAGGTGGTCGCTGCGGACCTCCTCGCCGGGTGGCGCACGGGGGGAGTGGAGCGCACGGTCCGGCTGACCGGACCGGAGTTGCCTGGCGGCATGGTGCTGTCCATGACGTTGATGGAGTGCGTGACCCACGCATGCGATCTGGCCGCCGCGACCGCGCAGCCGGTCCCGTTCACCGACGCGGAACTCACGATCGTGCTGGACCGGGCCACGGCCACCCTGCCGGCTCAATATCGCGGTGAGGGGAAGCCATTTGGGGAGCCCATTGACGTTCCCGAGGACGCCCCTGTGTTGGACCGATTTCTCGGGTTCATGGGCCGCCGCCCCTGAGGCGCTTTTGACGATGGCGCCGCGCTGCCGATCAGCGCAGCAGCAGGCTTCGTGCCTGTCGCCCCAGCTCGCGTGCTCACCGTCATCGAAGAAGGTGACGTCTTCGTGCCGCCAGCGAATCCCGGAAGGGTTCCAAGGGGCGCTGCCGGAGATGGCGTCGTGGCGCGGAGACATCGACCCGGGCGCGCGGCTCCGCTAGCCCCTTTCAACCCTCCGTGACCCCTCCCTCCATTCTCCGTGATCCGTCACCGTGATCATGCAGGTTTGGCCGTGAAATCGCGCTTTTTGGCGCCAAACTTGCATGATCACCAACGCCGGTCGCGCCAAGCTTGAAGGGGGCGCCCGGCCGGCCTCCCAGAGCCTGGCGGGCCTCGATTTTGCCCCGAGCCAAGACGATCTGAGGCGCCGATACCCCGGCTCAGCTGCGTACTGCGCCACCAGCGGCTTCGAGGTGGCTTCAGGCCCCGGCGAGGGAACGCAGATGACCTGCGAAACCATCCTGGACCCGGGAGATGGGACGCGCGCTGGTCCGAACGCGGAGCCTGGTCGTTCGGGTTATGCGACTACCGGGGAGCGCCCCCACAGCCGCGACCAACGCGTGGTCTTCGTGCGCGGCGACCGGGGGGAAGCCGCCGGCTGCCACGTAAGTACTGCCCCGGACGCCAAGGCAGGCGCCGTGCACATGGGGGTGCGTGCCGGGACCGTCGTGGTATCCCGAGCTGAACCGGGCCGCGACCCGCGGGGGGTGCGCGGTCCAGTCGCGCACCTCCACCACACCAACGACCAGGTCGGTGCCCATATCGGCGAGGGTGATCTGCTGAGCCAGCCAGTCCGGGCTGACTTCGGTGTCGGCATCGGTGGTGGCGAGCCACACAGCCCGCTGATCAACGACGTTGGCAAGTGCGCGAGCCATCCCCGAGCGGCGCGCGGCGCCCACATTTCGCATATCGACCGCCATGCTGGCAACACCTGCTGCCGCACAGCTGGTTTGAGTGCCGTCCGTGCACGCGTCGAGGACGACCAGGACCCGGACGTCTAGCCGAGCGGCCCGCGGGTGCGCGCAGGCGACTTTGAGCGCCGCGAGGCAATCCCCGATCAGCTCCTGTTCCTGGTGGGCCGGGACGACGACCCGAATCCGCGAGATCACGGAAGCAGCCCGCTGCGCTCGGCCACCGATCGAGGGTCGGGTGACCAAACGTCGAGCAGTAGGTCGATCTCCTGGTGACAGACCAGGCGGTGCAGGTCGGCATCCTTTGCATGGGCCGTGAAGATCTCGTGAACGCGGTCCCCGGGGAGCGGATAGTCCGGAACCGGATGGCGCCAGTGCACGACGATCAGGACGCCGGCCGGCTCAAGGGCCCGAACGGCCAGGGCGGCGACCTGATCAGCATCGGGAGCGCTCAGGTAGTAGCCGATCTCGGAGATGACGATGAGGTCGAAAGGGCCGGCCGGCCATTCCGCCGGGACTGCGCGTTGTTCTACGCAAACGTGGGCCAGATCGGCGAGCCGATTCCGAGCCTGTCGAACCGCGGCCGGCGAGATGTCGGTCGCGAGCAGGCTCCGGCATCGGCCGGCGAGCGCCTCGGTGAGCATGCCGATCGAACAGCCCGGCTCGAATGCTCGCCCGAACTGGGGGTCGGGGAGGCAGGCCAGGGTCAGGTCCCGCTTGCGGGCCTCGTAGGTCCGGTTGGTGAAGCCCCACGGATCCGGCTTGGCCGCGTACAACTCGTCGAAATACTGGGGCGGGAGGCTCATCGCGCCTCGGCTAGCAGGATTTCGTAGCGCCGAAGCAGCCGCTCCAGCACATGCGGGGGCAGTATCGGGGAGGCCCCGGTGAGCTGCGAGCTAAACGCCTGCACTGCCTGTGCTTTGGCGGCGAGAACCAGCGGCGGGAGAGCAACGCGCAACGCGCTCGACCAAGGGATGTCCGTGCCTGCGGGGCTCGCCCAATGCCAGGCCCAGACCAAATATGCCAGCAGGGGCCGGTTGTGCTCGGCAGCCAGGATGGCCGCGACGGCGCCGGTCACGTCGTGATCTGGGTGGCCGTCGCGGCGCCACGGTGCCAGGACGACGTCTGAGGCTTCAATCCACGGGGCCAGCGCTTGGGCCAATGCCTCTGGGCGGATCCCGCCGTCGGGAAGTCGTAGCCGGCGCACCGGCACGTGACTGAGGCCAAGCCGGCGAAGGGCTTGATCGGACTCGTCCGGGCGGACCGATCGCAGCTGCGCCTTCTGCCCGGGGTGGCTGGCCTCTCCATCCGTGACCGCGACGATGGTGACGCGGCGCCCGATCGCGGCCAGCTGCGTGAGCGCTCCGCCGGCTCCGAGGACCTCGTCGTCGGGGTGTGGCGCGATCAGGAGCACCCGCGCGCCTGGGGGCGCAAGCGACGCCGGCATCCGGCTCGGAATATCGGTCAGGGCCGCTCGCTGCCAGTCGGCTTCACTTGTGCCGTGGCCGGAAAGGTCGCGGACGATGGCCGTCATGGCAGCTCGATTTCGGCTGGTAGATCCGCACCGAGCGCGGCCAGGTCACGTTCGGCGTGATGCTGCCGCACGTAGACAGTGAGATCGGCGGCGAGCTGGGCATGGCGGGCGTCCCGGGCCAGTGGTGCCGGCCCCAACGCGCGCCCCACCCGGTCGAGTACGTCGGTCACGGCCGCTGCGACTGCGGCGCGCACGACCTGTGCGCGCGCGTGATGCGGTCCGCGTGGCTCGGCATCGACCTCGCGGGCAACCTCGCGGAGCAGCGCACCCGCGGCCCGCAACGCGACGTGGACGGCACCGGCGTGCGCCCGCAGGTGCGGGTCGTCTCGGGTGCCCGCTGCCGCGGTCAGCGGGCGCGACAGCGCAAGCGCTCCGCCGAACCAGCAGGCCGCGACGCCGATACCTCCGAGCCAGAAGCCGGGCCTTTCCAGATAGGCGTCGACGTCGCCGACCGGGACCGCGCAGGCGCCGGCGAACAAGACGTCTTGGGTATCGGCTCTAGCCATGCCGGGGCCGGTCCAGCCATCGGTCTGCGGAGATACCGCGGGCTGGGTGAGGTTCACGGTGAACAGCTGCCTGCCGTCCTTCGTCGCAGCGGTGACGAGCGCGTGCGTCAAAAGATGCGCGCCTGAGCACCACGGTTTGGTTCCACGCAGGTGCCATCCTGCGGTCGTGCGCTCGGCTTTGACGGCCATCCCCGGTCCCTCGGCGGCCCACACGCCCCAGCGTTGGCCCGATTCCGGGCCGGGAGCGCCGAGTTCGGCGGCGATTGCGACCGCGTCGGCGTGCGCCTCGGTCAGCCGGCCGAGGACAAGGTCCTGCTCTGCCAGCGCCGACAGGGCTTGCCACCGGCCCAAGGTGTGCCCGGCTCCCGGTATCGGCCAGGACAGGGCGTTGTCGCAGGCGCGCTGAAGCCGAGACATCACAGGGTGAGGGTGTCCCGCAGGGCCGGCCATCAAACGGCCGCGGAGCGGCGGCTTTCCGGAGCGACTAGCGCAGGCGGCCAGACGCTCTGACCCCCGCGCTGGTGACTTGCATAAGCCGACCCACGCGTTGGTGATCTGCATGAGCCGCTGCAACCACCGAGCCGTCAGAACCTCCGGCGTTCTGGCCTGCTACACGGCCTCGCCGAGGAGGTCGGTGAGATCATCGGCGTGCTCCTCCTCCTCGGCCAAGATGGATTCCATCAGTCGCCGGGTCGTCACGTCGCCGTCGCCAAGCCAGCGGATGATTTCCTGGTAGGCGGAGATGACAATTCTCTCGGCGACGAGGTTTTCCTTGAGCATCGCGGTCAGATCCCCATCGGACGGGGTCTCGTAGGTGGTATGCCCACGCTTCGCGATAGTTTTGGGGTCAAAATCGGGTTGACCGCCAAGTTGGCCGACGCGTTCGGCCACGCGTAGGGCGTGCTGCCGTTCCTCCTCGGCGTGCTCGGTGAACTCCGCGGCGACTTGAGCACGGTTGATCCCTGCCGCGGAGATGGCATGACGGCTGTAGCGCAGCCAGCAGACGATCTCCGTTGCGATCACGTCATTGAGGATCTGAACGACCCGATCGCGGTTTGCACCGTAGGACTTGGTGACCGGACCGTCGTCCATCCTCGCTCGGGCGTTCTTGCGAATGGCTTCGATGTCCAGGGCGAACTCATTGGCAGTCATGCGGATGCTGTTCCCGTAGCTTCGCAGGCTCAATCCCGATCCCGCCTGGGGCTACTCGGCCTGGTTGGCTACGCGGAAACCATGACCGCTCCATTCGTGCCAGCTTCGGGTCATCTTCCGGGCTGCGGGCTCCCCGAGGGACTCCGGCGCTTGCTCGCCGAAACGGCAGCGCGTCGCTAAACGTCGCAATTTGGCTGGGTCAGCGCCAGCGGTGGTGTCCCGCGACCGTTGACGGATGAGGCATTCTGTTTTGGCAGCGCCCGAGCGAGGTAGTAGGCAGGGATGGATGCGACGCTTCCCCAGGTCCATGAGTCGCTGGCTGGACGCCTTGCTTGCCGGCTGGAGAATCTCAGCGCACTGGACCCGATCGTCGTTCGCGTTAGTAGATGGGTTACGGCCCTCCTCCCTTCCCAAGGCTGGCGGGATCTGCTCCACGGGGTATCGCTTGGCCACCCTGCACATCCCGCGCTCACCGACCTCCCCATTGGGGCCTTCGCCAGTGTGGCTGTTCTTGATTCCGTTGCC
>DASYGP010000126.1:0-2428 GCA_035999615.1 Mycobacteriales bacterium
GCGCCTCGGCGGACGGGCCGCGGAACTGATTGTGTTCGGGGAGGGCTCCACGGGCGCGTCCAACGACCTGGCCGGGGCCACCGATCTCGCGACCCGGATGGTCCGCGAGTTCGGGCTGAGCCCGGAATTGGGGCCGGTCAGCTACGCAACCGGAGCGCCGCAGTTCCTCGGTTCCGAACCGCTCACGCAACGGGTCTATTCAGAACAGACCCAGCGGGTCGTCGACCTGGAGGTGAGCCGGCTGCTGCGGGCGGCAGAGACCCGCGCGCTGGACCTGCTGCGCGGCAACGGCGACGCGCTGACCCGACTGACCGAGGACCTGCTCGAACACGAGACCATCGACGGGGACGCGGTCACCGAGGCCATCACCAACACCCCGCACGCCCAGCGCCGGGGCGTGCGGCGCACCCTGCAACCCGGACCGGGCTCGGGCGCGGGGTGACCGAGCCGCGACAGCCCTACCGGATTTCCGGGACCGCAGGGCCGGCGCCGAGTAACTCCTCCAGCGGCCTGCGGTGAGTCATCGGGGCGGCGCAGCCATAGCCCATCCGTAACAGCATCTGCGGATGCCCGATCAAATCCAGCTCCCGGACCAGCCGCGACCGCGTCGATGCCACTTCCAGTACCTGCGTCATCGGCGAGGCGGCCACCCCGGCGGCGGCGGCCCGTAACAGCAGCCAGCCCAAGGCTTGCCCCGCGGACAGCCACGCGTCTGGGTTGTCGCCCAAGGTGCCAAGCAGCACCACCAACGGCCGTTCCACAGGCGGCGGTCCGTCTGGACGCGCCCTCGGACGGGAGGTAGGTGCCTGCACGCTGAAGTCCCGCAGCCGATAGTTCGAGGCGCGCAGAGCGGGAGGGATGGCAGGAACCGCGCGGCGGGGGATGCCCTCCACGTCGCCGTCAGACCGGCTCCACGCAGCGAGTTCCGCACGGTAGCCAGCGTCTGCCACCTCGATGTCATCGGCGTGCGCCAGCAGAACCGCGGTCGGGATCTCGCCATGTTCGGCGTCGATCTGGCGAAGCCAGGCGCCTTCCGCGGCAGTCCCGTCCGCAAACTCGGCTACCAGTGCTGCGGGCAGCTGACCTGCCCCGAACTGGGTGCGTTCGGTGTGGCGTACCGGCAGGGCGTCCATCAGCGCCATGTCGGCGTCGGACGGGGCGTGCTGGCCGATGATCTCGATCGTCGCGAGGTGATCGGGGTTGGTGTCATCGGGGAGCAGGCGGACCTGGATGCGTTTGCCCAGGGCGCGCAGGGTGACGCGCGCGCAGTAAATCGCGGCCCCACAGCTGATGTGCAGCTCACGTCCCGATGGGTCGATCACCGGCAACCCGCGGTCCCGGTCGGCGAACACCTCCAGGCGATCGCCAAGGATCGCGAAGCGCCAGGGTTGGGTGTTGTGCACCGACGGGGCGTACATCGCCCCCTGCGCGGCGGCCCGGAGCGGGTCGGAATTGGTGATCTGTTCGGAAAGCATGCGGCCAGCCAACGCCGCGGTGCCGACGTCCGGCAGGGCCATCGGTCCTCAACGCGCGGTGACCTTCGGCCCTGGTCCGGGAGTCCGGCAGCACCGAGTCTGGCCGTAGTGCGACGTCGGGTCACCGAGCCCGCACCCACCAAGCGAGTGGAGGCAACAGATGGCAACCACGATGACCGGACCGCGTACCGACGGGCACGACCTGCTGACCGGCACCTTCCCGCAGGCGAGCCAGGAGCAGCGCGTTCGGCAGGCGATCGTCGCGGCCGTACAGGCGCCGTCCATTCACAACACCCAGCCCTGGCAGTTCCGGCTCCGGGACGACCCCCGCCGGGTGGAGCTCTGGGCCGATCGCTCCCGGCAACTGCCGGAGGCCGACCCGCGTGGCCGGCAGCTGACGATCAGCTGCGGGGCAGCCGCGTTCAACCTCGGCCTGCAGCTGCAGCTGGTCGGGCTGCGCGCCAGTTTCGAGCTGCTGCCCGAGCCGGACCGCCCCGATCTGCTGGCGGTGATCACGGTCGCGGAGCTCGCGGACGGCGGGATGTCGGAGCCGGATCGGGCGCTGGCAGCAGCCAACGGCCAGCGGCGCACGGTACGCAGCGCGTTCGCCGACAAGCCCGTCGACACAAGCCTCCTGCTCGACCTGGTAAGCGCGGCGGAACGCGAAGGCGCCGAATGCCGGCTCATCGGCCGCCCCGGGGAGATGGCCGGCGTCGCGCACTGGACTGCGGCCGGTCAGCGCGTCCAGGACGTCGACTCTCGGCTGCGCCGGGAGCTGGCCACCTGGACCAGGCCTGAGGGAGCCCTCGCGCCCGACGGGGTGGTCGCTGCCGCGTTCGGCCGCGATTCCGCCGCGAACCACGAGGCACGGTTCCCGCAACGCGACTTCGCTATGGGCCGACCCGTCGCGAACATCCCGGGCGCCGCCGCGGACGAGGCCGTGCAGCTCTTGG
>DASYGP010000145.1:0-3972 GCA_035999615.1 Mycobacteriales bacterium
GCTGGAACGCCAGACCCGGATCCCGCTCTACCAGCGGGCCCGCGGCTTCGGCTTCCCCGGCGTCCGGGTCGACGGCAACGATGTCCTCGCCACCCTCGCGGTCACCCGCAAGGCCCTCGACGACGCGCGCAGCGGTCAGGGCCCGACCCTGATCGAGGCCTTCACCTACCGGATGGGCGCGCACACGACCTCAGACGACCCGACCCGCTACCGGCTCGCCGCCGACCTGGAGGCCTGGAAGTTGAAGGACCCGATCGAGCGGGTCAAGGCGTACCTGGCCCGGCAGGGGCTCGCCGACGGGTCCTACTTCGAATCCGTCGAGCAGGACGCGAACGCCCTGGCGGCCCGGATCCGGGAAGGCTGCCTGTCGATGCCCGACCCCGCGCCGCTGAGCGTGTTCGACAACATCTACACCGACGACCCGCCGAACCTGGTGGCCCAGCGCGACCAGTTCCGCGCGTACCTCGCCGGGTTCGCCGACCACGGCCAGCCGGCCAGCGAGACGGCCGGGGCCCGCTGATGGCCACCATCACGATGGGCAAGGCGCTGAACACCGCACTGCGGCGGGCCATGGAACGCGACGCGAAGGTCGTGGTGATGGGCGAGGACGTCGGCAAGCTCGGCGGCGTCTTCCGGATCACCGACGGGCTGCAGAAGGACTTCGGCGAGGACCGGGTCATCGACACCCCGCTGGCGGAGTCCGGGATCATCGGGACCGCCATCGGGCTGGCGCTGCGCGGCTACCGCCCGGTCTGCGAGATCCAGTTCGACGGCTTCGTCTACCCCGGTTTCGACCAGATCGTGTCCCAGCTGGCCAAGATGCATTACCGCAGCCAGGGCGCGATCCGGCTGCCGGTCACCATCCGGATCCCGTTCGGCGGCGGGATCGGGGCGGTCGAGCATCACAGCGAAAGCCCCGAGGCCTACTTCGCGCACACCGCCGGGCTGAAGGTGGTGACCTGCTCGAACCCGCTGGATGCCTTCCACATGCTGCAGCAGGCCATTGCCAGCGACGACCCAGTCGTGTTCTTCGAGCCCAAGCGCCGCTACTGGGAGAAGGCCGACCTCGACCTCGACGACGCCGCGTTCGTGCCCGACCCGCTGCACGCCGCCCGGCTGGTGCGGGACGGGACCGATGCGACGCTGGTGGCGTACGGGCCGATGGTGAAGGTCGCGCTCGACGCCGCGACCGCCGCCGAGGAGGACGGCCGTAGCCTGGCCGTCATCGACCTGCGCTCGCTTTCCCCGCTGGACCTGCCGGTCGTGTTCGACTCGGTGCGGCGCACCGGCCGCTGCGTGGTCATCCACGAGGCCGCCAGCTTCCTCGGCCTCGGCGCGGAGCTGGCCGCCAGCGTGCAGCAGGCCTGCTTCTACTCGCTGGAGGCCCCGGTGCTGCGGGTCACCGGCTTCGACACGCCCTACCCACCGTCGCGGCTGGAAGAGGAGTTCCTGCCCGACCTGGACCGGGTGCTGTTCGCGGTCGACCAAGCACTGTCGTTCTGAGGGGATCGCGCCACATGAGCCGGCTACGCGAGTTCAAACTGCCCGACCTCGGTGAGGGGCTGACCGAGGGGGAGATCCTGGGTTGGCTGGTCGCCGTCGGCGACACCGTCACGCTGAACCAACCCATCGTCGAGGTGGAGACCGCGAAGGCGGCCGTCGAGGTGCCGTCCCCGTACGCCGGTGTCGTGGTCACGCTGCACCACGGCGCTGGGGAGACCGTCGACGTCGGATCGCCGATCATCACCGTCGACACCGACCCGGGAGCCGGGCCACTGCCCGCGGGAAAGGCCAGCACGGGAAGCGGGGGTGCGCCGCGCCCGCCGATGGATGACCTGGTGCCTGCGCTGCCAGACACGTTGGACCCGAATGCACTGGACCCGGACGCGCCAGCGGCCGGGCTGATCGGGGGTGCCGCACCCGGAGGGCGGACGGCCATCCTCGTGGGGTACGGGCCGAAGTCAGTGGTGGCTAAGCGGCGTGCCCGGGCCGAAGCGGGGGGTGGGGTACCGGTGCAGGCCCAGCCCGTCACCGACCGGGGAAGCACCGACCCCCACAGCGGCCCCGGCCGGACGGGAGCGGCCGGGGGGCGGACGCGCGTACAAGCGAAGCCGCCCGTCCGGAAGCTCGCTCGTGATCTTGGCGTCGACCTTGCTTCGATCCCTGCTACCGGTCCGCACGGATCGGTGAGCCGGGCCGACGTGCAGGGGGCGGCCGGCAACGGCGTGCCGGCGGGGGCGGCGGCTGGGACAGCGGGCCAGTCCGGCCAGGTCGGCCAGGTCGGCCCGGCCGGCGAGGAGCGCGGCGCTGCCAGCCGCGCCGGGCGGAGGATCCCGATCAAGGGCGTGCGCAAGCTGACCGCGCAGAACATGGTCGCGAGCGCGTTCACCGCCCCGCACGTCACCGAGTGGCTGACCTGCGACGTGACGCCCACGATGGAGCTCGTCGGCCGGCTACGCGCGCTGCCGGACTTCGCCGGCATCAAGCTCACCCCACTGACGCTGGTCGCCCGGGCGCTGCTGGTCGCCTGCCGCCGCAATCCCGGCATCAACGCGACCTGGGACGAGCGGGCCCAGGAGATCGTCGAGCACGGCGGAGTCAATCTCGGGATCGCCGCCGCGACCCCGCGCGGCCTGCTGGTGCCGAACATCAAGGACGCCGACCTGCTCACCCTGCCGGGCCTGGCCCGGGAGCTCACCACCCTGATCGCCACCGCCCGGGAGGGCCGCACCCAGCCCGCCGACATGGCCGGCGGCACAATCACGATCACGAACGTGGGGACGTTCGGGGTGGACGCCGGTACGCCGATCCTCAATCCGGGGGAGGCCGCCATCCTGTGCTTCGGCGCGGTCCGCGACACCCCCTGGGTCGTCGACGGTCAGCTCGCCGTGCGCAAGGTCACCACCCTGGCGCTGGCCTTCGATCACCGGCTCGTCGACGGGCAGCTCGGCTCGCAGGTCCTCGCCGACCTCGGGGCGATGCTGTCCGACCCGGCGGTCCTGCTCGCCTGGTCGTGACGCGCCCGGCCGGGGCGACCACAGCGGTCGTTTTCGACTACTTCGGGACGCTGCAGGTCGCTGTCCCCGATGCGGACTTGACCGCGCAACGCGGCCGCGTCGGCCTCGTGCTGGGCGCCGCACCGAACGCGTTCGCAGCCGCGTTCAGCGCTGCGTACGACGCCCGGTTCCGCGGCCAGACCGGTGATCTGGCGCGCACTTTGACCGACATCGCCCGATCGGTCGGCGCGGACCCGACGCCCTCGCAGGTCGAGCAGGCGGTGCGGCTGCGGCTGGCGTTGGAGTGGACAAACGCGGCTCGGGTCCGGGCCGGGGCCCCCGAATTGCTGCACCAGCTGCGCGCGTCCGGCCTGCGGATCGGCGTGGTCAGCGACTGCTCCCATGAGCTCGCCGCGCACTGGGACCAGCTGCCGCTGGCCCCGCTGGTCGACTCCGTCGTGCTGTCGTTCGTCGAAGGCGTGCGCAAGCCGGACCCGCACATGTACGCCACCATCTGCGCCCGCCTCCCCGCCGCGCCCGAGGACTGTCTTTACGTCGGGGACGGAGGGAGCCATGAGCTGACGGGGGCGGCTGCGGCGGGAATGCGTACGGTGCGACTGCGCTGCGCCGATCACCTCGCCCACACGACCTACGACGCGGAGGTTTTCGAGGGCTCGGGCGGAGCCGGTTCGGGTGGGGCGGGTTTGGGCGCGGCCGGCTCGGACGGGGCCGGTTCGGGCGGCACGGTGACGGTCACCGATCTGGCCGCGGTTGCGAATTTGGTGGGATAAGTGCCGCTCGATGGCCCTGTTACGCCAGGTCACACGCTCCGCCCCACCGTCCGGGTGCTGCTCCTCGACGAGGCGGACCGCCTGCTCCTGTTCCGGATGCAGGCCCTGGACGGGCCGATCTGGTGCCCGGCCGGAGGCGGCGTCGAACCGGACGAGACCGCCCGGCAGGCCGCGGCCCGGGAGCT
>DASYGP010000005.1:0-2946 GCA_035999615.1 Mycobacteriales bacterium
GACGCGGCCGTGATGAGGAACAGCGGTTCGGCCAAGCCGAACAGCAACAGCTGCCGCGGCCGCGCGCCGCGCAGCTTGAGCAGGGCGACCTCCGGGCCGCGGGCCTCGGCCGCGGCGCGGACCGCCCCGAACAGCACCAGCGCGCACAACAGCAGCAGCTGAAGAACGATCAGCAGGACCGGGGTGCCGAGAGCTTGCTCATTGGCCGATGCCGTCGTCAGCAGCCGCGGGAAGGCGGTGGTCACGCTGACCCCGGAACCCTCGACGATCGTGCTCGACGCCCCCAGCTCATCGCTCGTTGCCTGCGCGCGCCGATCCCACACCGCGGCGTTCGCCACCCGCACCGCTGCGGGCCGCAGCGGCAGGTCGACGATGCCCTTGCCGTGGGTTACGCCCGCGCGCGGCGCGAGCAGAGCATCCACTGGCTGCGGGGCATCCGGGCCCCCGGGGGTGATCAGCGCACCGAAGTAGGGCCGGGCGAACCAGAAGGGGTCATCGGCCTGGGCGGTGTACGCCCCGACGATCATTTCGTGCTCGCCGGTGGGCAGGGTGAGCCGCTGCCCGACGCGACCGGCTATGTAGGCCAGGAAGGTGGGCGTAGCCACCACCTCGCCGGCGCGTTCGGGCAGCCGTCCGGCGCGGAGGTGCAGATGCTCGAACGCGCCGGCGCGCCACACCAAGGTCCCGGTGACCGGGATCCCGCCCCCCGGGGCGTCACCGATCTGACCGCCGAAGCTCTCTTCGCGAGCGAGGATCGCCGGTTGATACAGACCCTGCGCGTGATTGCTGATCAACGCGGATTGCACGGCGCCTAGCAAGTTGGCCGGATCGCCGTCCTGGACGAACTCCAGCCCGCTCTGCTGGCTCGGCGCCGTCCGCAGCACGTCCTGCAAGATCGATTCCTTGGCGGCCTGGTCGTACGTCGGGCCAGCTACCGCAACCGCCACCACGATCGCGGCGACCGCGGCCACCGCGAGGGACAGGCCTCGGCGCCACCACAGCGCCCGCAACGCCAGCGCCAGCGAACTCACCGACGCCCCCCTCCCTCGAGCTTGGCGCTCATGATCCAGCCGCCGCCCGAGCCTGCCACGGGCCGGAATCGTCGCGGCTGCAGGCACGTCACGATCGGGCAACATCGCGAGGCATCGGAACAGGTCCCGATCCATGGGGGAACCCCCCACGGCACTGGACGCCTCGCCACACGACGATCAACATGATGTCCTCGTGGAGGGAGGGCCCGATGCTGAAGAGAATTGTGGAGTTCCTGACCTTGAAGTGGTTATGGGATCGACGCGGCGGCCGGCACTAGCGGGTTTCCAGCCGCCTAGCGGAGATCCCGACCCACTCGTTCGCGTCCAGCGCCAGGATCGGACTAGCGTCAGCGCGTAGCTGACCACCTCTCGCCAGGTGGCCGGCGAGGCCCCCGTCGGTGCTCCAACACCGGCGGGGGCCGCCCTCTCTTCGGCCGTTGGCCGCAGTCGGACTTCGTCGCCTGGTACTGCCCCTCGGTGAACGCACGGCGGCACCCGAGGCATAAGTGGAGGGGCCGTCAGCAACGGCGGGATCCGCCTCCCGGAACTGCTATCAGCATTCCTAGCTGGATGAGCGAAGGAGTTCTATCTTGACTCCGGCGGCGTCGGAGATGGCCGCCCACATCCGATCGGCGGTCAGCACAGGACTCTGCAGTGCGAGGCCAAGTGCGAGGCACGCGCGGTCGCCGATACCGAGGCCCTGACTAGCGGTAACGGGCGTCAGGAAGGCGGCCTGAAGGGCGTGGCTCATGTCGAACGCGATGACCTCAACCTGATGTTCAAGGTCACCCATGATCGCGATCAGGCCCTGGACCTGCCTACGCATCAACAGCGCGGCAACTTCGGAGAAGTTGACCGCCGACATCGCTGCGTCGCCCGCCGCAATGACGTCCGCTACACGATCGCCGCCGGGTTCCTCAAACAGCAGCGCAGCGACGGCCGACGCATCGAGGACGATCATCGTGCTTTGTAGTTCCGCGCGGGCGACGAGTCGGTGAGTTCGGCCGCCGCCTCACGGCGCCTCTCCGCGAGAAGCTCCTCTACCGCGGAGTCCCCTTCGCCGGGGGCAGCTACGCCCAACAACGCCCGGGCCGCGTCACGCCGTGGCACGAGGCGGACGCCGCCGCGGGCATCAGGAAGAACGAGCAGTTCAGTCCCTGGTTCGAGGCCAAGTCGCCGCCGTGCTGAGGCAGGAAGAACTACCCGTCCTCGCGCGTCCAAGTGCGCCGTCTCAGCCATGGCCCACATAATATCAGGATGGCCCACAGTCGCCAAAAAGATGGGCAGTTCGTGTCCCGCACCGCCGTCCCGTCCGCACGGTTAGGTGCCGCTGCCCCACACGGCGTGCTGGGGTCGGTACAAGACCAGGTTCCCGTCGTCTTGCACGGTGAGGTGATTGGCGCGCGTCCCCGCAGTGCGGGAGTACCAGATCGGCTGGTTGTTGATGTCGTACAGGACCAGGTTCCCGTCGGTCTGCAGGGCCAGGGTCGCGCCCGGGGAGCCGTCGGTGCCGGTGGCCCAGATCGGCTGCCCGTCGCCGTAGAGCACCAGGTTCCCGTCGCCCTGCTGGGCCAGCCGGAACCGGCCGTTCGCCGAGTGCAGGAACTGCCCGGCCAGCAGCCGGCCGGGCGCGCTGAGCGCGTCGGTGCCGGGGGTGGCGCTACTCCACAACGCCCCGTGCGGGCCGTAGAGCACCAGGTTGCCGTCGTCCTGCATCACCAGGGTGTTCTGCTCGCCGGATCCGGCGGTCCGGGTCGACCACAACGGCTGCCCGCCCGCGCTGTACAACACCAGATTGCCATCCGGTTGGATGGCCAGCGCACTGCCCGGGTTGCCCCAGGTGCGCGTGGAGCACAGTGGCCGCCCGTTGCTGTACACGACGATGTTGCCGTCGGACTGCATCGCCGCCTGGTAC
>DASYGP010000024.1:0-1660 GCA_035999615.1 Mycobacteriales bacterium
GCCGCTGCCACGTCGCGCAGGGTGGCGCGCTTCGGCCGGGGCGTCACGCCACCATTGAAGCCCACTTCTCCCACCCGGTCTGCCCGCCGCCCCGCTCGGCCCGTCCCCCTGTCCGCGCGGGGCCTGCCCACCCGTGCGCCCTGAACGCCGCCACCGGTTCGCACCGAACACCGCCACCCGTGCGGACCACCCGTGCGCCCCGAACGCCGCCACCCGTGCGCACCGAATGCCGCCACCCGTGCGGACCACCCGTGCGCCCCGAATGCCGCCACCCGTTCGCCCGGAGCGCCGCCGCCCATGCGGACCTACTCCCAGGCTCGGTGCTCACCCTTCCCGGCGCGTCCCCACGGCCATCCAACTGACCCCCCGTGCGGCCGCTTGACTTATGTCCTAGTGAAGCGCTTAACTAAATCCGTGGTGAAGCGCTTAACCAAATCTGATCCCGGCGCCGTCGACGTGCACCAACACCTGTGGCCGATGGCGTTGATCGAGGCGTTACGAGGCCGTACTCGGGCGCCGCGGATGGTGGGCTGGCAGCTCGAGCTGGACGGCGAACGTCCTTACGACGTCATCCCCGCCGACCACGACGTGACCGCTCGGCAGGAGCTGGCCGGCAGGGACGGGCTGTCCCAGGTGTTGCTGTCCCTGTCCTGCCCGCTCGGCATCGAGCAACTGCCTGAGTCGCAGGCAATAACCTTGCTCGACGCTTGGCATGAGGGCGTGGCCGAGCTGCCGGCCCCGTTCGGGTCGTGGGCCGCGGCCGGGTTGGTGGAACCGGACCCGGGCGGGTTACGCAAGCAACTGGACCGCGGCCGGGTCGGCCTGCAATTGCCGGCGACCGCCCTCGCCGACCCGTGGTGCGTGGAGAACCTCGGACCGCTGCTGGCGGTCCTGGAAGAAGCGGACCGGCCACTGCTGGTGCACCCCGGCCCGGTCGCTGCCCACGCCCCAAAGCGAGCCCGCGCAACGCGAACCCGAACCGGCGCAACGCGGGCCGGCGCACCGCGAGCGGCAGCCGCCGGCTTCGCGGATACGCCCGGCTGGTGGCCGGCCCTCGTCCCCTACGTCGCCCAGCAGCACGCCGCCTGGTTCGCCTGGCACGCGGCCGGCCGGGCCAATCACCCCCGGCTGCGGGTGTGTTTCGTGGCCCTCGCGGGGCTCGCGCCGCTGCACCACGAACGGTTGGTGGCCCGCGGCGGCAGCTTCGCCCGGGTCGACCCGCTGGTGTTTTTCGAGACTTCGTCCTACGGCGCAGGCGGTATCGACGCCGCCCTCCGGGTGGTGGGGATCGACGGGTTGGTGCATGGCACGGACCGGCCCTATGCCTGCCCCGTCGACCACGGTCTCGGGGCGGCGGTCACCCACGCCCTGCGCGTCACGAACCCGCACCGACTGCTCCATGGAGAAGCCGCATGACCATCACCGCCGTCCCGCGCGCCGTGGACGCATTGCCTGGACGAGTCCTTGATCCCGCCGAGCTGCGGGCCCTGGTGGTTCGGCTCGCCGCCGACCCCGGCAGCTGGTCCGGCGAGGTCGCCTTCTCCGACGAGCGGCGGCATTACGTGTCGCTCTACCGGGACGCGTTCGTCGACATCTGGCTGCTGTGCTGGACCCGGGCCAGCGATACCGGCTGGCACGACCACGATGTGTCCAGCGGTGC
>DASYGP010000060.1:0-6458 GCA_035999615.1 Mycobacteriales bacterium
GCCGGCTACTACCTGAGCGCGTCGAGCAGTGCCGAGTTAAACGCCTTGAGATCGTCGGGCTTGCGGGAGGTGATCAGTGCCCCGTCGAGGACGACCTCCTCGTCGAGCCAGGTGGCCCCGGCGTTACGCACGTCGGTCTGCAGCGATGGCCACGAAGTTAGCCGTCGACCGGAGAGCACGCCGGCCTCGATGAGGGTCCACGGAGCGTGGCAAATCGCCGCGACCGGCTTGCCGCTGCCCATGAACTCCTTGACGAACGCCACCGCCTTCGCATCGGTCCGGAGCGCATCCGGGTTCGCGACGCCGCCCGGCAGCACCAGCGCGTCGTAGTCGGCCACCACCGCATCCGCGACGACGGTGTCGACCGGGAACGTGTCGCCCTTGTCCAGGTGGTTGAACGCCTGCACCCTTCCGTCCTCGACCGACAGCAGCCTCGGGGTGCCACCGGCCTCAGACACCGCCTGCCACGGCGAGGTCAGCTCCACCTGTTCTATGCCCTCCGTCGCCACGAGGAAGGCAACAGTCTTGCCGGCGAGGTCGGCACCTGCCTGGGTCATGAGGTTCCTCCTTGGGTTCGATTACGCCGGAGTCCCTACCCACCGATGCCCAGACAATGCGAAAGCCCGTCCCGATTCTCGGCCAGCCTTTCGCAGGTCGATGTGTCATCGGCCGGTGTGTAGCCGGGCGGCGAGGTTCATCGCGTCAAAGGGTGCGTGGACCTTGACGTCGTTGTCGAAGTAGACGAACACGTCGATGCCACCGTCAGCCCAGGTCCGTACGGTCGAGGCCCACGACGCCAACGACGCGTCGCTGTAGCCGCTCGTGTATAGCTCGACGTCTCCATGCAGCCGTATGTAGGCGAAGTCCGTCGTGACTTCCCGGATCAGCGGCCACCGGCCGGCCGTGTCCGCGACGACGACCGCGACGTCGTGCTCGCGCAGCAGCGCGGTGAACTGCGGCGTCAGAAAGCTGGCGTGCCGCACCTCGAGCGCGTGGCCTAAGGGCCGCTCGGTATCGGTCTCGATCAGTGCGCGGCCCTCGAGCCGTTCGTCGTGCTGAGCTGCCAGCCGGGCTGCTGCCCCGGTCGTGCGGGGCAGCAGGGCGAAGAACGCCGCGAGCCGGTTTGCGTCGAAGCCCAGGCTGGGTGGCAGCTGCCACAGCACGGGGCCGAGCTTCTCGCCCAGGGCGAGCAGTCCGGAGGCGAAGAAGTTCGCGAGCGGCGTCTGTGGGTCGCGCAGCTTTTTCATGTGCGTGAGGAATCGCGGCCCCTTGACCGAGAACACGAACCCGGGCGGCGTCTGCTGGTGCCACGCGGCGAAGTACTCCGGACGTTGCAAGGAGTAGAAGGAGCCGTTGATCTCGATGGTGGCCAGCCGGCTCGCGGCGTACGCCAGCTCGCTGCGCTGCGGCAGCCCCGGCGGGTAAAACACGCCGCGCCATGGTGGATAGCGCCAGCCGGAGATGCCTACCCGGGCTACCACTCCGTCGCGCCTCCTCACGCTCGACGCGTCGCTGGCGGAAGCGGGCGGCGGACGGGGCTGATTGAGCCCAGTGTATGAAGGGACGCGATAGGCGCAGCTTGGAGGCGCCGCACGCTCCGCTCGCCGAATCCGGTCTGCGGACTACAGCGCGAAGCGGTCCTTACCCGCCGCCTTCGCCCGGTACATCGCGGCGTCCGCATCGCGGAGCACCTCATCGGGGCTGAGCTTGCGGACGGGGGCACGGGTGATCCCGATGCTGACGCTCACGATGTGCTGCTGGTCATGCACGGTGATCGGTTGACGAAGGGCGTGGCGTATCCGGCTGGCCACGAGGATCACCGGGTCCTGGTTGGCGGCCTTAGCGTCGGGAGTTGCGGCGGTCGAGTCGCGGTCCCCGGCGTGGCGACCTGCTGGGTCGGCGCGGCCGGCTTCCAAGACGACGACGAATTCATCCCCACCGACTCGGGCGACGGTGTCCTCGTCGCGGACGGCACGGCGCAGCCGTTGGGCGGTGGCGATCAGGACCGCGTCGCCCGCGGCGTGCCCCGCGGTGTCGTTGACCTGCTTGAACCCGTCCAGGTCGCAGAACAGCACCGCCACCTCGTGGCCGAGCCGGGCGCCCCGGGCCAGCGCAGCCTCCAGCCGTTCCACCAGCAGCGCCCGGTTCGGCAGGCCGGTCAGGCTGTCGTGCAGCGCGGCGTGGGTGAGTTTCTCCTCGGCCTGCACCACATCGGTGATGTCCCGCAGCACCCCGAGCACCTCCACCACCGCGCCGGCCGCATCCCGGCGGAACGGGGTGAACCGTCGGCTCAGCCAACGCCAGCTGCCGTCCGCGTGTCGGCCGCGGGCGCGTACCTGCAGAACCTGACCATCGGCGAGTTTCGCGGCCCCGGCGAGCGCCGCGCGCAGGTGTGGCAGATCCTCGGGGTGGGTCATCGTCGAGGTTCGTTCCGGCCCCAGGTCCGCGAGCTGCGCGGTGCTCACCCCCAGGACGTCCCGATCGTCCGGGCCATAGGTCAACGCGCCGGTGGCAACGTCGATGACGAACGTGTAATCCGGGCTGGCCGCCAGCACGGCGTCGAAGAACCGGTGCGCCTCCTGGGCGGCCCGCTGAGCCTCCGTGAGGTCGGTGATGTCCAGGTGCGTGCCGTGCAGGCCGGTGACCTGCCCGTGCTCGTCGTGGGCCACCTCGACCATCACCCGCAGATGGCGCAGCTCGCCGTCCGGTCGGATGATCCGGTACTGGACCTCGCTCTGGCCGCCGCGCCGCAGCGCCGCCGCCGACTGGGCCTGAATTCGGTCCAGGTCATCGGGGTGGATCATCGACGCGCGGACGGCGGCCAGGTCCGCGCCCGGCGGCAATCCCCAAATCCGGTAGATCTGCTCGGAGAAAGCGAACGATCCATCCCGCATGTCGCGGGTGAAGCTGCCGAGCTGGCCCAGCCGCTGGGCCTCGGTGAGCTCACGCCGCTGGGTCTCCAACGCGCGCAGCGTCGCCCGCTGCGCCGTGACGTCGATCGCATCGATCAGCAGCCCGTCGGTGCTCCACGGCGTCACGGTGATGTCGAACGCGCCGGAGATGGCCTGACCGGTGAACGACTCGACCGGCAGGTGCAGCGCCTCCCCGGTTTTGGCCACGGCCAGATACCGGTCCCCGTAGGCCTGCATCACCGCCGGGAACACCTCACTCATCGACCGCCCGGCAACCTCGGCCAGCGGGCAGCCGAGGGTGGTCAGGACCTGCTGGTTAACCCACTGAACGACGAGGTCCACCGGTTCAGCGTGCGCGTCGCGGACGACCGTGGCCAGGGTGATCGAGCGGGGCATCGCGTTGAGCGCGGTGCGCAGGTCCTCGTGGGCCTGTTCGAGATCCCGCGCGGAGCGACTCCGCTCGCTCTGGTCACGCACGAACGCGTGGTAGCGGGCATGGCCGTCCTCTTCGGTGGCCCAGATGGTCAGCTCGACCGGGACGAGACGGCCCCGGTTGTCCTGGGCGAGCAGGTCCACGGGTTGGCCCAAGATGTGGGGGTCCCCGCCGGCCGCGAGCCGCGCCAGTCCACCCCGATGCGCCGCACGCCGGTCCGGCGGGACGATGAGCTCGGCGAGTTCCCGGCCGACGACCTCGGCCGCGGTCCAGCCGAACGTCACCTCGGCCGCCGGGTTCCAGTCGACGACGCAGCCCCGGGCATCGATGCTGATGTACGCGTCCGCGGCCGTCGCGACGATGCGCTCGGCCCGGTCCAGCGCCTGCTGCAGCGCACCGGTCGCCCGGGCGGTCTGCGTGATGTCGGTCATCGCGACCACCGCGCCGGTCACCTGTCCGGCCGGATCCACCAGCCGGGCGCCATCACAGCGCACCAGTCGATCAGGCTGACCGAGGGCGCGGATGATCATGACCGCATCGCGGACGACACCATCGCGAAGGGCCCGCAGCAGCGGGACCTGCTTCTCGCTGAGCAGGCTCACCCCGTCCTCGGCGAACAGGGAAAATTTCCCGGCCCACTGCACTGGGTCCAGGTCGTGGTCGGCGTCCAGGCCGTGCCAGGCCCGGGTGGCCTGGTTGAACACGGTGAGCCGGCCGGCGGCATCGCAGGCCACGATGCCCACGTCCACCGTGTCGAGCACTGTTGCCAGCATCGTGGCGCTGTCCGGCGCGCGGCCCTCGGCGGTGGACGTCGGGGCGCTCACGGGGTCGGCGGCCGCGGACAACTGCACGAGCACACCGGCCGCCCGGCCCGGGTCAGACAGGGGGCAAGGAGCACCTCTGGAGTATGGCGCGCGCCGCGGCGCGGACGGTCAGCCGACCTTTAGGTGAGTCGGGAGAGGAAACGGGTGCGGGCGGCACCGCCGATCGCCATCGGCAGGCCGACGATCACCAGCGACCAGCCGTAGGTGCGGTGCCAGGACAGGGTGTCGAGACACGTACTGACGTCTTCGAAGCGCCCGAAGGTGCTCGGCGCGACGGCGCTGCCGCAGGTCTCGACCATGGCCGGATTGGGACTGCCGTTGCCGACGGGGCCCAGCAGCAGCCACAGGCCGCCGATCAGCGCGCAGACGCCCAGGCCGGTGGCCAACCACCAGCCGCGTGCGCGCGTCCACTTCGCGGGCTGTGCGCTGATCGAGGTCACCGCGCCAGAATGGCGGGTCAGCGGTCACCGCGCCAGGATGGCGGGTCAGCGGGATTCGCGCTCGAACAGCCGCTTCGACCAGAGGTAGCCAGCCACGGCGATCACCGAGCACCAGGCCAGCGCGACCGCGGCGTTGTGGCCGACCGGCTGATCCATCAGCAGACCGCGCAGGGTCTCGATGATCGGCGTGAACGGTTGATATTCGGCGAACCAGCGCAGCCCGGTCGGCATCGAGGCGGTGGGCACGAACCCGCTGCCGAGGAAGGGCAGCAGCACCAGCGGCATCGGCAAGTTGCTCGCGGTTTCGACGCTCTTGCTCACCTGACCCAGCGCCACGCACAACCAAACGAGTGCGAAGGTCACTACCAGCAGGAAGCCGGCCGTGGCCAGCCACGCGCCGAACCCGGCCATCGGCCGGAAGCCGACCAGCAACGCCACGCCGATCACGAGCACCAGGGTGAACGCCGCCTGGATCAAGCTGCCCAGCACGTGTCCGGTGAGCACCGAGACGCGGGCGATGTGCATGGTGCGGAACCGGGCGATGATGCCTTCGGTCATGTCCATGGCGATCGAGATCGCGGTCCCCTGGACCGTCGCCGTCACGGTCATCAGCAGGATTGCCGGCGCCACGTAGTTGGCGTATTTGGCACGGCCGCCGGCAGTTCCGCCGAGCCCGGCGCCTAGCGTGCCGCCGAACACGTACACGAACAACAACAGGAAGACCACCGGCATCCCGACCAGCATCAGGGTCATCGACGGATACCGCAGCATGCGTTTGAGGTTGCGGCGCAGCATCGTCGCCGAGTCGCGCAGCGGGTGCAGCGGGGCCGGGGCTTGCGGGCTCATCGCATGCTCGCCTTCTCGTGGATGGCGCTGCCGGTGAGGGCGAGGAAAACGTCCTCGAGGTCGGGGGTGTGCACGGACAGTTCGTCGACCTCGATGGCCTGGGCGTCGAGCCGGTCGATCAGGGTCTTCAGCGAGCGCATGCTGCCGTCGCTGGGAACCCGCAGCGCCAGGGCGTCGCCGTCGCGGTGGTCTCGGCTATCGCCGTTGTCGCGGGCGGCCTGGGGGCCCAACGCGCTGATGGCCGCGTCCAGGCCCTGCCGGTCGGCGAATTGCAGGCGCACATGTCCGCCGGAGATTCGGCGCTTCAGCTGCTCGGCGGTTCCCTCGGCCACGACCCGGCCATGGCCGAGCACCGCGATCCGGTCGGCCAGCTCGTCGGCCTCTTGCAGGTACTGCGTGGTCAGGAAGATGGTGACCCCGCCGGCCACCAGGTCCCGGACGATCTGCCACATGTTCCGGCGGCTGCGCGGATCCAGCCCGGTCGTCGGCTCGTCAAGGAAGATCACCTGCGGGTCGCCGACCAGGGTCATCGCCAGGTCGAGCCGCCGCCGCATCCCGCCGGAGTAGGTCGACACCGGCTTGTTCGCCGCGTCCACCAACTCGAACTGTGCCAGCAGCTGCGCCGCGCGCCGCCGCCGTTCGCCCCGGCCGAGATGGTGCAGATCCGCCATCAGCAGCAGGTTCTCCTCGCCGGTGAGCAGGTTGTCCACCGCCGAGAACTGACCGGTCACCCCGATCGCGGCGCGCACTGCGTCCGGCTCCCGGCCGACGTCGTGCCCGGCAACCTGCGCCGCGCCCGCGTCGGCACGGATCAACGTGGACAGAATCTTGACCGTGGTGGTCTTCCCAGCGCCGTTCGCGCCGAGCAGGGCGAAGACGGTTCCCGGCGGCACGTCGAGCTCGAGCCCGTCGAGCACGACCTGGTCACCGAACGATTTGCGCAGCCCGGTTGTGTGAATCGCGGCGCGAGATTCCTGGCTGGGCATGGACTTTCCCTTCTCCG
>DASYGP010000062.1:0-3050 GCA_035999615.1 Mycobacteriales bacterium
GCTGCCCCGCGGCGTCACGGTCATCGACCTCGGCGCCGATCACCGGCTGACCGACCCGGCGGCGTGGCAGCGCTACTACGACAGCGCGCACGCGGGCAGCTGGCCGTACGGGCTGCCCGAGCTGCCGGGCGCCCGGCACCGGCTCGCCGGGGCGCCCCGCATCGCGGTCCCCGGCTGCCACGCCACCGCCGTCGAACTGGCCCTCGCGCCACTGCTCGCCGCCGGGATGATCGAGCCGGCTGATCTGGTCGTCACCAGCATCACCGGCACCTCGGGCGCCGGTCGCACCGCAGGCGCGGCCTTCACCTCGGCCCAGATCATGGGCGAGGTCAGCCCCTACAAGGTGGGCCGGCACCAGCACACCGCCGAGATCGTCCAGCAGTTGTCCGGCCTGGCGGCGACCCCAGTGTCGCTCAGCTTCACGCCCGTCCTGGCGCCGATGCCGCGCGGGATCCTGGCGACGTGTACGGCCCGCACCGGCGCTGCCGAACCCGAGCTGCGGGCCGCGCTGGCCGCGGCATACGACCCGGAACCGTTCGTGCACCTGCTCCCCGCGGGTAGCTGGCCGCACACCGGCGCCACGCTGGGCGCGAACAGCTGCCAGCTGCAGCTGACCGTCGATGACAACGCCGGCCGGGTCATCGTCACCGCCGCGCTGGACAATCTGGTGAAAGGCGCTGCCGGACAGGCCATCCAGTGCCTGAACCTCGCCCTCGGCCTGGCCGAGACGGCCGGCCTGACCAGCAACGGCGTGGCCCCGTGAGCCGGCCAACTCTGCTGATTCCCATGCCGGTGCGGGCGTGAGCGTCACCGCCGCCCAGGGCTTTCGGGCCGCCGGGGTGATCGCCGGGCTGAAGGCCAGCGGCCGGCCCGATGTCGCGCTGGTCGTCAACGACGGGCCGTCGCGGGCCGCGGCCGGGGTCTTCACCCGCAACCGGGTCGTCGCCGCGGCCGTGCCGTGGAGCAAGCAGGTGCTCGCCGACGGGCAGGTGCAGGTCGTCGTGCTCAACTCGGGGGGCGCGAACGCCTTCACCGGACCGCAGGGCTTCCTCGACGTGCACACCACCGCCGAGCGGGCGGCGGCCGTCACCGGCGCCTCGGCCGCCGACGTGGCGGTCTGCCAGACCGGCCTGATCGGCGTCCCGCTGCCGATGCCGCTGCTGCTGGCCGGGGTGGACGCCGCCGCGCAGGCGCTGTCCGTCGACGGTGGACCGGCCGCCGCCGAGGCGATCATGACGACCGACTCGGTCCGCAAGCAGGCCGTCGTCACCGGCGAGGGCTGGACCGTGGGCGGCATGGCCAAGGGCGCCGGCATGATCGCGCCGGCCCTGGCCACCATGCTCGTAGTCATCACCACCGACGCGGTCGCCGAGCCGGCCGTTCTGGACCGGGTGTTGCGGGCCGCGACGGCGGTCACCTTCGACCGGGTCGATGTCGATGGCTGCATCAGCACCAACGACACGGTGCTGCTGCTGGCCAGCGGCGCCTCCCGCATCGCGCCGGAGGAAGCGGAGCTGGCCGCTGCCGTGCACAGTGTCTGCGCGCAGCTGGCCGGCCAGATCGTCGCCGACGCCGAAGGCGCCTCCAAGCAGGTTCGGGTCGACGTCATCCACGCCCACGACGAAGCGGACGCGCTGGCGGTCGCCCGCGCGGTGGCCCGCAACGCGCTGGTCAAATGCGCGCTAGCCGGCTCGGATCCCAACTGGGGCCGGGTCGCGGCCGCGGTCGGTAGCACCGACGCCGCGTTCGACCCCGATCACCTGGACATCGCGATGAACGGGGTGTGGGTCTGCCGCGACAGTGGGCCGGCCGCCGATCCGAGCACCGCGGACCTCAGCGCCCGGGACGTGACCGTCACGATCGATCTGCGGGCCGGCGACGCCAGCGGCTGGGTCTGGACCACCGACCTGACCGAGGCCTACGTCCACGAGAACTCGGCGTACTCGACGTGAGCCGGCAGGCCAGCGCCGCCAGCAGGGCGCAGACCCTCGTCGAAGCCCTGCCCTGGCTGGAGCGCTTCCACGGCACCACCGTGGTGATCAAATACGGCGGGAACGCCATGACCAGTCCCGAGCTCGCGGCCGCGTTCGCCCAGGACGTGATGTTCCTGCGCTACGCCGGGCTACGGCCGGTGATCGTGCACGGCGGCGGCCCGCAGATCACCGCCCACCTGGACCGGCTCGGGGTCCCGACCGAGTTCGCCGGCGGCCTTCGGGTGACCACCCCCGAAACGATGCAGGTGGTCCGGATGGTGCTGGTCGGTCAGGTCAACCGGGACGTGGTCGGGTCGCTGAACGCGCATGGGCCGTATGCGGTAGGCCTGTCCGGGGAGGACGCGCACCTGCTCACCGCAAGCAAACGGCTGGCGGTCGTCGACGGGGAACAGGTGGACGTCGGCCTGGTCGGCGACGTGCTCGCGGTCCGGCCGGCGGCGGTGCTCGCCCTGCTCGACGCCGGGCAGATCCCGGTGGTCGCGACGGTGGCCCGGGGGGAGGCCGGCGAGATCTTCAACGTCAACGCCGACACCGCGGCGGCCGCGCTGGCCGTCGCGGTGCACGCCGAGAAGCTGATCGTGCTCACCGATGTCGAAGGGCTCTACGCCGAGTGGCCGTCTACCGATGAGGTGATCAGCACCGTGAATGCCGACGCGTTGGAGAAGCTGCTGCCGGAGCTGGCCAGCGGGATGGTCCCGAAGATGGAGGCCTGCCTGCGCGCGGTCCGCGGCGGGGTCCCCGCGGCGCACGTCCTCGACGGCCGCGTCCCGCACGCGCTGCTGCTGGAAATCGTCACCGACGAGGGCGTGGGCACGATGGTGACGCCGTGATCACCACCTCGCAGTTGCAGCAGCGCTGGGACGCGGCGGTGATGGGCACTTACGGCACACCGCCGATCAGCCTGGTCCGCGGCGCCGGCGCGGAAGTGTGGGACGCGGAGGGCAAGCGCTACCTGGACCTGCTCGCCGGTATCGCGGTCAACTGCCTGGGCCACGCCCACCCCGCGATCCTGGCGGCGGTGAGCCGTCAGCTGCAGACCCTCGGCCACACCTCCAA
>DASYGP010000074.1:0-7806 GCA_035999615.1 Mycobacteriales bacterium
GGGGCTGGCTGCGTCATGCGCCGCTCTTCTCGTACTCGAGGGTGGTCAGGGTCATCGCGTGCAACGCGGCCACCGCCGCGCCCAGCGCGGCCTGATGTTCGATCGGCAGCCGGGCGATGACGGCCTGCAACGCCGCCGAGCGGGCCTGGCGGCGCTCGCCCAGCACCGCGCGCCCGCCGGGGGTGATCCGGACCAGCGTGGCCCGCCCGTCGGTGCGGTCGGCCAGCCGCTCGGCGTATCCGTCGCCGACCAGGCGGTTGACCAGCGCGGTCATGCCGGGCTGGCTGACCCCCTCGCGGTCGGCCAGCCCGGTGATCCGCAGCGGCCCGGCGTAGGCCAGCGTGTCCAGCGTGGTGATGCTGGTACTGCTCATCTGCACCGGGGCGCCGCGCCGGGCCCACAACACCAACCGGTCCAGGCCGTCGGCGATGGCCATCTGCTCCCGCTTCGCTCCGGCGCGATCCATCACCCAACTCTATAACTGTTTTATGTAATGGGCGAGGTTCCGGAGGGACCGGCCACGCACCGCGTCCAGGCGGCGCGGGGTCAGCGCTATTACGCCGTTCGGTGCAACAGCCGTCCCGGCGCCGGACCGATGTGGTGTGGGCGAGCACCACTGGCTCGCGTGGGAAGCGATGAACCGCACCGGATCATTCGGTCACCTGCCCGTTCTGGGCGTCTGGTGCGGGGAGCTAATGGTGAGCCCGACCCGCTGAGTTCGATCAGCGAGGGGTCTGGCGTGTCGCACTCCATTCTGGTTCACCTGTCGTCCGGTGCGCTGCGCCGCGCGGCCACCATCGTCGGGGCGGGGCCGTCGGCGGCTAGCCGGGACTCGCACACCTGGACCCGGCGCGCCCGGGCCGGGAAGACGCGGGCGAGCCTCGCGTGGAACTGACCTCGCACTCCTGGCTGCGCAACGCCGGAGGCGTCGCAGGCCGCCCAGCCACCGCGCGCCGTGCCCCGTCGCGGCTGTCTCGCGCCGTGGTCCTCGGGGCGCTTGCCGCGGCGGCCACGACGAGCTTGGCCAGCGCCGCCAGCACCGGGCCGACCTCGGCCGCCCCGGCGGCCGCCGGCCAACTGACGCAGGTCGTTGTTCGGGCTTCCGCCGGCCACTTGCAGCAGGCCGAGGCGACCGCCCGGCGGCTGGGTGCCACCCTGGGCCGCGAGCTGCGGCTGATCGACGCCGTGGCCGCGTCCGTCCCGGCGAACCGGCTCGCCGCGCTGCGGGCCGCGCCCGGCGTCGCGGAGGTCAGCGCCGACACCAGCGTCACCCTGGAAGGCGCCAGCTACTACGACCCGAGCGGCGACCAGAACAGCCTGCTCGCCCTGCAGCAGATCGTCGGCACCCGCGCGCTGTGGAACCAGTGGACCGGCGCCGGCGTAGACGTCGCGCTGATCGACTCGGGCGTCGCGCCCGTCGCCGGCCTGGCCGACCCCGGCAAGATCGTCAACGGGCCGGACCTGACCCCCGAGGCGCAGAACCCGGCCACCGCCCACCTGGACACCTACGGGCACGGCACCCACATGGCCGGGATCATCGCCGGGCATGACAGCGGTGTTACCCCAGCCGGGAACACCAACCCCACAACGTTTCTGGGCGTGGCACCAGACGCCCGTATCGTCAATGTCAAAGCAGCGGACGTGCACGGCGTCTCGGACGTCAGCCAGGTCATCGCGGGTATCGACTGGGTGGTGCAGCACGCCCACGACAACGGGATGAACATCCGGGTGCTGAACCTTTCCTTCGGCACCGACTCCAGCCAGCCCTACACGCTCGACCCGTTGGCCTACGCCGCCGAGCAGGCCTGGAAGCACGGCATCGTCACCGTGGTGGCCGCCGGCAACACCGGGGCGAGAAGCGGCCGGCTCACCGACCCGGCGATCGACCCGTTCGTCATCGCGGTGGGCGCCGACGACACCAACGGCACCCTCACCACGGCCGACGACAGCGTCGCCGCCTTCTCCAGCCGCGGTGACGAGACCCGCGGCCCGGACCTCGTGGCCCCCGGCGCACACGTCCAGTCACTTCGGGTGCCCGGCAGCTACATCGATGGAATGTACGGCGCGACCGGCCGGCTCGGCGACCGCTACTTCCGCGGCAGCGGCACCAGCCAGGCGGCCGCGTTCGTGTCCGGTTCCGCGGCCCAACTGGTGCAGGAACACCCCGGCTACACCCCGGACCAGATCAAGGCCCTGCTGGTGGGAACGGCGTCCCGGCTGCCGGCCGCGGACCCGCTCGCTCAGGGCGCCGGACTGATCAACATGTCGGCGGCCAGTGGCCCGTTCGATGTCACCGGCAAGGTCCAGTCCTTCGTGGCCAGCATTGGCGCGGGCACCCTTGAGGCCGCCCGCGGCAGCCGGCACCTCGTGCTGACCGACCGGACCACCGGGCAGAGCACCCAGCTCACCGGGGAGACGGATGTGCACGGCGCGCCCGTCAGCACCGGCTCGCTGGCGGCGACCGAACAGAACGGCCGCGGCTGGAGCGACGGGGTTTCGGCCCCGACCCGCGGCGGCGACGACTCGGGCGGCAGCGCACCGGAATCGAGTTCCTGGGCCTCCAGCAGCTGGGCCAGCGCGCACTTCGCCAGCGGCACCTGGACGGCGGCCGGCTGGTCCAACGCAAACTGGACCAGCTCGTCCTGGGCGTCCAGCTCCTGGGCGTCCAGCTCCTGGGCCGCCAGCTCCTGGCCGTCGAGTAGCTGGGCCTCCAGCTCCTGGGCCTCGAGCTCCTGGGCGTCCAGCTCCTGGGCCGACGCCAGCTGGCAGTCCTCCAGCTGGGGATGATCACCGGTTGCCCGCCGGGCCGGCCGTCCCGCCGGATCGTGACCATCTAGGGGTCAGGGCTCAATGAGCCGTCGATTCTGCCGACAACGGATGTGTGCACCGGATGAGGACCGTCATGAGCATGCGGCACGAGCAGGTGCGCGGCGTGCCCCGGCACGTCGTAGTCGTCAACGCGCTGATCTTGATTCTGGCGGTGCTGGGCGCGGCCAGCTGGACCGGAGCGTCGGTCCTGCCGGCCCCGGCCGCCGCCCACGCCCAGCTCCCGTGGTGGACCGTGGCGGTGCTGTTCGCCTGCGCGCACTCCTTCGTGCTGAACGTGCAGATCCTGCGGGAAGCCCGGTCGGTATCGCTGTCGGAGATCCCGTTCGCGCTCGCGCTGGCGTTCACCTCCCCCCGTGAGTTCCTGCTCGCCCGGCTCCTGGCCGCCGCGTTCACCTTCCTCGTTCAGCAGCGGCAGTACCGGCGGCCACTGAAGCTGACCTTCAATGTCACCCTCGCCCTGACCGAGGTCGCGGTCGGCCTGCTGGTGTTCCGGCTGCTGGCCTGGGGCGGCTCCGCGGCCGGCCCCGGCGGGTGGATCGCGATCGACGCGGCCAACGTGGTCGCCAGCTGCCTGGCCGCGGTCAGCGTCTCGACGGTCATCCAGCTGATCGAGGGGGACGGCAGCGCATCGGCGCTGCTGCGCCTACTGCCCTCGTGCGCCCTGCAGGCCGGGATTGTCAGCACCGTCGGGGTCCTCGCGGTCATCGCGATCAACGCCAGCATGTGGTCCGCGGTGCCGCTCACCTTGCTGAGCGTTGCGCTGCTCGCCGCCTACCGCGCGTACGCGGCGCTCAGCGACAAGCACGTCGGGCTGGAACGGCTCTACCGGTTCACCCAGGTGGTGTCCAGCACCCCGGAGATGCACGACGTGCTGACCAGCGTGCTGGCCCAGGCCAGGGAGCTGCTGCACGCCGAGGTCGGCTTCATCACCTTCCTGCAGGGCACCGACGGGCAGGACAACGTCGAGGTGTCGATGGCCCGGAACGGGGCGCTACAACGCGGACCGGCGCAGATCCTCGCTGCAGATGCGCAGTGGCTGACCACCGGGCTGCTGCACGACCAGACCCCGGTACTGCTGGCCCGCGGCACCCGCGATGCCCGCCAGCGGCAGTGGCTGGAGCGCTGCCATCTGCGCGATGTCATCTTGGTGCCGCTGCGCGGCCACTCTGGGGTCGTGGCCATCTTGGGAGTCGCGGATCGGCTCGGGGAGGCCCGCGGGTTCGACCGGGAAGACGTGCGGCTCCTGCAAACCGTCGCCGACCAGGCCGCCATCGCCCTGCAGAACGGGCGGCTGGTCGATCAGCTGCGGCACGAGTCGTTGCACGACGGCCTGACCGGCCTGCCGAACCGGGTCTACTTCCAGCGTGAGCTGGATACCCGGCTCGCGGCGCTGCCCGGCAACGAGCACATCGCCGTCGGCATCCTGGATCTGGACAGCTTCAAGGAAGTCAACGACACCCTCGGCCACGCCCGCGGCGACGAGCTGCTGCGGGAGGTCGCGGCCCGGCTGGTGACCGCCGCCGGGGACCGGGCCCTGATCGCGCGCCTCGGCGGGGACGAGTTCGCGGTCCTGCTGGACCGTACCGACGCGGCATCCGCGCTGCGGTTCGGCAAGAACCTGGTCAGCGCGCTGCACGCCCCGCTGGACCTGTCCGGCGTCGAGGTCGAGATCGGCGGTTCGCTGGGCCTGGCCTTATCGGAGAGCAGCGGCACGCAGCGGATCACCCTGCTCAAGCACGCCGACATGGCCATGTACGCCGCCAAGCAGGCCGGTTACGACGTCGCCAACTTCGACCCGTCGTTCGACACATCGGCGCCGAGCCGGCTGGCGCTGGTCGGGCACCTGCGCAACGCGCTGGCCGCCGGGGCGCTCACCTTGCATGTGCAACCCAAGGCCAGCCTGAGCACCGGCCAGCTCACCGGCACCGAGGCGCTGGTGCGCTGGCAGGATCCCGAACGCGGCTGGATCAGCCCGGATGAGTTCATCCCGCTGGCCGAGCGCAGCGGCCTGATCCGACCGCTGACCGACTTCGTCCTGCGCGCCGCCATCGAGGCCTGCTCCCAGTGGCAGGGCGCCCTGCCCGGAATCGGGGTCGCGGTCAACCTGTCGTTCAAGAGCCTCACCGACGACGCGCTGGTCGAACAGGTCGACCGGCTGCTGCGCCGCTACGCGCTGCCGGCCCGGCTGCTCACCCTTGAGGTGACCGAGAGCAGCATCATGGCCGACCCGGCCAAGAGCCTGCAGCTGCTGCACCGGCTGCGCGACCTCGGTGTCACCGTGAGCATCGACGACTTCGGCACCGGCTACTCCAGCCTGAGCCACCTGCGCCGGCTGCCCGTCACCGAACTCAAGATTGACAAGAGTTTCGTCCTGAACGCCGCGGACAACGACGACGACCTCGCCGTCGCCCGCTCCATCGTCGACCTGGGGCGCAGCCTCGGGCTGCACGTGGTCGCCGAGGG
This sequence comes from Mycobacteriales bacterium, assembly GCA_035999615.1. Classification (GTDB taxonomy): domain Bacteria; phylum Actinomycetota; class Actinomycetes; order Mycobacteriales; family CAJCIY01; genus DASYGP01. The sequence goes on from DASYGP010000074.1 coordinate 5,293, forward strand.
CATCGAGAACATCGCCGCCTGGCGGCAGATGCAGGAGCTCGGCTGCGACACCGCCCAGGGGTTCCTCGTCAGCGAACCGCTGCCGACCGACCAGCTGGTGGCGTGGGCCAGCCGCTACCGCCGGATCGGCGCCCTCGCCTCGGCCTGACCCGGCTCACCCGCCCGGGATACCGGGGTGCTGATCAAGGTGATCGCGCAGCGGGGTCCGGGCGCCGAGGCCAAGCGCCGGTCCGCAGTGACCAGGGCACAGTCGAGCTGCTCAGCCAGGGCCACATAGGTGGCGTCGCGGGCGCCGACATGCGCGCGAAGCTGGTAGGCGCGGGGCAGGAAGGGCAGTGCCGGGTAGCGGTCGGCAGGCAGCGCACCCAGATCATCGACGGCCGCGGCAAACCGGCGCGCGGTCATCGTCTTGGCCAGCCAGCGCCGACGCAGCACCGAGACAACCTCGACGTCGGCCAGGTCGGGAAGGCTGAGCTCGTGTCCATCGACGACCTCGCGAGCGCGGTCGCCGTCGGCGCCGTCGTCGCCGATGAGGTTGGCGAGGATCGACGCGTCGACGACGATCACCGCCGATCCCGGTCGACCGTCAAGTCCTGCACCGCCTGCTCAAGACCGATGCGGCCACCGCTGCGGGTGGCGATCCGAGCGAGTACCTCGTCCATCGAGGGGCGCTCGACAAGACGGCGCAGCTCGCCGACCAGGTACTGCTGCAGCGACTGACCGTGTCCCTCGGCGCGGGTCTGCAACCGGGCGTGGACGTGCTCCGGCACATCTCGAATCAACACATTCGGCATGCTTACATTATGCAAGCGTTAGTGCACCGCGCAACGGCGCTGGTGGTTCAGCTACGCCAAAGGGGCGAGCCGCACGCCCGCGGCAGATGCCCCGGCCCGCAGCACCTGATCCCAGACGGCGAACACCGTTACCGCTGCGCCGACCGCGAGCAGGCTGGCCAGGTGCACCGCGTCAGCGCCGCGCAGGGCGTGCCGAGCGGCCAGCTGCCCGGCATGGGCCGTGACGACGTCCGTGAGCTCGACCGGCCGGGTCGCCGCCCAGTAGTCCTCCCACGCCCCCTCTGCGCGCCGCACATCTGCGGGGTTCAGCCGGTGGGCCCGCCCGGCGCGGGCCAACGCCGCCCGAACCTCGGGATAGGCGAGCCGACTGGACACCGCGGCATCACAGCCGTCCCAGAGCGCCGCGGCGAGGTCGCTGCCCTCCTCCTCAACCAGCAGTTTGACGAAGGCGCTGCTATCGAAATAGACGATGGTCACGCCGTCAGCGCCGATGCTCGCTGACCAGGTCGGCGACCGGACCGCGCGCCGGCACCCGATCAGCGCCGCGCGCGGCCGGGCGCTGCGCCCGGGACGGTTTACTGAGCACACCCCGCGCGAGGAGCTGTTCGAGCAGCGGGGCGGTGTCGACCGGCAGCAACCGCGCCACGGGAGTACCCCGATCCGTGACGACGACTTCCTCCCCCGCCTGAGCCCGCGCGATCCAGCTGGACAGCTCGGCCCGCAGGGTGCTGATCGCCACATCCACTCGCCTAGCGTACAACTCCACAACTCACATCTGTACGTCAACGGCCGCGGAAGCGGCTACCGGAGCAGGCGCCAGGCATACAGGACGGCGGAGACGCTGGTCGCCAGGTTGAGGCTGCTGACCTGGGCGCGCATCGGCAGCCGGAACACCCGATCGGCGCGCTCGAGCAGCGACCGCGAGATCCCGTGCCGCTCGCCGCCGAAGATCAGGATCGGGCCGCCGGCGAGCAGCCGGGGATCGAGCAGCGCGCCTTCCGGGTCGAGCGCGATCAGCTGCCGGTTTGTGGCGGGTACGTCGAGCACCTGCCCGACGTCGACCGCGAACTGCAGGCCGGCCGCGGAGCGGAGTACCGGCGGCGACCACGGGTCGAGCTCGCCGGTGACCAGGACCGCGCGCGCTCCGGCTGCGGCCGCCACGCGCACCACGGCGCCGGCGTTCCCGGCGTGCCGGGGGCGTTCCAGCAGCACCACCGGATCGGGCCCAGCCGCCCAGATCCGGTCGATGTCGACCGGGCGGCGCCGGGCCAGGGCCAGCACCGGCGAGCCCAGCGGCCGGCCGGTCAGGGCGGCGAACTCGGCCGCCGACACGGGCTGCACCAGCCCCGCGAGTCGGCTGCGAAGGTCGGGCGCGAGTTGTTCGGCGAGGGCCAGCAGCTGCGGCAGCCGGTCGCTGACCGCCACCCGGACGTCCGCGTCGAAGCGCAGTGCGTGTTTGAGGGCGTGCAGGCCCTCCAGGACGACGCTGTCGGGTTGCCCCCGCAATCGGGTGAACGTTTCCGCCGGTGCTTCGGTCATCACACGCGTGCACGGTAGATCAGCGGGATTACCCTCGCCCCGTGACCGATCAGGTGCAGGCAGATTCCCCGGGACCGGGGCGGCTGGAACGGCTCTCCCCGGAGGTGCTCAGCGAGGAACAACAGGCGCTCTACGCCCGGATCACCGGGGGCCGGCGCGGTCAGGGCCCGCAACCGTTCCC
>DASYGP010000088.1:0-2026 GCA_035999615.1 Mycobacteriales bacterium
GATGCTCGTCGTCGGCCTCTCCGACCTGGTGGGCGACCGTCGCGCGGTGAACCAGCCGGGGACGCTGGACGAGTACCCCAACTGGCGGGTCCCGCTGACCGACGCCGCCGGCCGCCTGGTCCGGCTGGAGGACGTCACGGCGGCGTCCGAGGGGCTGGCGGCCCGGATCTTCGGAGCCCTCGGTACCCGCTGACGTCTTCCAGACTCAGGTTGTTGTCGGTTTCCGGGTGTTCAGCCGTGGCGGCTTCAGGGGGTCAGCGCAACACCTGGCTTGATCGAGGGGTGTTGTGTTGTGGGTCGTTCAGGTCGTACCGCGATTTCTGTGGAGGTTCGTCGCCGGTTCTGGGCTGCGGTCCGGGAGGGGATGTTGACCGATGACGCGGCGCGTGCGGTCGGCGTGTCGGAGGGGACCGGACGGAGCTGGTTCCGCAGGGTGGGTGGGGTGGTCCCAGCGTTGACGCCGCCGTCGGGGTATCGGTTGTCGCTGGCCGAGCGGGAGGAGATCGCCTGTCTGACCGCGGCTGGTCATGGGCCACGGGAGATCGGCCGCCGGATCGGCCGGCCGGCCTCGACGGTCAGCCGGGAGGTGGCCCGCAACACCACGAGCCCGCAACGTGGTTATCGTGCCTGGACGGCTCAGGCGCGGGCGGAGGCGAACGCGGCTCGGCCGAAGCAGCGGAAGCTGGCCACCCAGCTGTCGTTGCGGGCCCAGGTCCAGCAGCGGCTGCAGGAGAATCACTCGCCGCAGCAGATCGCCAAGCGGTTGCGGCTCGACTACCCGAACGATCCGGAGATGTGGGTGTCCCACGAGAGCATCTACCAGGCGTTGTACGTGCAGGGCCGCGGCGGGCTGCGCCGGGAGCTGACCACGCACCTGCGCACCGGCCGGACGGTGCGTAAACCTCGCCGGCGCCCCGGTGAACGCCGGGGCCGGATCCCGGGGATGGTGATGATCAGCGAACGGCCGGCCGAGGTCGAGGACCGGGCGGTCCCTGGGCACTGGGAGGGCGACCTGATCCTCGGGTCCACCGCCTCCGGGTCGGCGATCGGGACCCTGGTGGAGCGGTCCACCCGGTACGTGATCCTGCTGCATCTGCCGGGTGACCACACCGCGCTGACCGTGCAGGAGGCGATGGTCACCGTGATGGCCGACCTGCCCGAGACACTGAAACGGACCCTGACCTGGGACCAAGGCAGCGAGATGGCCAACCACGCCCGGATCGCCGCCGCGACCGGGCTGGACATCTACTTCTGCGACCCGCACTCCCCGTGGCAGCGGGGCAGCAACGAGAACACCAACGGGCTGCTGCGCCAGTACTTCCCCAAAGGCACCGACCTGTCCCTGCACGGCCCCGGGATCCTCGAGAACGTCGCCGCCGAACTGAACCGGCGACCCCGCAAGACCCTCGGCTGGGCCACCCCCGCCGAAGCCCTCGACAAGCTATTGTCCAACCCGTCCAATCCACCCGGTGTTGCGTTGACCGGCTGAGACCGCCCGGCGCTGGACGTCGAAAACCGACAAACATCTGAGTTCGGACGCGCGCAGCGTGCGGTCAGCCCACGACCGGGGCGTAGTCGCCGGCGTCGGCCGCGGAGACGTCCCCCGTGGCTCCACGACGAGCCGCCCACCGGCCGACGGTGAACACGTAGGCCATGAAGGCGCTCCACGCGACGAACCCGATCCCGACACGGGCCCACGTGGGCAGCGGCGACGGCGTCACGAAGGCCTCGATGATGCCGCTGACCAGCAACACGGCCGCCAACCCGAGCGCGACTGACATCGCCGTGCGTCCGGCGTGGGCCACGGCGTCGAGCCGTCTTCGTGGCCCGGGCTCGATCCACGACCAGAAGATTCGGAGGCCGACGCCGGCGGCGACGAACACCGCGGTCAGCTCGAGCATCCCGTGCGGGAGGATCAGCCCGAAGAACAGGTCGGCCCGACCGTGCGCCCACATCAGGCCACCGATAAGGGCGACGTTGAGAATGTTGTTGAGCAGCAACAGGATCACCGGCAAACCGAGCACGC
>DASYGP010000140.1:0-4957 GCA_035999615.1 Mycobacteriales bacterium
GCGGACACGGAGGCGTCCGCGGTGGTCGAGGTTCGTGACCTGGTGAAGCGCTACCCCAAATCGCCGGTCAACGCCGTCGATGGGGTGTCGTTCGCCGTTCGCCCGGGGGAGGTCTTCGGCCTGCTAGGCCCGAACGGGGCGGGCAAGACCACGACCATCGGGGTGCTCACCACTCGGGTCCGGCCGACCAGCGGATCGGCATCCGTGGGCGGCGTCGACGTGATGGCCGAACCGGTGCAGGCGCGTAGCCGGCTGGCCGTCGTGCCGCAGCGAAGCAACCTGGACCGGTCACTGTCGATCCGCGACAACCTGATCTTCCACGCGGCCTACCACGGCGTCCCGGCCCGCGACCGGGCCCGGCGGGCCGATCAGCTGCTCGAGCAGTTCGGGCTGGGCGAGCGGGCCGGTTCCAAGCCAGATTTCTTCTCCGGCGGCCAGTCCCAGCGGGTGATGATCGCCCGGGCGCTGATGCACGCACCGCAGGTGCTGTTCCTCGACGAGCCGTCCACGGGGCTCGACCCGGCCGCCCGCCTGTTCGTCTGGGATCGGCTGCGGGAGCTGCAGCAGTCGGGGGTGACGTTGCTGCTCACTACGCACGACATGGACGAGGCGGCCGCTCTCGCCGACCGCGTCGGCGTCATGGATCACGGCAAGCTGCTGGCGCTCGACACCCCCGCAGAGCTGGTCCGATCGCTGCCCGGAAGCTCCACGTTGGACCTCATCGCGCAGGGCGACGACCTGGATGCGGGCGCTCCGGCGCGCGCTGCGCTGGCTCGTCTCGATCAGGTCGAGCGGGTGGAACCGCTGGCCGCGCAACCCGGCACCGACGGCTCGTCCAGCCAGCTGCGCGTACGGCTGTATGTCGCCGGGGATGCGCCCGGGGTGGTCGCCCCGGCGGCGGCCGTTGTCGCCGAGCACGGACTGCGCCTGGTGGACGTGCGGCTCGGGGTCCCGACGCTCGAGGACGTGTTCATCCACCTGACCGGACGGGTGTTGCGATGAGCGACCGGACCATCGCCTCGGAGAACACAGCGACGGAGGTGACCCGTAGTGCTCAGGGTCAGGCCTTCCTCGCCGTCCTGCGGCGCGACCTGTATGTGACCGGCCACGACCTGCCCGCCTTCCTCGCCCAAGTGATCTTGCAGCCGCTGTTCCTGCTGTTCGTGTTCGGCAAGGTGCTGGGCAGCCTGGGATACACGCAGCACAACTACGCCCAGCTGCTGTTCCCGGGCCTACTCGCCCTGACCGCCGTGATTACGGGCATGCAGTCGCTCGCGTTCCCGCTGGTCGCCGAGTTCGGCTGGACGATGGAAATCGAGGACCGGCTGCTGGCACCGATGCCGACCGCACTGGTGGCCGCCGAGAAGGTGCTGTTCGCCTCGCTGCGCGCGATCACCGCCGCCTTCATCATGATCCCGGTCGGCATCGGGGTCCTCGGGTCGATCCCCTGGCGCTGGCACGCCCTCGGGCTGTTCGTGCTGATCGTGATCCTGGGTTCGCTGCTCGGCGCGGCGCTCGGGCTGGTCATCGGGACCGCGGTCAAGCCCCCACAGATCAACATCGTGTTCTCGCTGATCTTCACGCCGCTGCTGTTCACCGGGTGCAGTCAGTACCCCTGGCCGTCCCTGTCCCGGCTGGAGTGGTTCCAGGTGGTGACCGCCGCCAACCCGATGACCTACGTCAGCGAAGGCATGCGCGCGGCCATGATCCCATCCGTCCCGCACATCCACGCGTGGATCTGCATCCTCGTGCTGCTCGGCTCGCTCGTGGCGCTGCTCACGATCGGCGTGCGCGGCTTCTACCGCCGCACGGTGGGCTGAGCCAGCTGCGCATGGTTGGTGCGCAGCTGCCGCTTGAGGATCTTCCCGCTCGGGTTTTTGGGTAACGACTCGGCGATCACCACGTACTTGGGGCATTTGAAGCCGGCCAGTTGCTCCCGGCAGTGCGCGATGACCTGCGCCGGGAGCAGGTTCGCCCCGGGCTTCGGCACTACGACCGCCGCGACGGCCTCGACCCAGCGGGGATGATCGACCGCGAAGACCGCAGCCTCGGCTACCCCGTCGAGTTCGTAAATGCATTCCTCGACCTCGCGGCTGGCGACGTTCTCGCCACCGGATTTGATCATGTCCTTCTTGCGGTCCACCACGGTGACCCGGCCCTCGGCGTCCATCACGCCGAGATCACCGGAGTGGAACCAGCCGCCGCGGAACGCGTTGGCCGTCGCGTCCGGGTCCCGGTAGTAGCCCAGCGTGGCCTGCGGGCTGCGGTGCACGATCTCGCCGATCTCCCCGACGGCCACGGTGACGTCGCGGTCGTCGACCACCCTCGTCTCCACGTTGAGCACGGCCCGACCGGCGGATCCGGCGTGCGAGAGCTGCTCGTGCGGCGGGAGCAACGTCGCTAGCGGGGAGAGTTCCGTCTGCCCATACAGGTTCCACAGCCGCACATCGGGGAGGCGGTGCTGCAGCTCGCGCAGCACCTCGACCGGCATGGGGGACGCCCCGTAATAACCCTTGTCGAGGGAGGACAAATCGGTCCGGTCGAACTCGGGGTGGCGCAGCAGCGCGATCCAGACGGTCGGCGGGCAGAAGATCTTGGTAACCCGCTCCCGGGCGATGAACGCGAGGATCTCGCCGGGGTCGGGGGCGGGCAGCAGGATGTTCGTGCCACCGAGGTAGAGGTTCGGTCCGAGGAACACATCCAGTTGGGCGCAGTGATAGAGCGGCAGCGAGTGCAGCTCCACGTCGGAGGCGTCGAGGCCGCCCTCGATCACGCAACTGACGTACTGCCACATCAGCGCGCGGCTGGACAGCAGCACGCCCTTGGGCCGGGACTCGGTGCCGCTGGTGTACATCAGCCGTAGCGGCTCGTCATCCCCGACGACGACCGGAGGCGGCGTTCCGTCGTGCTCTACCCAGGCCTGCAGGTCTTCCCAGTCCGCCGCGGCGCCCCCATCGGTGCCGATCCGGCCCCGGATCCGCAGCTGGCCTGGCGCGCTGGCGACCGCCTGTTCCGCCACCGCGCCGAGGCTGTCCTGGGTGACCATCGCGACCGCGCCGCTGTGCCGCAGGATGAAGGCGACCTCCTCCGCGCCGAGCATGAAGTTGATCGGGACGAGCACGACCCCCAGCCGGGCGGTGGCGAACGTGAGCGCCACGAACTGCCAGCAGTTACGGGACAGCAGCGCCAGGCGGTCCCCCCGTACCAGACCTCGGTCGGCAAGGGCCGCCGCGATTCGGTCGATCGTGGCGTCCAACTCGCGGTAACTGAGCCGGACCGCACCGTCGATCAAGCCGATCTTGTCCGGGAACCGCGCCGCGGTCCGCCGAGGGATGTCGCCCAGGGCGTGCGACCGGGCCTGGGCCACCAGCGCCGTCACGTCGTCACGCGGCGCGCCCGGTTCGGCGCTCATCGGGGACCGTGCCCGCCACGTTCGCCGCGTTCGCCGCGCAACCGGGCGATGTACCGGTCGGCGGACCTCCGGATCGCGGCGGCACCGTCGGTGCGGACGACGCGCCCCCACCAGCCGCCGTAGATCCGGTTGAAGCGAAAGCGTTCGACGCGGCCGGCGATGTCGTCGACGGTGCGCTCGTCCAGCGGGATGTGGTTGGGGTAGCTCCACATGAAGCTGACCCAGTCGCGGTCCTGAACCACGGTGATGGTGTCGCCGGTGAGCAGGGCGCCGCGGCCCTCCGCCCCGGCCGGCCAGTGCAGGACCGCGGCCCCGTCGAAATGGCCGCCGATCCGGGCCACCGTGATGCCGGGGACAGGTTCGATGCTGTCGTCGAACAACTCGATGCGCGGCGACGGGCGTTGGATCCACTTCTCGTCGGCCCGGGGGAGGAACACGCGGGCGTCGAAGGCGTCGGCGAACTCGAGGTGGGCGGCGTAAAAGTGCGGATGCGACAGGCAGATCGCGTCGATCCCGCCCAGGTCGGCGATGCGCTGCTTCCCGTCGTCGTCGAGGAGCGACACGCAGTCCCAGAGCACGTTGCCGTGCGGGGTGCGGACCAGCAGCGCGCGCTGCCCGATGGCCACGGCCGGCTGCACCCCGATGCCGACCAGATCAGGCTCTTCTTCGCGCAAATCGAGGGCGTGGTCGCGGCCGAGCTCGGCCATCGTGGTCCACCGCTGACCGCCCCAGCCGACGTACTGCCGTTCGTCCACGCAGATCGGGCAGTCCTCGGGCGGTCGCTCCGTGCCCGGGTACTGCACTCCGCAGGTCACGCAGATCCAGGGCGCCATCCTCGAAATTTATCGGTGTCCCCCCACCTCACCGCAACACGAGATGGCCGGCCGGCGGCGGACCGGGCAAGGTGAGTGCCGTGGCCCCGGAAGTCGGGGCCGGAACGGAGCGGGCCATGGGCGCGGGGATCAGCACCTGGACGGCGCCGGAACTGCGCGCTGCGTTGGCCGATGTTGCGGGCGGCCTCACTGCCGGCCAGGAGCGGCTGCCCTCGTCCTGCCCCGGCTGGGATGTGCACGATCAGGTGGCGCACGTGTCCGGGCTGGAAGCGACCTTGGCGGGCGAGCCGCTACCCGAGCACGAGCCGCCGGCCGCGGGCCACGTGAAAAGTCCGGCCGGGTTGTACATGGAACGGTTGGTGGACTGGCGCCGGTCCTGGCCGCTGGCCCGCCTGGTCACCGAGCTGCGGGAGGTCACCGCCCGGCGCAGCGTTCAGCTGGCCGAGCTGGGTGACGACGGCGCGCGGCTGGTACCAGGCCTTTTCGGCGGGGAGGCGCCCCTCGCCCGGGTGCTGGGAATCCGGGTCTTCGATGTGTACGCGCACGAACAGGACGTGCGCCGCGCCATCGGCCGGCCGGGGCACCTGGACGGGCCAGTCGCGGCCATCGTGCGGGACCGGATCGCGACAGGGCTCGCCTTCGCGTGGGCGAAACCTGCTGCTGGCCAGCGGATCCGGCTGGTCGTGGACGACTGGACCTACGGTCTCGACCT
>DASYGP010000154.1:0-15763 GCA_035999615.1 Mycobacteriales bacterium
CTCACCGAGGTCGCCCCCCACCCCGGCCAGCCGATCCAGCTCGCGGACGACGGTGTCGTAGCGCAGCGACGCGTTCGGGGCCAGCGGTGGCAGCCTCATGGGGCGACTCCCTGCGGATGGTGGGCGGCGAGGGCCGTGCGCAGCGGCGCCGTCACGGCCAGCGGGGTGAACTGGGCTTGCGCGAGCCTACGGGCTGCCGCACCCAAGCGGCTGACCTGCGCCCGGTCGCCGGCCAGCTCATGCAGCGCCCCGGCCAGCGCGACGGGATCCCCCGGCGGCACGAACAGCGCGGCGCCCTGCAGCTGGCGGCGCTGCGGCGCGGTGTCGCTGGTGACGATGGCGCAGCCCGCCGCCGCCCCCTGGAAAACCTTGTTGGGGACCACCCGTTGCGCCTTCGGGGTCGTCCCCGCGATGCCCAGGCAGACATCAGCCCCGCCCACCAGCGATGGCAGGTTCTCGGGGGGAACCCAGGACACCCAGCGGACCCCGCTCGTCCCCGCGGCCAGCCGTGCCTGGGCCAGGTCCTGGCCGGCGCCGATCATCGTCAGCTGCACGCGGGCCGGATCGAGCAGGGCGCCGGCCGCGGCGATGGTGATCGCTCCCTGCAGCGGGGTGAACAGCCCGTAGAACACCACCTGCAGGGGGCCGCTGACCGAGCCGGCCGGGTGGGCGCGGTCCACGAACCAGCTCATCGCCGCGCCGACCGACACGCTGACGCACCGGCTGGAGTATTGCCGCGGCACGAGGGCGGCATTCTCCGCGGTGTCGACCACGATGAGATCGGCTGCCGCGCAGGCCGCCGCGTCCAACCGGTCCAGCAGTCGCGACCGCAGGCCGCCCGTGACGCCCCGGTCGGCCGCCGTGTCGCCCGCGAATACGAGCTGGTCGAGCACGAGCGTCGCCGCCGGGAAAAGCCGCCGCGCAAGCAACACATCGAAATGGCCGAGGTAGCCCACGATCACGACGTCGGGTCGAGGTCGGTCCCGCCGCGCCGCGCGCAGCAGGGTGAGCCAGCAGCGCAGCAGGCGCAGCGCAAGCTGCGGCAACCGCCACGGCTGGCGCAGCATCGAGACCCGGTCGGCGGTGGAGAGCCCCAGCGGCACGTTGATTTCCACGACGTCGTGGCCGGCCTCCCGCAGGCCGTCCAGCAGGATGCCGACGCGCGGGTGACTCCTGATGTCATACGTGCCGAATCCGAGAATCTGCATGCCGCCCCCTCACGCCCTCGTGGCCACGGCCGCCCAGCCTGGCAGGCTGCCCGCATGGCGTCGGCACCCTCCTCCCCGTTGACGCCGCCGGGATCTGGTACCCAGCCGCGTTCCACGCGCGCGGCGCGTCGCGGGCGGGCCGTCCGCTGGGCCGTCCTCGGTGTCGTCGTCGCCTTGCTCGTCGTAGGCGTCAGCTGGTCGCTGGCCGGCCAGTGGGGGGCGGTCCGCCACGATCTGGGCCGCTTCCCGGTGGTGAGCGTTGTCGTGGCCGGCGCGTTGAGCGTGGCCGCGGGGACGGCATACCTGCCGGCCTGGCGCTGCGCTCAGGCCTCGCTCGGCGCGCATCTGCCGCTGCGGCCTTCCATTCGGGTCTTCTACGTGGGCCAGCTGGGCAAGTACCTGCCCGGGTCGGTGTGGCCGGTGCTGGCACAGATGGAGCTGGCCCGCTCGCAGGGGCTGCCACGAGCCCAGATCGCGGTGGGCGCGTTGTTGCAACTTGCCCTGTCAGTGCTCGTGTTTGCCATCTTCGGGCTGCTGTCGTTGCCGTTCGGGGCGTCGCTGCCGGGAGCCGAACTCGCCGGGGTCATTCTCGCGGTCGTCATTGGCCTCGCCGCGGTGTCCCCGCCGGTGCTCAGCCGTGGTCTCCGGATCGGCCTTCGGCTGCTGCGCCGCCCCCCACTGCGTCAGGAGGTACGTGGTCAGGCGGTGCTGGCGAGCGCCGGCTGGTCCTGCCTGGCCGCGCTGGCGGTCGCGGCGCAAGGGGCGGTCCTCGCGCACGGGCTGGGTGCTGGTGCATCGACCAGCGTGCTGGTCGGCGGGGCGCTGCTGATGGCGACCGCGGTGGGCATTCTGGTGCTCCCGGTTCCGGCCGGGGCCGGTGTTCGCGAGGGGGCGTTGGTGCTGCTGTTGCACGCCCGGCTGGGCCTGGCCGAGGCCACCGCCATCGCGCTGCTGTCCCGGCTGTTGCTCACCGGAGCCGACGGCCTGCTCGCCGCGGTCGGTGGCCTGATCGGCTTCGGCCCGGCCTCAGACCGGGATCTGCCGCCCGCGAAACCCATGTGACGGATGTTGCTACAGGGATCCGCGGGGCGCGCCGAATAACCTCGCAGTGCCTCGCGACGGCTCGGCTTGCCTGCCCCGCGGTGCCTGAATGCGCCCGGTCCCGATCTTCACCCCGCAGAAGGAGTTGCCATGAGTCGCCCTGACCGATCCGGCCGCCGTCGCTGGTTGGCCGTCGGCCTGGGGACGGCGCTCGCGCTCGGCCCGTCAACGGTGGCCGTGGCGTCGGCCGGCGCGGCCCCCACGGCAGCCGGCGCAGCGGCCGGCGCTCCCGCCGTAGGCCGCTCCTCGGCGCAGCTCACTTCCGGCCGGGGCGCCCTCAGCCCGGCCGGGAACCTGGTCGACGGCACGCTGCTGGGCGCCGGTCCCGGCGGTGCCCCAGGGGCAGCGTTCACCGGCGACGGCTCGGGCCTCGCCGGCGCCGGGTCGGCAGTCGGGGGCACGTCCGCCCCGGCCGGCCGGGCCGCCCGGGCCGCCACCGCGGACAGCCAGACCAGTGAGGTGTACCCGCGGCCGGCCTCCGGCTCCTGGACGATCGACGGGCACGGCTGGGGGCACGGCATCGGTCAGTCGCAGTGGGGCACCCAGGGGGCCGCCGAGAGCGGCGTCACCAGCGGAGTCGCGATCACCGCCCATTACTACCCGGGCACCGATGTGGGTGCGCTCGGCAATCCGCCGGTCCGCGTCAAGATCAGCGCCGCCGACCCGGGCACGCTGCAGGTCGCCCCGGCGGCCGGGTTGACCGCGCGGGACGCCAAGACCTCGGCGAGCTGGCCGCTCAGCGGTGGCAGCGCCTATCGGGTGCTGGCGGCCGCCGACGGGCTGCATCTGCAGAAATTCGCCGCGGGGGCCTGGTCATCGGTCGGCACGGCGGCGGTGCTGGCCGGCCCGGTCGACGTCAGTTCCACCGCGCCCATGCTGCGGCTGCACTTCCCGGACGGCAGCCAGCGTGACTACCGCGGCGTGCTGCGCGCGGTGGGTTCCGGTTCGGCGTTGACGACGATCGCGGTCGTGCCGATGGAGGACTACCTGCGCGGGGTGGTGCCGCGCGAGTCACCGGCCTATTGGCACGACGCGGCCCTGCAGGCGCAGGCGATCGCGGCCCGTGACTACGCCGCGTACGAAGCGGCCCATGCGGCCGCCGGCGCCAGCTATGACCTGTGCGACAGCGACTACTGCCAGGTCTTCGGGGGCAGTAACTACATCGCGCCGGACGGGACGGTGACCGGGCTGGAGTCAGCCTCCACCGACGCCGCGGTGCAGGAGACTGCCGGAGTCATCCGCACCGTGCAGGGGGCGCCGATCTTCAGCCAGTTCTCCTCGTCGAACGGGGGCTACTCGGTGCAGGGCAGCCAGCCGTACCTGCAGGCCACCGCCGACCCGTGGGACGGGGTGCCCGGCGAGGACGTGCATACCTGGACCGCGACGCTTGCCGCCACCGACCTTGAGGCGCGATACGCCTCGGCCGGTTTGGGCACCCTCGACAGCATCGAGGTGACCAGCCGGGACGGGAACGGCGAGTGGGGCGGCCGCGTGCAGACGGTTCTGCTGCACGGGCACGATGCCAGCGGCGCCCCGACGACGGTCAGCGCGTCGGGCGAAGGGGTCTACCTCGCGCACTCTTGGCCGGCCTACCAGGACGGGTTGCGCTCGAGCTGGTGGAAGCCGCGCGCTGCGGCGACCCCGCCCGGGCCGACCCCCCCGGCCGACCAGGGCAGCTCCGTGCAGGCGCCCACAACCCTGACGGCCGGCCAGTTTCTGCACTCCCCGGACGGCCGCTTCCAGGCCGTGCTGCAGGGCGACGGCAATCTGGTGATCTACGGTGCCGGCCGGGCGCTGTGGGCGACCGGGACCCAGGCCGCCGGGGCGGTGCTGAGCGTTCAGTCGGACGGCAACGTCGTCCTGTACGACGGGGCCGGTCATCCGCTCTGGTCGTCGGGGACGGCGGGGTCCGGCGGCAATCAGCTGAGCCTGGGCAATGACGGCGCGCTCACGCTCACCGGGTCGGGCGGATCGGTCTGGAGCAGCCAGGGACAAGGATCCACCCTGCGGGCGCCGGGTCACCTCGCCGCTGGGCAGGCGCTGCGTTCGGCGAACGGCCGCTATCAGGCCGTCCTGCAAAGCGACGGCAATTTCGTGGTGTACGGGCCGGGGCAGGCGCTGTGGGGGACGCGCACGCAGGCGGCCGGAGCCTCGCTCGCGCTGCAGTCGGACGGCAACCTGGTCCTCTACGACGCGGCCGGCCGGCCGCGGTGGGCCTCCGGAACCGCCGGATCCGGCAGCCCGGATGCGCTGATCATGCAAGACGACGGAAACCTGGTGCTCTACGCCCCGCGCGGCGCGGTCTGGGCTTCGGGCAGTTAAACCAGGCGGGTAGCGCCGACCCTGGCAGGGTGATCGGTATGCGCCTCGGGGTGGTGGTCGAACAGCTGCTGGGCCCGGTCCCCGGCGGCACCGGGCGGTACACCCGGGAGCTGGCGGCGGCGCTGGCCGAGGGGGCGCCGGACGCGGCGACGGTGACCGGATTCGCGGCCTGGCACCGGGATCTGGATGCTGGCCGGGTGGCCGGCGTAGCCGGTCCGCGGCGGCTCCCGTTGGGGCGCCGGCCGCTGGCCGTGGCCTGGGAGCGTGGTCTCGGGCCGGCGCCCCGCGCGGTGGACGCGGTGCTCGCCCCCACGCTGCTCGCGCCGCGCCGAGCCGGCCGCCCGCTTCTGGTCACCGTCCACGACGCGGTCCCGTGGACCCACCCGCAGACCCTGACCCCCCGCGGGGTCGCGTTTCATCGCCGGGCCGGGCTGCGCGCGGCCCGGGACGCCGACGCGCTGCTGGTCCCCACCTGGGCCGTCGCGGCGGAGCTGACCCGGCACCTGCCGCTGCGGCCCGAACGCGTGCACGTGGTGGGCGAAGGCGTCAGCGCGGGCCTCGCACGACCGCCGGTGGACGCGGCCGACCGGGCCCGGCGCCTCGGGCTGCCGCCCGCGTTTCTGCTGGCGGTGGCCACCCTGGAGCCCCGCAAGGGCCTGGACGTGCTGCTGGCCGCGCTGGCCGAGTCGGCCGCGCCCGACCTGCCGCTCCTGATCGTGGGCCAACCGGGCTGGGGCGGGATCGACCTGGCGGCCGTCGCCGCGGCCGCCGGCCTGCCGCCGACGCGCGTCCGGCAACTGGGCCGGCTCGACGATCACGATCTCGCCGCCGTGCTGCACGCCGCGACCGCGCTCGTGGCGCCGAGCCGGGCGGAGGGATTCGGGCTGCCGGTGCTGGAGGCGATGGCCGCCGGGATCCCCGTGGTCAGCTCGGACGTGCCTGCCCTGGTGGAGGTAGCCGGTGGGGCGAGCCTGCTCGTGCCGGTCGAGGACGCGGCCGCGTTGGCCGCTGCGCTGCACCGGATCTGCACCGATTCAGAGCTCCGCCGGCGGTTGATCGACGCCGGGCGGGTACGGGCCGCCGGGTTCAGCTGGGCGTCGGCCGCCACGCAGGTGTGGTCCCTCGTGCAGAACCTCATCGGAACTGGTCGCTGACCGGCGTAGATTGGTGTCCGTGCCTCGCGTCCTTGTCGATGCCACCGCCGTCCCAGCCGACCGCGGTGGGGTTGGCCGTTATGTGGATGGGCTGGTCTCGGCGCTGGGCGCCGCGGACGCCGACCTGGCCCTGGCCTGCCAGCGCGCCGACGCCGAGCGGTACGCCCGCCTCGCGCCCCGCGCGCAGATCGTGCCCGGCCCGGCGGCGATCAGCCACCGCCCGGCGCGGCTCGCGTGGGAGCAGACCGGCCTGGCGAAGGTCGCCGATCAGGTCGGCGCCGAGGTCATCCACAGCCCGCACTACACGATGCCGTTGCGCGCCGGCCGGCCGGTCGTGGTCACCGTGCATGACCTCACCTTCTTCACCGATCCGACGTTGCACACCGCCGTGAAGGGCACCTTCTTCCGGTCGGCGACCCGGACCGCGCTGCGCCGGGCCGCCCGGGTCATCGTGCCGAGCAAGGCCACCCGCGATGAGCTGGTCCGGGTGCTCGATGCCGACGCGACCGAGGTCGACGTCGCCTACCACGGGGTCGACGCCGAGACCTTCCATCTGCCCACCGACGCGGAGAAGGCCCGGGTGGCGGCCCGGCTGGGACTCGGTCAGCGCCCCTACATCGCATTCCTCGGCACCCTGGAGCCGCGCAAGAACGTGCCCGCGCTGGTCCGCGGCTGGGTGCAGGCCGTCGCCGACAGCCCGGATCCGCCCGCTCTGGTCCTCGCCGGCGGTTCCGGCTGGGACTCCGAGGTGGATGCCGCCGTCGGCGCGGTGCCCTCGCATCTGACCGTGCTGCGGCCCGGCTACCTGCGTTTCGCCGACCTCCCCGGCTACCTCGGGGGTGCGCTGGTGGTGGCCTACCCCAGCTTCGGGGAAGGTTTCGGATTGCCCGTCCTGGAGGCGATGGCCTGCGGCGCGGCGGTTCTCACCACTCCACGGTTGTCGCTGCCCGAGGTAGGCGGAGACGCGGTCGCCTACACCGAGCCGGACGTGGATGCGATTGCCCGTGACTTGGCGGCGCTGCTCGCCGACCCGGGCCGCCGGGCCGCTCTGGGCACGGCCGGGCACGACCGGGCCCACGAGTTCACCTGGGCCGCCAGCGCCGAGGGGCACCTGGCCAGCTGGGCTCTGGCGGTCCGCGCCGCCAACGCGTGAACAGCGCGTGAACCGCGCTGGCGGCGGGAGCTGCGCTGCTGGCCGGACACCGCCCCGACGGCGTGCACTCCGCTGACTGACACGGCGGGACTGACTGACACGGCGGGACCGGCCTCGCCGGTGCTCCGGGTCGTCGTGGTCACCTACCACCCGGGAAGCTCCCTCGCGGCGCTGCTCGGGTCGATCCCCGCGGCCGGTACCGCCCCCTACGAGGTGATCCTCGCCGACAACGGGGGCACCCCCGAGGTGGCCGGCGTGGAGCGGCGCGCGACCGGCGGCAACGTGGGCTACGGCCGCGCCGCGAACGTCGCGGCGGCGGGTTTCACCGGCGAGTGGTTGCTGATCGCCAATCAGGATCTGGTGCTGGAACCGGGCTCGTTGGACGCGCTGCGCGCCGCCGCTACCCGCTGGCCGACTGCCGCCGCGCTCGGCCCGGGCATCCTCACCCCGCAGGGAGAGCTGTATCCCTCCGCCCGGGCGCTGCCCTCCCTGGGGCGCGGCGCCGGGCACGCGCTGCTGGGCTGGTGCTGGCCGACGAACCCGTGGACGGCCGCCTACCGCCGCGAGCACGGCGATCCCGTCGAAGGGCCCTGCGGCTGGCTGTCGGGTTCCTGCCTGTTGGTGCGCCGGGACGCCTTTGCGGCGGTGGGCGGCTTCGACCCGGCGTACTTCATGTACTTCGAGGACACCGACCTGTGCGAGCGGCTGGCCGCCCAGGTGGGCCCCTGCGTGTACGTGCCCAGCGCGGTCGTGCGGCACGAGGGCGGCACCGCCACCCGCGATGCTCCCCGCCGGATGCTGTGGGCGCACCATGTCAGCGCCTTTCGCTATCTGCGCCGCCGCTACCCGCTGCTGGCTCCGCTGCTCGGCCTGGGTCTCGCGGCGCGTTTCGGTATCGCCCTGCTGGTCCCCGGGCTCGGTGCCGGTGCCCGGCCCACCCGCGGCGGGGAGGCGCTTCCCGGCCGCTGACCGGTCGGCTGGAAGGATGGCTCCCCGTGGACGCAATCTTGCTGGTCGGCGGTCAGGGCACCCGGCTGCGGCCGCTGACCATCTCCGCCCCTAAGCCGATGCTGCCGACCGCGGGGGTGCCGTTCACGGCGCATCAGCTGGCCCGGGCCAAGGCCGCCGGCATCGATCACGTGGTGCTCGCGACGTCGTACCAGGCCGAAGTCTTTGAAGCACACTTCGGCGACGGGTCCGCCTTCGGTCTGGAGCTGGAGTACGTCACCGAGGTCCTCCCGTTGGGCACCGGCGGCGGGATCCGAAACGTCGCCGACCGGTTGCGGTCCGAGGATGTCGTGGTCCTCAACGGGGATGTGCTCGACGGGCACGACATCGCCGCGCAGGTGGCGATGCACCGCAAGACCGGCGCGGCGGTCACCCTCTACCTCACCCGCGTCGATGATCCGCGGGCTTTCGGCTGCGTTCCGGTCGACGAGGACGGCCGGGTCACCGCGTTCCTGGAAAAGGACCCCGATCCGGTGACCAACCTGGTCAACGCCGGCTGTTACGTGTTCCGCCGCCAGACGCTGCTCGAGATCCCCGCCGGTGAGGTGGTCAGCGTTGAGCGCCAGACCTTCCCCGGGCTGCTCGCGGCGGGGGACCTGCTACACGGCTTCATCGACGACGGCTACTGGCTGGACCTGGGGACCCCGGCCGCTTTCGTGCGGGGCTCGTGCGACCTGGTCCTGGGCCGGGTGAGCTCTCCCGCGCTGCCGGGACCCACCGGGGAGTGGTTGCTGCTTCCGGGGGCGCAGGTGGCGGGCGATGCGAAGCTCAGCGGCGGGACGACCGTCGGCGCCGGTGCGTCCGTCGGGGCCGGGGCCCGGGTGCATGGCAGCGTCGTTTTCGACGGGGCGCAGGTCGCCGCGGGGGCGCACGTCGTGGACAGCGTGATCGGGCGCGATGCCTCCATCGGGGCCGGCACGGTCCTGCGCGGCGTGGTCATCGGCGACCGCGCCGTGATCGGGGCCGGCAATGAGCTGCTCGCCGGCGCCCGGGTATTCCCCGGCGCCGTCCTCGGTGACGGTGCGGTGCGCTTCAGCAGCGACCGCTCCTGACCGGCCGGCTGGCGCGCGGCCCGAGCTACTTGCTGGCGCTCGGACTCGGGCTGACCGGCTTGGCGCTGGGCGTCACGGGGGCGGTCGTGCCACCGGCGGCCGGCGCGGTGGTGCTCGGCGCGATCGGCGCCATGCTGCCGCCACCGTTGCTCGGCGCGGTCTGCCCGGCGGTCACGGTGCCGGCCGGGGACCCGATCCCGCCGGTGCAGGCGGCCCCCTGCTCGGGGGTCTGCGGTCCGCGGCGGTAGGTGTCGATGAACTTCTTCAGCCGAGGGTCGTCCACGCTGTCCAGCTTGAGCTGAACTCCCCAGGCCGAGGCCACCACCTTGGTGGGCAGGCCGGGATACGGCGAGAGGTCGACGTAACCGGGTTTCGTGCTGGTGTCCGAGGACAACCCGTAGCTGTGCACCAGGGTCCGCAGCGTGTTCACCTCGGCGGGCTGCAGTGTCGGCTGGTAGGTGATCCAGACCGCCCCGTGCTCCAGGTCGTGCACTGCGTTCACGTTCGGCACCGGTTGGGTGTAGATCCCGCAGTTCAGCCAGGTCGGGTTGTGCTGGCCGCCGACCGGCGGCACCTGGGCGTAGGTGACCGGGGTCTGCACGTGCTGCCGTGACAAGCCGGTCCAGAAGGTCACGCCGGTGATGGCGCTGGTCTTGGAGGTGTCCTTGGTCCCCGGCGAGGCCGCGATGGCCTTGCCGGTGGGCGCGGCGGGCGCGAGCGAGGTGTTCGCCAGCTTGGCCTGCGCGTGATTGCGGTTGATCAGCGTGATCCCCACCGCGCCGATGACCACGGCGCCGATGGCGACTGCCCCGCCGATGACGACCGCGGTCTTGCGGCGCTCACGTCGCCGCTGCTCCTTGCGGATCGCCTCCAGCCGGGCCTTGCGCTCGGCCTGGACCTGCTTGCGGGACGTTTTGTTCGCTGGCACACCCCAGAGCCTACGGGGCCAGAATCGGGGCATGACCGCCCACGCCGACTGCTCGCAGGATTGGACCTGGGACCGGGCGTTGGACGTGGCCCGCACCCTCGCGCCGCTCCGCCGTGGGCCCGGGGACCCGACGACCACAAGCATTGATGGGTACGTCTGGCGCACCGCAGCCACCCCCGAGGGTCCGGCGACCCTGCGCCTAGGTCAGTACGGCTCGCGCGTACATGCCGACACCTGGGGCCCGGGCGCCGACTGGATGCTCGCCGGGGTGCCGGAACTGCTCGGGGCGCACGACGCCCCGGAGACCTTCCAGCCCGGTCATCCGCTGTTGGCGAGCGCGGCGCGCCGCCACCCCGGGCTGCGGATCGGCCGCTGCCGGTTGGTTTTCGAGATGCTGGCCGCGGCGGTGCTGGAGCAGAAGGTGACCGGGCGGGAGGCCTTCCGCGCCTGGCGGTGGCTGGTGTCCGCGCACGGCACGCCGGCTCCGGGTCCGGCGCCGGCCGGGCTGCGCGTCGCGCCACCGGCCTCGGTGTGGCGGCGGATCCCCTCCTGGGATTGGCACCGCGCCGGGGTCGAGCAACGCCGGGCCCAGACGGTGATCAGCGCGGCGGGGATCGCGGGGCACCTCGAGCGCACCTTGGACGCGGAGCCGGCGGTCGCCGAGCGGGTGCTCCGGCAGGTCCCGGGCGTCGGGGTGTGGACGGCCGCGGAGGTGATGCAGCGGGCGCACGGTGACGCAGATGCCGTCTCCTACGGGGATTTTCACGTCCCGGGCCACGTCGGTTGGGCGCTCGCCGGACGACCTTTCGACGATGCGGAGCTGCGGGCCTATCTGGCCCCGTGGGCCGGCCATCGCGGCCGGGTGGTCCGCCTGGTCCAGGTCAGCGGGGTGCGCAAGCCGAGGTTCGGACCGCGGTACGCCGGGCGGGACTACCGGGCCATCTGATCTTCCGCGGGCAACGGCCGCTAACGCCAGCTGGTGAATGCGGCCGAGTCTCGCGGGGCCCGCGGCCCCGGCGATCCGGCGGGTACACCGATCGCGACGGCCCCGGCGGGTTCGTAGCTCGCTGGCAACTGCAGGACGGCGCGCACCACGTCCGGGCAGAAGATCGTGCTGGAAACCCAGCAGGCCCCCAACCCCTCTGCGGTCAGCTGCACGAGCAGGCCTTGCACGGCCGCGCCCATGGCGATCAGGAACATCCGGTCCTCGGCCTGCTGCCGGGGGCCGTCCGGGTAGGCGTGCTGGGCGTCCCGGACCAGGAAGGGCAGGACGACCTCCGGGGCCCGGCGCAGCACGTCGCCGCGCCGCAGTCGGCGCTCTACCTGCGCGGGGGTGAACCCGTCAGCGCGTAGGTCGGCCGCCCACCGGTCGGCCATCACGTCCAGCAGCGCGGTCCGCTGCTCGCGCAGCACCACGAAATGCCACGGGGTGCTGTGGTGCGGCGCCGGGGCGCTGACCGCGGCGTCCAGCGCCCGCCGCAGCGCGCCCTGGTCGACGGCGTCTGGGTCCACGGCGGTCTGGTCCACGGCGGTCGCGAACTCGCGGATGGTGCGCCGGGCGGTCACCGCCGACTGCTGGCCCTGCCGACGGGCCTCCGCGGTCCCGAGGGAAAACAGGTCGCTGGCGGCGTCCCGCAGCAGTGGCCGCACGCCGGCCCCGTCGTCGGCGCTGACGAATCCACCGAGCCCGCGTACGACCGCCACCGGGGTGCCGCCGAGCTTGCCCTTGACCAGGTCTCCGGCGCCGGCGATCGCGTCGACCAGCGCTGTTTCGGTCATTTCCAGCGGCAACCCGTAGGGGTCGGTGCGCCCGCGCAGGTCCAGCAGCGCAGGCAGGCCGGCGACGCCGAGGGCGACGTCGGTGAGCCCGTTGCGCCAGGTCCGCCCGAAGGTGTCGCTGATCACCACGGCGACATCGACGCCGCGGCGGCGCACGCCGGCCCGCAGCGCACGGGCACTCGCATCCGAGTCCCGGGGGAGCAGCGCCACCTCGTTCGCGTGCACGTTGGACGCGTCGACCCCGGCGCTGGCCAGCACGAAACCATGCCGGGTACGGGCGATCACGGTCCGCCCCCGCCGCGCGAGGATCTCGGCGGTCTCCGCCTCGATGGCGCGTTGCCGGAGCTGCTCGCGGCCCTCGCCGGGTTCGGCTACGAGCAAGGCTCCCTCCGCCTTGCTGACGATCTTGCTGGTCACGACGAGGACGTCGCCGTCCCGCAGGTCGGGAAAGTGGGCCACGATCAGCGCGCCGAGATCGGCACCGGGCCTGATATCCGGCAGCCCGCGTACGGCCAGGATCTCGATCCGGTCCACCGCATCCAGCCCGTGCGCCGCCGGCGGGGCGCCTTCGGTCACGTCGCCCGGACTGGCGGGCTCGTCGAGATCGGCAGCCTGGCCGGGTCGGGCCGGCACCTCAGCCACGGGCTAACTCAAGCGCGGCACGTGCCATCGCGGCGGTGGTCGCGTCGTCGGTCATCCACAGCGGGATCGCCCGCACCGCGATTCCGGGTAGGTCCGCCTGGTCGCCTTGGGCGATCAGCCACCCGTCGAGCACACCTCCCGCTGACCGAGCGCCGTAGTGCCGGCCCACCGCCTCCGCGCTGGTCTCGACACCGATGGCGGTGAGGCAGGCATCGGCCATCCCGCGCACCGGCCGGCCGCCGATGATGGGGGAGAGGCCGATGACCGGCGCGCCGGCGTCGGTCAGCGCCGCCCGGATGCCGGGGACGGTGAGGATCGTGCCGATGCTGACCACCGGATTGCTGGGCGGCAGCAGGATGACGTCGGCGCTAGCGATGGCGTCCAGGACCCCAGGGGCGGGGGTGGCCGTTTCGGCGCCGACGGCGACGATGGCGTGCGCCGGCAGGGCCGCGTGATGCCGGATCCACCACTCCTGGAAGTGGATGGCGCGGCGCCGACCGGTGTCGGGGTCGTCGATCACCACGTGGGTCTCGACCCGGTCGTCGCTCATCGGAAGCAGGGTCAGCCCGGGCTGCCACCGCTCGCACAGGGCCGCGGTGACCGCGGACAGCGGCTGCCCGGCGTCCAGCGCCTGGGTGCGCACCAGATGGGTGGCCAGGTCCTTATCGCCCAACCCGAACCAGGCGGGGCCGAGCCCGTAGGCGGCCAGTTCGTCGCGGACGGTGAAGGTTTCCCCCTCACGACCCCAGCCCCGTTCGGCGCTGATGCCGCCGCCGAGCGTGTACATGACGGTGTCCAGGTCGGGGCACACCCGCAGGCCGTGCAGCGTGATGTCGTCACCGGTGTTGACGATGACGGTGAGGTCAGCGTCCGGGTGATCCTGGGCCACAGCGACCTTGAGGCCGCGCAGGAACCGGGCCCCCCCGATGCCGCCCGCGAGGGCCACGATGCGCACTGCGTCATCCTCGCAGCCAGGCGCGGGTGGACGTCCGCGCCCCTCATCTGAAGATCTTCGCGCCCCTCATCTGAAGATCTCCGGGCCCCCTCATCTGAAGATCATTGTGTCGCCCAGCGGACACTTCCACGCTCCCGCCCCGACACGATGATCATGCCCTCCCCGGGATGGGCCCCGGCTGAAGATCATCGTGTCGGCCTGCGGACATCCCAACGCTCCCGCCCCGACACGATGATCAAGCTCACCCCGGGGTGGGCCCCGGCTGAAGATCATCGTGTCGGCCTGCGGACATCCGCACGCTCCCGCACCGACACGATGATCAAGCTCACCCCGGGGTGAGGCGCCGCACGGTGGATCAAGCCCCCGCCAGGCGGCCGTGACCTGTTGACCTCTCATCGGTCTATCCACAGATGTCACCGCGGGCGCATCCCACGCCCGAGGCAACCGTGACGCTCTCCACGTGCAGAATTCAGCGCAGGAAGTGGCCCTCGCGAACCTCGCCCGCCGCCAGCAGGGAATGTTCGTGCTCGAGGACGCCGAGCGTTGTGGCATCGAGGGGCACGAGGTTCGTCGGCGGCTGCGGCGCGGATTGCTGACCGAACCCCAACCGGGGGTATTTGCCTCCCCGCTTCGACCGTTCAGCCCCGAGGCCGCCAGTCGTGCGGCCCTCCTGTGCGCAGGTCCGCGCGCAGTCCTGAGTCACACCTCGGCGGCGGCCCTGTGGAACCTGGGCGTTTCGATGCCGAGCCGGCCCTGGATCACCCTGCCCTTCGGCAGGGCCTTCCCCGCCGTCCATGGCGTCGACGTGGTTCGCAGCCGTCACCTCGACGAATTTCGTCGACGGCGCAGCGGATGGCCCGTGACCAGCCCAGCTCGTACTTGGGTCGACTGCGCCCGGGCGATGGACGAGCGGCTGTTAGAGGGGTGCCTCGCGAACGGGATGCAACGCGGCCTGATCACGCCGCGGGATGTCGACAGGGTCTTGGCTGTGGCGCACCATCGCGCCGGCACCGGGCTGGCTCGCCGGATCCTGATCAAGTTCCATCCGGAATGGGAATCCTTGCTCTCGGCGGCGCTGGGTCGCTTGCTGGAAGGGGCGGGGATCGTTCTCCAACCCGGCTACCAACTGATCCTGCCCGACGGGCAGCTCGTCGCTGTCCTTGATTTCGCTGACGTCGTGCGGCGCGTTGCGGTGGAGGCCGACGGCTGGGCCTATCACGGCAGCCAGGCCCAGCAGCAGCGCGACCGGGAGCGGGATCGGATGCTACTTCGGCTCGGTTGGCGAACCGTGCGCTTCACGTCCACCGATATCGGCGAGCACCCGGGCCAGCTGATCGACGATCTTCGAGCAGTCCTGCAGACCCCGCCGGGGTAGCAAGGTCATCGTGTTTGCCTCCACCGGGAACAGCGAAGCCAAGGCGTCCTCCTTTACCCTGCCCGCGTGGGATCCCAGCTCGCCGGTGAGGCGGTGTTCGTGCCTGGGGATCCCGGGCGCCTGGGCGGTTTTGTCCTCTACAACCTGGCCGGGGAGGCCGCCAACACCGAGATCGAACTTGTCCTGCCGACCGTGAAGTCGGTGCGGCGGCGCGTTGTCCCTGTACGCCGTGTCCCGCTGCATGAGGGGATCCCCGCGCTTCTCGCCCTGGACCGGGATGCCGCGAGTGCCAGCCCGAAGCCTGGCGCCCGACCGGAGCCGAGCTTGACGAGGGGCGACGGGCACTGGGCCCCGGAGCGCGGGCCCGGGACAACGGGGTGAGCGCCGGTGATCGACAACTGCGGTTCGGCGCCGACCGCCGGTGGCACCCGTACCTCCGCCGTGCCGGCGGATGGGACCCGGCGGCCCCCGCCTCCGCCGATCCCGAGGAAGCCGCCGCCTCCTGCGCGCGGACCAACTGACTGCGCGTCGGAGGGGCGGCATACCCTGATCGCCATGGCTGATCTCCCGCCGGGCCCGGCGCCGACCGCGGTCGAGCGGCCCAGTCCGACCGCGCTTGAGCGGCCCAGTCCGAGCGCGGTCGAGCGGCCGAGCCCGAGCGCGCTGCGCCGGGCCCTTCGCCGGGCCCGGGATGGGGTGAGCGTCGACGTCACCGAGGCCGCCACGCTGCTCGCGGCGCGCGGCGACGATCTCCTGGATCTGATGGCCAGCGCGGCCCGGGTTCGCGACGCGGGCCTCGCCCAACTGGGCCGCCCGGGCACCGTCACGTATTCCCGCAAGGTCTTCGTGCCGCTGACCCGGTTGTGCCGAGACCGCTGCCACTACTGCACGTTCGCCACGGCGCCGCACCGGCTGCCGGCCCCCTACCTATCCCTGGACGAGGTACTGGCGATCACCCGGGCCGGGGCCGCTCTCGGCTGCAAGGAGGCGCTGTTCACCTTGGGGGACCGGCCGGAGGACCGCTGGCCGCAGGCCCGGGCCTGGCTCGACGAGGCCGGATACGACTCGACACTCGCTTATGTCAGG
>DASYGP010000010.1:0-10109 GCA_035999615.1 Mycobacteriales bacterium
GCCCGGCTCGCTGGAGGCGGTGCTGGACAACCTCGAGCGTGATCATAATTTCCTGCTCGAGGGCGGGGTGTTCACGCCGGACCTGATCGAGACGTGGATCTCCTACAAGCGGGAGCACGAAGTCGACGCGATGCGGCTTCGCCCCCACCCCTACGAATTCGCGCTCTATTACGACATCTAGGCGGTCGCCCGCGGGCAGAGGCTCTCGAACAACGAAAAGGGCCTCTGATGCGTTGAAGGAGCGGGGCTTCCGCTGCTCGTGACCTTTCGTGGGCGCTCTTCCGGAAGGGCCATGTGGGGTGGTCGTCGGAGGTGTCCGGTGCTCCCGGAGCGACTGATGGACAGCCGGCGCCCCGACTACGCGGCCTATGTGGCAGCGCTCGGACTACCCGCTTATGCGACCGAGCTAAACGTGCTCAGCCGCGCCGGAGGACGACGAAAAGGTGACACGCTCGAGGTGGTCGCCGAACCCGATGTCACGGCGGCCGGCGCCGTCGATCACAGCTTCCTGGTTCGCGGCATCGGCCACCTAGAGGGGAACCAACCGGCGCTCCACTCGCTGACAAACGGCGCGAGCATGTTCATCACCGCGCAGCCAGACAACGCCGTCAACCCGAACGCTCTACGCGTTTGCACATCCGGTGGAAGCCCGGTCGGTTGGGTACCAGACGCATTGCTGCACATCACTCACGAAGTCATCGAGAACGCATACCAACTGACGGCGGCCCGAGCGAACGGCCCGGACTGGCCCAACCACATGCGCCTCGTGGTTCGGCTTCGCGGACACGTTCCGCCTGGCTTCGAACCCTTCGGCGAAGTCATGTCACATCAGCAAACGGTCGCCGCGCCCGGCTAGCATGACCTAGTTCGCCGAAAGAGACGTGGCTGCTGAAACACGCAGCTTGAGAACCCGCGATCTCAGGCGGTAGTCGAGGGCTCCGGTCCCGCCTTCAAGGCGTGACCGGAGCCCAAACGATGCAGGGGCTGCCCGAGCTATTCCTCGACCGGAGCCACGGTCGCCTGAAAGTCCCGCCGCTGCTCCGGGTAGCTGGCCAGTGGCTTGCTCACGCTGGCCGGAATGGTTGGCCGGTTCTGATGAAGGACGAGCGCATTCGATACCGGCCTGCCGAGCGGGCGGCCGTCATCGCGTTTGATGTCCAGACCTTCTGCCTCACCAACGGCAACCTGCGGGCGGCGACCACGGCGGGACAGTTCCTCGGCGTCATCGAGCAGATCGCTGAGAAGTGCCGCGAGCGAGGACCGTTCCTCTACACGGTGTCGGACTCAGGGATCCGCCGCATCGATCTCTAACGATTCGGGCTCAAGCCTCGAGCCCCGTCGTAGCGCCGGATCCACGGCGGTTGGCGTTTCGCTGTGCCCGATCGGCGCCCGGGTGAGACGGGCCGGCACCCGCCGGGCCGTCTCGCCCCGACGGGCGGCTCCTTGTGGCGGTCAAGTTCGTCACGTCCACGGTCGACAGGAGACGGAAGCGTCACCAAAACGGAAAGGTTCGGGGGCATCCCAAGAAATGTCGAACAGGTGGACGGTGCGACGCGCCGTCGCGCTGACGACCCTGACGGCCGCGCTCGTCTGCGCGACCGGTTCCCAGGCGTGGTCGGGTGGGGGAAACAAGATCTCCCCCATCCTCGACTGTGCGTGGAACAACGGCGATGGCACCTTTGACATCACCCTTGGCTACGAAAACCTCGGCAGCGCGGCGGTCCTGCCCGTCGGGAACAACAACTACGTGGACACCAGCGGCTCCGGACAGACCACCCAAAGCTATCCCGGGCAGCCCACCTCTTTCGCTAGCGGAACCAAGGACAACGTCTGGGTGCTGCGCGGGGTGCCCACCGACACGAGTTGGGTCATCGAAGGGCACCGCGCCACCCTGGCCCAGAACTCACCGGCTTGCGCCACAAAGCAGGTCGCCGTGATCGGCAGCTGGCCCGGTGCAGCACTCGGGCTGCTCGCCATGGGCTCGGTGCTGTGGGTCCTCCAGCGCCGATCTGCCCGGGCCCGGTCCCTGATCACCCGCTTGCGGCGCACCGTAGGCGCGCCGGCACGGTCACGTTCGGAGGCGCTGTAATGCGGGTTCTTGCGGTGGGAGCCCACCCCGATGACATCGAGTTGGGCTGTGGCGGCTCGCTCCTCCGGCACGCCGAGGGTGGCCACGAGGTCACCATGCTCGTGATGACCCCCGGCGAACGGGGCCCCCAGGGCATGATTTCGCGCGTGCAGGAACAGGAAAGGGCCGCTCGGATCATCGGCGCCCACCTGGTGTGGGGTCATTTTCGCGATGGCTCGGTCCCCGACGGGCAGGACGCGGTGGCCGTGGTGGACGCCGTCGTTCGGGACGTCAATCCCGATGTGGTCTACGTGCACGCCCCGCATGACACGCATCAAGACCACGTGGCTACCTCGCGGGCCGCAACGGCCGCGGCGCGGCGCACCGCCCGGACCCTGTACTACCAGTCCCCGTCCACCACGTCGTTCGACCCGACCGTTTTCATTGACGTGGAGCAGACCCTGCAGGGCAAGCTCGATGCCTTGCGCGCGCACTGGTCGCAGGTCACCCAGTGCGAGTTCTTGGACCTCAGCGCCACCGAGGCGGGCTGTCGCTACTGGGGCAGCCGGGCCCGGATTGCCTACGCCGAACCGTTCGAAACACCCCGATTCCTCTGGGAGCCGGTAGCTGCCGCGGCGGCAGAGCCCTCGCAGCTGCTGTCGCCGGTGGCCGACGAGCTGCCCGCGTTCGCGCTCGAACCTGCCCAGTTATGGGCGTAGCAGGCCTCGACCCGCTCCCCGTCCGCTGCCCGGGTCCGCGCCCGGGTCGGCGACCGGATCGGCCGGTGGGAGCCCCCTGGACGCTGTTGACGCTCACCGGGGCCATCGTCGTTCTCATCGCCGTCGCTGGCCTGGGGCGCACGCTGCTGTACGCGACGTTCGGCGTGAACATCGTTTTTTTGCTGTTCTTCCTGCGCCACGTGGCCTTTGCCGCGTCGGCGGTGCGTTGGGCCGGCACCGATTTGTACGAGCGGACCGACGTTGACCTCGAATATCTGCCGAATGTGTCGCTGCTCGTCGCCTGCCACAACGAGGCGCTGGTGGCAGGGTCGCTGGTCAACGGCCTCGCCGCCCTGCACTACCCGCGCTCCCGGCTCGAGGTGTTGCTGGTCGACGACGGTTCCGCCGACGGCACCGGTGACCTGTTGGAGACGCTCACCGCTGCCGAGCCGCACATGACGGTCCTGCGCCGCCCGCCGGGGGCCGGCGGCGGTAAGTCCGGCGCGTTGAACTTCGCCCTGCAGCGGGCCCGCGGCGAAGTCATCGTGGTTTTTGACGCCGACCACGTGCCCCGCCGCGATGTCGTGCAGCGGCTGGCGCGGCACTTCCTGGACCCGCGGGTCGACGCCGTGCAGGGGCGTTGCCTCATTCGCAACTCGGTCGAGGCGCGACTCGCGCGTTCCATCGCCATCGACTACTTCTCCGGCTACATCGTGAACGAGTACGGCCGGCAGGCGCTGTTCGAGCTCCCGGCATACGGCGGGGCGAACTGCGCGGTGCGGACCGCCACGCTGCGACGGCTGGGCGGGTGGAACCCCGCCAGCGTCACCGAAGACACCGACCTGACGCTGCGTGTGGTACTGGCCGGTGGCACGATCCGCTACGACATCCTCGCGGTAGACACCGAAGAGGGTGCGACGACCCTGCGCCGCTTCATGGTCCAACGGTATCGCTGGGCTCGCGGTCACCAGCAGGCGTGGCGCGACTACCGCCGCGCCGTGCTGCTCTCCCGGCACCTCAGCGTTGCCGCGAAGCTCGAGACGTTCATGTTCCTTCTCGTCTACCACGTACCCGTGTTGTGTGCGCTGACGGTCGTCACCACCGTCTTGCGCGTGCTGGGCATTGGCCCGCCGGTCACCATTTTTGAGATGCTGCCCTTGGCATCGTTGCTGTTCGCCGGCCCGTTCTGCGAGTTGGCGGTGGGGCTTCTGGTAGGCCGGGCGCCGCGGCGGGCGGCCGTGTCCGTGCTGTTCATGACGCCGCTGTTCTTCGTGTTCATGCTGGTGTGCACGCGAGCTTGGTTCGAGGGGGTTCTGGGCCGTCCCTACCGCTGGGCCAAGACCGCCCGTTCCTCCTGGTCCGCGCTGGAAGGCAGCACCGGCCGGGCCGCGGTGAAAGTCAGCTCATGACCCGCCGCCGACTTGACGTGTCCGCGGCGCTCGCGCTGAGCATCGCCCTGGCGCTGGTCGGTTTCCGCCTTCTGTCGGGACCGATGCGCACGCTGGAACAAACGTCGGTTCTCGCGCTGTTTTCCGGCTTGCGACCCCGAGTGGGAGTGCTGAGCGGGCACACGTTTCAGGTGCTGCCGGCGCACCACAGCGCCTTCCGGGCCTACCTCACTCCTTTTTGTTCCTCCCTGGTATCGCTGCTCGCGCTGGCCGCCATCGCCTTGTGTGTGCTCCGCGGAAAGCGCCTGCGCCGGCTGTTCGCCTTCGTCGCCGCGGCGGTGTTCGTACTCGGCTGCAACGTGCTGCGCATCGCGGGGTCGCTGTGGGCAGGATTGCAGTTCGGGCCGTCGGGCCTGGTGCTGTTCCACGATTGGCTCGGCACGATATTTGGCCTGCTGTACACGCTGGGCGGCTTCCTGCTCATGCTCTATCTGATGCTGCCCAGTGCCACCGCGCAGATCCCCCGGGCCGCGCGGACCAGCGACGTCCTGTAACGAGACCTTGCGCCCGCTCAAGTCCGGGAAACGCTCACCCGATTGGCTCAGTATGCCCAGCCACCTGCTCGCCGGCGGAACAACGTTCGGCGTCTCGACGGGCACCGTGGCGCTGCTCGCGATAGGCGTCCTTGCGGTGGCTGGTGCCCTGCTCTGGCGCGGTTCCGTGGCGCTGCGGGTGCGCCACTCAGTGCGCACCGCCTTGCAACATGAGAGCCCCGCGGCCCGCATCGACGCGGTACGCCAGGCGGGGGAACTTGGGCTCGCCGCCAGCGCCCTGCCGCTCCTCCGGCTGGTCCGGGACGAGTCCGACCAGCAGGTGCTGACCGCGGTTGTCCGGGTGGTGGCCGAACGGCAATGGGAACCGGCGTCGACGCCGCGACTGGTTGAACTCCGGCTGTGGGCTCGCGCCTATCTTGAGCGGCACCCCGAACTTCGGGGTGCCAACAACACCTCCGAGCCGCTCCTCGCCGGCGTCCCCGGGTCGGTGGGGGTCCCGTCGCTGGACCCGGCCCGAGCCGAGCGATTCAAGCGCAACAGCGACACCGTCCACGAGACAGACACCCCGACGCCGCCGCGCCTCCACGTCGCGGACGCCGACGCCCTGAGCCCCGTCCGGGTCGTCGTGACCGGCGCGGGCGGCCCCGCTGGCGTCGCCGTCATCGAGGCGCTGCGCGCACGCGGCCATCACGTCATTGCCGTCGACGCCGATCCGATGGCTGTTGGCCTGCGGCTGGCCGCTGAGGGGCATGTGGTGCCGCGATGCGACGACCCCGCCTATCTCGCGGCGTTGCTGCGTGCCGCGACATTGGGCAACGCCCAGGCGCTGATCTGCACGGTGGCCGAGGAATACCCGGCGCTGATCGCCGGCAAGCAATACCTCGACGAGGCCGCGGTGCGGACGCTGTTCCCGAGCCGGGACACGGTCCACAGCTGCACGGACAAGTGGGCGTTCGCCGAGTCCATGCGCGCCGCCGGGCTCCCCACCCCCGATACGGAACTCGGCGGCGCCGGGAGTGTCGCCGGCCCGTGGGTCGTGAAACCTCGGTACGGGAGAGGTTCCCGCGACATCTGGACGTGCCGCACCAAGCGGCAACTCGCCGCGGCGCTGAGCGCCGTCCCCGAACCGCTCGTGCAGGGTCTGGTCATCGGTCGGGAATTCACCTGTGACGCGCTGATGGACACGACCGGAGCACTCGCCGGGGCCTCGCCGCGGTGGCGGCTGGAGACCAAGGCAGGCATCTCGACCAAGGGGGAAACCTTCGAGCATGCCGAGGTCATGCACGTCTGCGAGCAGGTCCTCAAAGCCGTACGCCTGATCGGCCCGGCCAACGTCCAGGGGTTCGTCACCGGTGAGGGCAACGTCGTGATCCACGAGGTGAACCCCCGGTTTGCGGGAGGCCTGCCGCTGAGCCTGCACGCGGGCGCTGACCTGGTGGAGGAATACCTTCGGGCGGTCCTGGGACTTCCGGTCCGCCCTGAACGCCTGATCGCGCGCCCCGGCGTCACCATGCTGCGCTACTTCCGTGAGGTCTTTGCCGAATGAGCGGGTTGCGGCTCACCGTGCCGGTCGGCACCCGCCCGGAGGTGATCAAACTCGCGCCGGTAGTTACCGCACTCAGCGCGGCCGGGCACCAGGTCCGCTGCATCGCGACCGGCCAGCACTACGACCCCGCCATGTACGAGGAGATTTTCGCGGGCGCGGGCCTGCGCCCGGACGTGATCTGGCGGCTGTCGGGCACCGAGGGCGAGCGCCTCGGCCAGCTGCTGGCGTCGGCCTTCCAGGAGCTCGCGGCCCAACCAGCGGACGGCATCCTCGTTCTCGGCGATACCTACACGGCTCCGCTGTTCGCGATGGCGGCCCGGCGGTTCGGGGTTGGCGTGATCCACCTCGAGGCCGGCCTGCGTTCCCAGAACGAGCGGTCGGTGGAGGAGGTCAACCGACGGATGATGGTCGCGCTCGCGACCGTCCACCTGGCTCCGACCCGTGGGGCGGCGGACTTTCTCGCCGCCGAAGGGGTCCCCGCCGAACGGGTGCGGGTCGTCGGGAATCCGGTCATCGACGCGATCGTGTCCAGCGGCGTCGGCATCCGCCCGCTGCGCGAACGGGCCGGGGTGCTGCTCACCGCGCACCGGGCCACCAACGTCGACAGCCCGGAACGACTCAGGCAGCTGGTCGATCTCATCAATGCCCTGGGCGAGCGGCATGGCCCGGTGCTGATGCCGCTGCACCCAAGGACCCGGGACCGGCTGGAGCAGGCTGGTTGGATCGACGAAGTCCGGTCGGCCCCCGGCGTGCAGGTCTGCGAGCCGATGCCCTACCGCGAGCTGCTGACCGCGCTGTCCACCAGCCAGGTGGTGGTGACCGATAGCGGTGGGCTGCAGGAGGAGGCCGCCTTTTTCGGCGTCCCGGCCGTGGTGATGCGGCACAGCACCCCACGATGGGAGGGGATCGCCAGCGGGGCCGCCGTGCTCACCGGTCCGGACTGCGGCCGGGCGCTCGCCGCCGTCCAACACCTCACCAGCCCCGCGGAGCAGGTTCGGGTCGCCGCCCTCCCCTGCCCCTACGGGAACGGCCGCAGTGCCGAGCAGATCTGCCGGGCCCTGACCGACCCTTCCCTACGCCAGCTGCTGACCCCGCAGGAACCGGCGCTCATCGCGGCACCCCCGCCGCCGCAACCGCTTCGCAAGCGAAACCGTGAATTCGCCCGGCGGTGAGCGAGCCGCCCCGGTGCGCGCCGTCACCGTCGACCTCGACGACACCTTGTTCGCGCAGGCGCGGTGGCTGGAGGGCGCCTGGTCGGCGGTGGCCGACGCCGGTACTCGCCGTGGCCTGGACCGCGCCGAGCTCCACGCGGCGCTGCTCGCGATCGCCGCGGAAGGCAGCGACCGGGGCCGGATCATCGATCGGGCGCTGGCCGTGTGCGGCGGGCAGCCCTGGGACGTGCCCCCGCTGGTGGAGGCCTTCACCGCGCATGCTCCGGCCCGGTTGCCGCTCTATCCGGGCGTCGCCAGGTCCCTCGACACGCTGCGGGCCGCCGGCCTGCGCATCGCCGTCATCACCGACGGTAACCCCCGCACCCAACAAGCGAAGCTGACCGCACTCCGGCTCACCGCAGCCTGCCGAGGCATCAGTTGCGTGGTCATCTCCGACGAGCTGGGTGGTCGAGCGGCCCGCAAGCCCGCCGCCGCACCGTTCCTCGAGGCCCTGTCCCAGCTTGGCGTCCCAGCCGCGCAGGCCATCCACATCGGGGACAGCGCCGCGAAAGATGTAGCCGGCGCGGCCGGCGCCGGGCTGCGCTGCGTCCGAGTGCTCACCGGTGAACATGCGCACCGTCCGGTGGGCAGGGACTGCCCGGAGCCGTGGCGAACCGTGCCCACGTTCGAGGATGCGGCCCGCGTGGTGCTGCAGGAACTGCACCGCACACCGCCGGTCAGGGTTACGAAGGCAGCTCCGGTCCGGCTACGGTGATGGATCACTGTCGCGCCCAAGGAGTCCCATGGCTGAGGTGAAGGTTGTCGCCCTGCTGATCGCCAAGGCTGGCGCGGAGGGCACCGTGCAGCAGGCGCTGGAGGCGCTGGTCGCACCGACCCGCGCCGAGGAAGGCTGCCTGGGGTATGAGCTGTTCGAGTCCCTCGCCGCCCCGGGGACATTCATCACCGTGGAAAGCTGGCGCGCGCAGGCCGACCTGGAGGCCCACCTGCAGACCCCGCATGTGCAGCAGGCGCTGGCCGCCGCCGGCGACGCGTTGGCCCAGCCGCCCGGCATTCACCCGCTGCGCCCCACGGTGCGCCACGGCGCCTGACCAAGCCCCGGCGCCGCCCGGCTCTGTGAATAAGAGGGGAACTCAACGTCGGTGGGCGGATGGCCCGTAGTAGCAGCCAGTCTCAGCTCAGCCTTCGCCTTCGCGGTGGCAACCTCGCTCAAGCACGTCAGCGCAAGCCAGGTTCCCGATGCCCAGACGATGCACCCGCGGGCCGTGGGTCCCTTCATTCGGGCCACGCTTGCTCATCCCCTGTGGTTGGGCGGCATCGTCGCCGACGCCGTCGCCTTGTCCTTGCAGATCGTTGCCCTGCATTTGGGGGCGTTGGCCGTGGTGCAACCGTTGCTCATCAGCGGGCTGCTTTTCGCCCTGGTCCTGCGCCAGGGAACGGCCGGGCGGATCAGCCGACGCGAAATCGGATGGGGCGTGGTCGTCACCGCCGCGCTGACGGCATTTCTGCTGCTGGCGGGGACCGCTGGGCACCGCATGCCGGTGACGGACGGGGCTGATCGTGCGCCCGCCGTCGCAGCAGCCGTCATCGGCGTGCTGCTCGCCGGGGTCTGCGTCGCGCTGGGCCGCCGGCAGACCTCGGGGGGACGATCAGCCGCGCTGCTGGGGATCGCGGTGGGCGCCACCTACGCCGGCACCGCCGCCCTGCTGAAGGCGGTCACCGACATTGCCCTCCGCGGCCCGCTGGCGCTGATCGGGAGCTGGCAGCTGTACACCTTGATCGTGCTCGGCGCTGGTGGTCTGCTGCTGAACCAACTCGCCTTCCAGGCCGGGCCGCTGGCGGCGAGCCTCCCCGCGATCGCGACGGTGGACCCGCTGCTCAGCATCGCCATTGGCGTGCTCGTTTACGACGAACGGATCCGACACGGACCAGCCGCCGGGACGGGGCTGGGACTGCTGTTGCTGCTGCTCGGGGTCGCGGTCATTGCGTTATCGCGGGTGGTGCATCCGCCGTCCGCGCCGGACGAACCGCAGTGCCAGCAGCCGTAAGGCAGGTCCTGACACCGGCTCAGGACTTGGGCATCGTCCAGACCGCGACCCGGCCGGCCGACAGGACCAGTTTCCCGACGTCTTGGAGGACGAGGTGGTTCGCGCGCGTCCCGGCGGTGCGGGAGGACCAGATCGGCTGGTTGTTGATGTCGTACACGACCAGGTTCCCGTCGGTCTGCAGGGCCAGGGTCGCGCCCGGGGAGCCGTCGGTGCCGGTGGCCCAGATCGGCCGCCCGTCGCCGTAGAGCACCAGGTTCCCGTCGCCCTGCTGGGCCAGCCGGAACCGGCCGTTCGCCGAGTGCAGGAACTGCCCGGCCAGCAGCCGGCCCGGCGCGTTCAGCGCGTCGGTGCCGGGGGTGGCGCTACTCCACAACGCCCCGTGCGGGCCGTAGAGCACCAAGTTGCCGTCGTCCTGCATCACCAGGGTGTTCTGCCCGCCGGATCCAGCGGTCCGGGTCGACCACACCGGCTGCCCACCCGCGCTGTACAACACCAGATTGCCATCCGGTTGGATGGCCAGCGCACTGCCCGGGTTGCCCCAGGTGCGCGTGGAGCACAGTGGCCGCCCGTTGCTGTACACGACGATGTTGCCGTCGGACTGCATCGCCGCCTGGTAC